>CAYRFB010000039.1:0-17500 GCA_964423485.1 uncultured Bacteroides sp.
ATGCACGGCGGTCAGGCCATCCCGGCTTTTGACTTCTATCTCGCGCCATACGTGCGCTCATCTTATATAGAGGAAATCAAAAATCTTGAATCCCTCAATGGCGAAGACTATTCTCATCTCTATGATTACAAGTTTGATGATTATATAAAACTGCCTCTCGACGGCCTTAAGGGTGAAGAGCGTGTGCGTCAGCACGCAGTCAACCGCACAGTCAGCCGTGTTCATCAGGCGATGGAGGCCTTTATCCACAATATGAACACTATACACTCGCGCGGCGGCAATCAGGTGGTGTTCAGCTCCATCAACTATGGCACTGACACTTCTGCCGAGGGCCGTTGCATTATCCGAGAGATACTCAACACAACATACGAAGGTGTAGGCAACGGGGCGACCGCCATTTTCCCCATTCAGATCTGGAAGAAGAAACGCGGCGTGAGCTACCTGCCCGAAGACCGCAACGGTGACCTGTTTAAATTGGCTTGCAAGGTGACTGCTCGCCGCTTCTTCCCCAACTTTGTCAATCTTGACGCCACATTTAACCAGCACGAAAAATGGCGTGCCGATGACCCCAAGCGATACAATTACGAAGTAGCGACAATGGGATGTCGCACCCGAGTGTTCGAGGATCGTTACGGCGAAAAGACCTCTATAGGCCGCGGCAATCTTAGCTTCACAACGATCAACATTGTCCGCATAGCGATCGAGTGTATGGGTATTCGCGATAAAGAAGAGCGCATCGAAACCTTCTTCAAGCGTCTCGACAATGTGCTCGAGATTGCGGCGCGTCAGCTTGACGACCGTTTCAACTTCCAGAAGACTGCCCTCGCCAAGCAGTTCCCGCTGCTGATGTCTCGACTTTGGAACGGCTCTGAAGTTCTCAAGCCGACCGATACGATCGAACCGGTCATCAACCACGGCACACTTGGCATAGGCTTTATCGGTCTGGCCGAATGTCTGGTAGCCCTCACCGGCAAGCATCACGGTGAGAGTCCTGAAGCCCAGCAGCTCGGTCTGCGCATCGTCAGCCACATGCGTAGCCGTGCCAATGAGTTCTCAGAGCGTTATTCTCACAATTATTCTACCCTCGCCACTCCCGCCGAGGGTCTATCCGGCAAATTCACCGTCAAGGATCGCAAATCATTTGGCATACTCCCCGGCATCACTGACAAGATTTACTACACCAATTCCAACCACGTGCCGGTCTATTATCACTGCTCACCCAAGCACAAAGCAGAAATCGAGGCGCCATACCACGAACTTACACGCGGCGGCCACATCTTCTACGTCGAGATTGACGGTGACGCGACCCACAACCCTGAAGCCATAGCCGACATCGTGGGCTTGATGGATAAAAATAACATCGGCTACTGCTCGGTCAACCACAACCGCAACCGCTGTATGGATTGCGGTTACGAAAACGCTGCCGACAATCTTGACTCATGTCCAAAATGCGGCAGCAAAAACATTGACAAACTCCAGCGCATTACCGGCTATCTCGTCGGCACCACCGATCGCTGGAACAGCGCCAAACTCGCCGAACTCAATGACCGCGTAGTACACAAATGACAACTCTGCGCGTCATCGACATCATAGACGGCACGTCGGTCGACGGACCCGGTCTACGCACTTCCATATATTTCGCCGGTTGCAGCCACCAATGTCCGGGATGCCACAATCCATCGACATGGGACTTTAATGCGGGTCGGGATATGACTATCGACCAACTGATTGAGCATATCATCGACAATGATTTTAATGTTACCTTCTCAGGTGGCGACCCTCTTTATCAATTGGAACCTCTAACTGAGCTTGCCCGCAGAATCAAATCTGTGGGCAAGACCATTTGGTGTTACACGGGTTTTGTCTTTGAAGACCTTGTCGCCGATAAAAAATACGCAGAGTTGCTATCATTGATAGATGTGCTCGTTGACGGTCCCTACATCCAGTCGCTCCGTGACCCCGACCTCCCCTTCCGCGGTTCCTCCAACCAGCGCATCATCGAGATTGGTGCGAAAGAAGAAAGAATGAAAAATAAACGGTGAAAATGCAAGCCACGTTGCGAGGTAGTGGTCGACCAGACCGAGACTGTCATAGGGGCCGTTGCAGGCAACGACCGTACAAAAAAGTTGAATGTAATTAATCGTTGAGGGTGACGCCGTCGAGCGAGGTGAGGCGGTTGCGGAGGGGAGCGGCATGGTCGCGGCGGACTCTTAGGGTCATCTCACAGGAGTTGTCAAAGAGTTGGCTTATGATTTCGGCATCGCAGTTTTTGCACAGTTTCATAACGTCATTCATAGCCAGGTAAGGGAAGGTGAAGGTAATATCAGCAGTTTCGTGACACTCAATAATCTCAGCAGAAGACAGGGCTTCGCGAGCGGCTTCACGGTAGGCGACGATCAGGCCGGAGGTGCCTAATTTTATGCCTCCGAAATATCTCACCACAATTATGACAACATTGGTGAGGCCAAATGAATTGATCTGTCCTAAGATGGGTTTACCGGCTGTGCCCGATGGCTCGCCATTGTCATTAGACTGGAACTCGGTGCGGGAAGCGCCGATCATATATGCCCAGCAGACATGGCGTGCGTCGTAATATCGCTTTTGAAAGTCGGCAATGTGAGCCTTGGCCTCTGCAGCGCTTGTGACAGGAAAAGCAAAGGCAAGAAACTTGCTCATCTTCTCCTTGTAGATGCCTTCCGAAGGGGCTGCTATTGTCAAAAATACGTCGGCCATAATGCTTACAAAATTACAAAAAAAATTGTCGGGTCACAAATAAAGCGAAGCCACTCTTCATATCGGAGTGGCCTCGCTTTATTGTCGGGCTCGCTTGAGCCTCAACGTATAGAATGTCTTATGTTAGTTCAATTTATTTTGTGCCTAATTAGTAGTTCCACTCAGAAGCGATCATGTGGAGGTTAGGACAAGCGATTGTGCGGAGGTCGGTGATCATATTGAAGCGGCAGTTAACGTAGGTAAGAGCCTGGTCAAATGATACGTCGAGCATTGTGAGTTCGTTGTTGTTGCAGAGCAGACGCTGAAGGAATGTCTGGTTGCTGAGGCTCAAAGTAGTGAGGTCGTTGTAAGAGCAATCAACAAACTGGAGCTGCGGGCAATTTGAAACTGTGAATGAAGTGAGGTCGTTGTAAGAGCAAACGATGTCGAGAAGAGCGTTGCAATCACGCACTGCGAGACCCTTCATGTTGTTGTCAGAGCAAACAAATGTTGAAAGTGAAGGAAGACCCGAAACGATGAGGTTAGTGATTGAGTTGTCATCGATGTTGAGGTTCTGGAGGTTTTCAACACCTGCGAGGTTAAGCGAAGTCAGCTTGTTGTAACCGCAGTAGAGGTTCTTAAGTGCCTTGCAATCCACAACGTTGAGTGACACGAGGTCGTTAGACTGGCAGTTAACTGTTTTAAGAGTCGGAGCGAAAGAGAGGTCAAGCGCTTCGAGGTGGTTAGATGCCACATTGAGATTTTCAAGTGCTGTAACTCCTGAGAGTTCGAAATCTGTAATACGGTTGTTATTAGCTGAAACCTTAACTACCTGGCTGCAACCTGTAAGGTCTGCTGTAGTGATTTTGTTTCTTGAGAAGTTGAGGTCAGTGATTGCTTCGTCACCGGCAAAAGAAACTGAAGTAAGAGCGTTGCGAGAAACGTCGACAGTCTTAAGAGCGGTGAAACCGCTGAGGTTCAAATCACCGGCGATCTTTTTGCCTTTCCAGTCGATAGCGGTAACATGGCCGTTTTCAACTGTCACACCCTCCCATGAAGAAGGATTCTTGATATCAGAGATCTTTAACGCCTGAGCGTTGGTGGCTTCTTTTTCTGCAGGAGCAGCGAGGAAAGCCTGAAGTTGTTTTAACTCGTTTTTGTCAAATTTCTGTGCGTTAACTGCCAATGTGCTAAGAGCGACAGCAAACAATAAAGCGACTTTTTTCATATCAAACATAAATTAGTGATTAATAATTCTGCATATTTTACGACCGTTATCGGGCGTTTGTACTATTCTAACATCAGAACCCTGAAAAAGGTTTGAGAAATAATAATTTTTTTTGAAAATTTTTTCTTTCATTTCTCTAACTGCTTAAAATGGAACAGGTTCATCAGTTGATGGGGAGAGGTCAACAGTGCCGCCGGCCATAGAAGTCGACATATTGAGCGGATCATCTCCCATAGTGTTAAGGCGCGAGGGGGCCGACTCGACGATCTGGCCATTACCGTCTTCAAGCCAGTTCTCGAAACGAGCAAACTGAGCACGGAAACGCATATTGACGTCCTTGACCGAACCGCTACGGTGTTTTGCGATGATAAACTCAGCCAATCCTCTGATATCATTACCGCTGGCGTCTTTGTCGCTATGGTAATAATACTCAGGCCGGTGAATAAAGCATACGATATCAGCATCCTGCTCGATCGCTCCCGATTCGCGAAGGTCGGAGAGCTGAGGGCGCTTGTTGTCGCTGCGGTTTTCGACCTGACGGCTTAACTGAGAAAGCGCAATGATCGGTATGTTGAGCTCTTTGGCGAGCTGTTTGAGTGAGCGTGAAATCATACTGACCTCCTGCTCGCGAGAGCCGAACTTCATGCCTGAAGCGTTCATAAGCTGAAGGTAGTCGATGATGATCATTTTAATATTATGCTCTCTTACGAGTCGGCGGGCCTTCGTGCGAAGCTCAAACACTGACAGTGAAGCCGTGTCATCAATATAAAGCGGCGCGCCGTTGAGGTGCTTTATCCGGGCCATGAGCTGGTCCCATTCGAGCGACGTAAGCTGACCGCTCTTGATTTTTTCGCCGGGTAACTCGCAAACGTTAGAGATCAAGCGATTGACAAGCTGAAGGTTACTCATTTCGAGCGAGAACACGGCAATAGGAATGCTGTAGTTGACGGCCATATTCTTGGCCATTGATAGCACAAAGGCTGTCTTTCCCATTGCCGGACGGGCCGCAATGATAATGAGGTCGGAATTCTGCCACCCTGACGTGACTTTGTCGAGCTCGTGAAAACCTGTCTCGAGACCGCTGAGGCCCGAGGTGCGGTTAGCAGCCGCCTGTATCTGATCAAGAGCGGCCGTAATGACGGGGTCGATCTGCGTAACGTCTTTCTTAACGTTGCGCTGTGAGATCTCAAAGAGCTTGCCCTCAGCTTCTTGCAAGAGATCATCGACATCGATGCTCTCATCGAATGCATTGTTTTCGATCTGGGCAGCGAAGGAGATTAGCTCTCGCGCAAGATATTTCTGAGCAACGATTCGCGAATGGAACTCGACATGGGCAGCCGAAGTAACGTTAGAAGTCAACTGAACCACGAATGGCGCGCCGCCGACATCATCGAGAGTGCCGTTGAGACGCAGCTGCTCGGTGACGGTAAAGAGGTCAATCGGCCGCTGAGAAGCGCCAAGAGTCTGAATAGCCTCATAGACTTTCTGATGAGCCGGCTCATAGAAACTTTCGGGCTTGAGGATGTCGCACACGATGGTGTAGGCATCTTTCTCAATCATAAGTGCGCCAAGCACAGCAGCTTCGACATCGGTGTCGCGGGGCGAAAGCCGCCCGAGCGCGTCGGTCGAAGGCGCCGTAGAGCCTTGCTTCTTATAATTACCGCTGTATTGCTTCTTAGAGTCTGCCATTATGAATCAGATTCCTTGGTCTCGTTTGTTTTAGTGCTGGTTTTCGTTAAGGTTGGTTTTGTTGAATACAAAGTTACATTTTTATCCGACAGATTGCAACACAAATTGACAATTTTTTTCAACATTATTTCAACAACAGTCTCAGTCGACACGGGCGATCTTGGCTCCCAGCTCATTCAGACGCAAGTCTATGCTCTCATAACCACGGTCGATCTGTTGGATATTATCAATCACACTGGTTCCTTTGGCCGACATTGCAGCTATCAGCATCGCGATGCCGGCTCGGATATCAGGCGAGTGCATATGGTTAGCCCGCAGGTCAGACTGGTGGTCAAGACCAATGACCACTGCGCGGTGAGGGTCGCAGAGTATGATCTTTGCCCCCATCTCGATAAGATGGTCGACAAAGAACAGACGAGATTCAAACATTTTCTGATGGATCAGCACTTCGCCCTTGCACTGGGTGGCCACAACAAGCATCACCGAGAGCAAGTCGGGCGTGAGACCGGGCCATGGGGCGTCGGCAATGGTCATCACAGAGCCGTCGAGACTGCTTTCAATCGGATAACTCTCCTGCGACTCCACAAAGAGATCATCGCCGTGCTCATCTATCCTTATGCCCATGCGCCGGAAGCACTCGGGAATGACTCCGAGATTGCTGCGAGATACATTTTTTATAGTGATCGAGCTGCGCGTCATAGCGGCCATGCCGATAAAACTGCCGACCTCAATCATATCGGGCAACACGCGGTGACGCGCGCCGGTCAGTCTGACAGAACCATAGATGGTCAAAAGATTGGAGCCGATGCCGTCGATCCTTGCACCCATGGACACAAGCATCCGGCAAAGTTGTTGCACATAAGGTTCGCATGCCGCGTTGTAGATCGTAGTGATGCCCTTTGCCAAGCTGGCCGCCATTATGATATTGGCCGTTCCGGTCACCGATGCCTCGTCGAGCAACATATATGTGCCTTTCAGACCCTCGACAGAAGTCTCCAGCAAATAACAGTTCAGATTATCGGCTACAGAAAATTTCGCTCCGAGATTTAACAGGCCTGTGACATGAGTGTCAACCTTTCGTCGGCCGATCTTATCTCCACCGGGTTTAGGGAAGTATGAGCGGCCGAAACGAGCGAGCAACGGACCGACCACAAGCAGCGATCCCCGCAGGGCCGCACATCGCCTTACAAAATCTTGGCCGGCTATATATCGCTGATCAATCGTATCGGCTTTAAATTTGTAGCAGTCATGACTAAGACGCTCGACCTTGACACCCATATCGACCAACAGAGTGATGAGGTTTCGGATGTCGAGTATATCCGGAATATTCTCAATGATAACTTCATCTTCGGTCAGCAAAACCGCGCTTATCACCTGAAGCGCTTCGTTCTTAGCTCCTTGAGGAGTGATTTCACCTTTCAGCCTATGACCACCTTCGATTATAAATTTACTCATAAATATTGCACTTGAATTTGATTTTACACATTAATATATATACTCCACTTCGGTGCTGAGGCTGACACCAAACTTCGCGGCCACATCTTCGCCTATCTTTGCTGCAAGTTCGGCCATGTCACGACCGCTCGCATGTCCGTCAGCGTTGACCAACACTAATGGCTGAAGCGGCCACACACCGGCGTGGCCAATTGTCACACCCTTCCACCCAGCTCTATCGATCAGCCACGCAGCTGACAATTTCTTTCCGTCGTGAACTTCATACACGGGCATACGGCCAACATCGAAACCTTTGTCAGCCACAAGCGCTGCGATCTTTTCGAACTCGCTATCAGACACAACGGGATTTTTGAAGAAACTGCCTGCACTGCCGACGACACCCACATCGGGCAGTTTGGCCTTGCGAAGGCTGATCACCGCCTCTCTTATGGCGCTGAGGTCGGTGATGTCGCCAACCATATCTGCCAAGTTACCGTAGGTCAGCTTAGGCACAGCAATTCTTGTAAGCCGGACCAGCACAGATGTCACTATAAATCTATCCCGGGAAGCATCATCTTTGAAGAGAGAATGACGATAGCCATAGTCGAGAGCAGTGACTTCTAACGATCTAACGGTCATCTCAATCCTATCGAAACACTCAACCGACACAACTGCGTCTTTAAATTCCACGCCATAAGCTCCGACATTCTGTACGGCGGCAGCTCCGACTGTCCCCGGGATTAACGAGAGGTTTTCTATGCCCCATAGATTCTCTCTGCAGGCATAAGAAACCAAATCATCAAGCGACTCGCCGGCATCAACTTTCAAGATCACAACATCACCGCTATCGACAACCTTATGCCACCCTTTGGCCCTGCATTTCAGCAACGCGCCTTCATAACGGTCTGACACAAAAAGAAGATTGCTCCCCTGCCCGACCGGTTTGACACCCCGCCTCCTGACTTCGTCATACTTTCCAGCCGTAAAAAAAGCCTTGAGGTCATCTGCATCATCCCATTCCACGAGATAGCGGGCAGTCCCTCCGGTCATCATTGTGTTTAAGCCGGATAATGGCACATTTTGTTGGATATCGATCATTAGTTCTGCGGTTTTACAATATACTGCTTTGAATTTTGCGTAAAGATAGTGCAATTATCCCAAACCGCCAACTGATAACCTGTATCGTGAAATAATTAACCGAAAGGGATAATTCATTGGTCAATTTTTCACATTGCCAATGGCCAACCCCTGATAAATAGCCATTTTTTGCTAACTTTGCAGAAATTTTTTAATGACTCAATTTCTACAGTCTCAATAATGCTTAACAAATTAGTTCTATCTTTAGCTTGTGGAGTTGGCGCATGTCTGTTTTGCGGCGCGCAACAAGCTACGCCACCGGTGCTTACGCTCGACAAATGTTTGGGCATTGCTCTAAGTGAAAGTCCGACGGTCAAAATTGCCGACATGGAAGTCACGCGCACTGATTATTCGCGTCAGGAAACGCTCGGCCAACTTCTGCCATCGATCAGCTTTGGCGCATCATACAACCGCACACTCGCGAAGCAGGTAATGTATATGAATATGGATGGCTTCAAAGGCATGGGGGGCGACGCGGCTGACGGCGATGAAATCCAGTCGCGGGCCGGATCAAACAAAGGTGACAACGGCATAAAGGTCGGCCTCGACAATTCATACAACGCCGGTTTCACGGCTGCGCTTCCTATAATTGCCCCGCAGCTATGGCAGTCAATGAAATTGAGCGACAGCCAGATACTGCGCAGCGTTGAGCAAGCTCGCTCATCCCGTCTGGAGCTTGTCAATCAAGTCAAAAGCGCCTACTATACACTCCTGCTGGCTGAAGACTCGCGTCGCGTGATCATTGAAAGCTATGATATGGCTAAACTCAACCACGAGATCTACACCAAAAAGCATCAGGCCGGCGCCGCTTCTGACTACGACGTGCTCCGCACCTCTGTCGCCATGAAGAATATCGAACCTGAACTCATGCAGTCAGAGATCGCTATAAAGCAGGCGCGCCTGCAGTTGCTGATATTGATGGGACTCGATGCTTCATTTGACTTCACAACCGAAGACGGCCTATCGGCTTACGAGAGCTCGATGTATGACACCGCTCTTGCCATCAGCCGTGATTACAGCCTCAATCCTTCGCTGATACTCAATGAGATCGATAGCAAAATTGCCAATCGCAATGTCGCCAACCAGCAGGCCGCTTGGTTTCCCACCGTTGCCCTGTCGGCCAATTATAACTGGACGTCGATGAACAACGGCGCGCCATTCAAGAACCTCCGATGGACTCCTTACTCAACGATCGGATTGTCTCTGTCATTCCCCATCTGCGAGGGAGGACAGCGTTATTCGCGCGTGCGTCAGGCCAAGATTCAGGCTGCCGAACTAACATTGCAACGCGAAAACCTGCGGCGCAGCATCGACTCTCAGGTCACTCTCGCTATTGACAATATCAACGTAAACATCAAGCAGATAGCCTCGTGCTCTGAGAGCGTGGCCGAAGCCGAACGCGCCCACGACATCATGCAGCAGAGTTTCGAAATCGGAGCTGCATCTTATCTCGACCTTCGCGACTCCGAACTCTCGCTTACCCGTGCTCGCCTCGCCCGCTTTCAGGCCATCTATAATTTCCTCGTAGCCCACAGCGAGCTCGAGCTACTCCTCGGCAACGCGCCAATCGAAAAATATACATCCCAGTCATCCACAACGAATTAACTCATCAAAAGATATGAATCTCATCACTCGTCACTCTTTGTCCTTATTTACCCTCGCAGCGTTGGCATCTGCCCTTACATCTTGCTCAAAAAAAGAAACGACGCTCACCGAAGCCGCAGAAGAAGAACTTCCCAAGGTTGAAGTCAACGTCGTCACTGCTCGCGACGTGCCCCAGATCAACGATTATACCGCTACTGTCGAAGCCGACAACATCAACAACATCGCTCCCGCCACCCCCAATCGCATTAAGGCCATCACCGTCGAAGTCGGCGACCATGTGCGCAAAGGCCAGACTCTCGTCACCCTCGACCAGGCGTCAAGCGATCAGCTGAAGATCAACCTCGACCAGATCCAGCGCGAATATGACCGCGCCGTGAAGCTGCTCGAAATCGGTGCCGGCACCCAGCAAGCCGTCGACCAGCTTAAGGCTCAGCTTGACGCCGCAAAGTCGCAATATGGCAACTTGATTGAGAATACTGTCCTCACCTCGCCCATAAACGGCGTTGTCACCGCCCGCAACTATGATCCTGGTGATATGACAGGCAATCTGCCTATCCTGACTGTCGGCCAGCTCTCGCCGGTCGTCAAGGTGATGATTAACGTCACTGAAAGCGACCTCTCAAAGATTCGCACAGGCATGCCCGTCACTGTGGCTTTTGATGCCTTCGAGGGCGAGACCTTCGACGGCAAAGTAGCCCGCATATATCCGACCGTCGACTCTGCCACACGCACTTTCCGCACCGAAATCCTCATCTCCAACCCCGGCGAACGCATCCTCCCCGGCATGTTTGCCCGCGTCAGCGTCGACCTCGGCAGCCGCAACAATGTCGTTGTGCCTGACCGCGCAATCGTCAAGCAGACCGGCTCAGGCAACCGTTATGTCTACGTGCTCCACGACGGCAAAGTCAGCTTCGAGCGCGTGGAGCTCGGCCGTCGTCTTGGCGACGCTTATGAGCTCATTTCAGGCGTCAATTCAGGCGACACCGTCGTCATCTCGGGCCAGACACGTCTGGCCGACGGCGTTGAAGTCGAAATCCTGTGAACCCAAATACCCGATTTTTAATTCACATACACATATATAATATATGAGTCTCTACGGCAACGCAGTCAAACGGCCTATCATGACGACGCTCTGTTTCGTGGCTGTCGTCATTCTCGGCCTTTTTTCACTGACTACTCTCCCTATTGACCTCTACCCGGATATCGACACCAACACCCTGATGGTCATGACCACATATCAGGGTGCAAGTGCACAGGATATCGAGCAGAATGTCACCCGCCCGCTCGAAAACGTGCTTAACTCTGTCAACGACCTTAAGCACATCACATCAAAGTCAAGAGAAAACATCTCGGTTATCACACTCGAGTTTGAATATGGCAAAGACATTGACGTGCTGACCAACGACGTCCGCGACAAACTTGACCTTGTCTCCTCGTCGCTCCCTGATGACGCCGAGACACCTATCATCTTCAAGTTCTCGTCTGACATGATCCCCATCCTGCTCCTGTCGGTGCAGGCCGATGAGAGTATGCCCGGTCTCTATAAGATTCTCGACGAGGCGGTTGCTAATCCGTTGGCGCGCGTCAACGGTGTCGGATCAGTTTCGATTTCCGGTGCACCCAAGCGCGAGATCCACATTTATGTCGATCCGGTGCGCCTCGAGGCCTACAATCTCACGATTGAGCAGATAGCATCGGTCATTGCTGCCGAAAACCGCAACATACCCGGCGGTTCGTTCGATATAGGCTCAGACACATACTCGCTGCGTGTGCAGGGCGAATTTGACTCGTCTGACCAGATGCGCGACATCGTTGTCGGCTCGCGCGACGGCAAAAACATCTTCCTACGCGACGTCGCCCGCATAGACGATTCGCTCGAAGAGCGCGCCCAGCAGACATACAACAACGGCCAGAAAGGCGCAATGATCGTAATCCAGAAACAGAGCGGCGCCAACTCCGTTGAGATCTCTAACAAAGTCCTCAAGATGCTGCCTTCGTTACAGAAACGTTTGCCTTCCGATGTCAAGATCGGCATCATCGCTGATACCTCTGACAACATCCGCAACACCATTGCATCGCTCGTCGAAACCGTGCTCTATGCCCTTCTGTTCGTGGTCATTGTCGTCTTCTTCTTCCTCGGTCGCTGGCGTGCAACCCTGATCATCACCATCACGATCCCGATCTCGCTCATCGCATCGTTCATCTACCTCGCCGTGACCGGCAACTCTCTCAACATCGTCTCCCTTTCTGCACTCTCGATCTCTATCGGTATGGTTGTCGACGACGCTATCGTGGTGCTTGAAAACGTCACTACTCACATCGAGCGAGGGTCTGACCCCAAGCAGGCAGCCATCCACGGCACCAACGAAGTCGCCGTGTCGGTTATAGCCTCTACGCTCACTCTTATCGCCGTGTTCTTCCCCCTCACCCTTGTTACTGGCATGACCGGAGTGCTCTTCCGTCAGCTCGGCTGGATGGTAACGATCATGATGATCATCTCTACCGTCTGCGCCCTTTCGCTCACACCTATGCTCTGCTCGCTGCTGCTAAGACGCGTCACTCATCACGGCAAATTCTACAATGCAATCTTCGGCCCGATCAATCGCGGACTCGATGCGTTTGACCGAGGTTATGGCAGCTTGCTCACCTGGGTTGTCGGCCACAAGCTCATCACTGTGATTGTCTGCATCTCAACTTTCGTTGGCTCCATCTTCCTGATGAAACACGTCGGCACAGAGTTCTTCCCCACCGCCGATGACGGCCGATTGAGCGTCAGTCTCGAACTGCCGATCGGCACGCGCGTCGAGATCTCTCAGGAGGTCACCGACCGTCTGGTCAAAGAGTGGCAGGAGAAATATCCTGAAATCAAGGTGATAAACTATACAGTCGGCACAGCCTCGAGCGACAACACCTTTGCCTCGCTCCGCGACAACGGCTCACATATCGTGTCGATGAACATCACCCTTGTCGATCCTGGTCTGCGCGACCGTGGCATCGTCGAGATTGCCGGCAAGATGCGTGAAGATCTAAAGTCTTATCCTCAATACAAGAAGGCTCTCGTGACCGTCGGCGGCAATATGGGAGGCATGGGCGGTCAGGCGTCGATCGACTTCGAGATCTATGGCTACAACTTCTCAGAGACAGACTCTGTCGCACAGCAGCTTAAGCGCGCCCTCGAGGCTATCCCGGGCACAGCCGACGTCAACATCTCACGCTCAGACTACCAACCCGAATATCAGGTTGACTTCGACCGCGAGAAGTTAGCCATTTACGGCCTCAATCTCCAGACCGCAGCCACATATCTGCGCAACCGCATCAACGGTTCGACCGCTTCGCGTTTCCGCGAAGACGGCGAGGAGTACGATATTAAGGTTCTCTATGACCCAGACCACCGCACATCTATTGATGACATCGAAAACATCCTCATTTACAACTCTGCCGGCAATGCGGTGCGCGTCCGCGACGTCGGCAAGGTCGTTGAGCGCTTCACTCCCCCTACTATTGAGCGCAAAGACCGTGAGCGCATCATTACAGTCAACACCGTCGTGCAAGATGTCCCGATGAGTGAAGTCGTTGTTCAAGCTCAGGAAGCCATCGACAAGATGGAGATACCTCAGGGCGTCTCTATCCAGCTCGCCGGTAACTACGAAGACCAGCAGGACTCTTTCCGCGACCTCCTTATGCTCGCTGCTCTCATCGTTATCCTTGTTTACATCGTGATGGCCGCCCAGTTTGAGAGCTACACCTACCCCGCCATCATCATGACATCATTGCTGTTCGCATTCTCGGGAGTATTCATCATCCTCTATCTCACAGGCCACTCGCTCAACGTTATGTCAATGATCGGTGCCATCATGCTTATCGGTATCGTAGTCAAAAACGGCATCGTGCTCATCGACTACATCTCGCTCAACCGCGAGAGAGGTATGTCGATACGCCGCGCCGTCATCGACGGTGGCATGTCGCGTCTCCGCCCCGTGATCATGACCACTCTGACCACCATCCTCGGCATGGTCCCAATGGCCGTCGGCTCAGGCCAGGGAGCAGAAATGTGGCGACCCATGGGCACAGCCGTCATCGGTGGTCTCACATTCTCGACCATCCTCACGCTACTCTTCGTGCCGGTGCTCTACTGTGTCTTCGCCCATAACGGCATCCGCAACTCTCGTCGTAAATTTCATAAATCTCTCAAGAAATGAAATCAGTACTAATTACTTTTGACCAAGCCCACTACGAACACATAGTCGATATGCTCGAACGCAATAACTGCCGCGGATTCACAGCCTGGCCTCAGGTGTCAGGCCGTGGTTCGCGTGACGGTGAGCCTCATTACGGCTCACACGCGTGGCCCTCGCTTGCCTCGGCCATCATCACGATGGTTGAGGACCACCGCGTCGACCCCCTACTCGACAAACTCCGCGCCCTCGACGCCGAGCGTCCCAAGCTTGGACTGCGAGCCTTCGTCTGGGACATCGAAAAATCCATTTAATTAACCACAAATAAAGATATTAATAAGATTAAAGGCATGACATTCATTATCCTTTCTGACTATAGGGTAAGATGATATCGTTATGGAATGGTTTAACAATCTCATATCTCAACAGCCTGCCATTCAGGCCATCATCATTCTCTCTCTTATTTGTGCATTTGGTCTGGCTTTAGGCAAACTGAAATTTTTTAACATCTCTCTTGGAGTCACTTTCGTTTTTTTCGTTGGCATTATCGCGGGACACCTTGGTGTGGCCATAGACCCCCAGATTCTCAAATATGCCGAGAATTTTGGTCTGGTCTTATTTGTTTACTCGCTTGGCATGCAAGTAGGCCCGGGTTTTTTCAGTTCGGTGGCTCATGGTGGCTTCCGCCTTAACCTGATTGGGCTGGCACTCGCTGTCGTAACACTGATCTGCGCTATCGTCCTTACGTTCATTACTCCCGTAAGCATTCCCGATATGATGGGCCTTTTCTGCGGTGCCACCACCAACACTCCAGCCTTAGGAGCCGTTCAACAGACTCTTTCTCAGTTAGGTATCCCGGCAAGCACCCCCGCTCTCGGATGTGCCGTTACATATCCGTTTGGTGTCATAGGCGTAATACTGAGCATCATCCTTATGCAAAAATTCTTTATTAAACCTAATGAAGTCTGCCATGATGCCGGTGATAATGTGCCTAAGCCCAAAATAACTGAATTTAGAGTTACCAACCCGGGCATACCAGGCAAAACAATAGCCGAGATAGCACATTTCTCCAACTGCCATTTCGTTATCTCTCGCCTTTGGCGCGACGGCCAGGTGTCGATACCAACTTCTTCAACTCGGCTGGAGATGAATGACCATCTGCTTGTAACAAGTTCTCCTGACGATGTCGAAGGACTGCACATCGTTTTCGGACAGCAGGACAAGACCGACTGGAACGCTAACGACATTGACTGGAATGCCGTCGACCGTCAGCTCGTGTCTAAACCTTTCATCGTGACTCGTCGCCAAATCAATGGCAAGACTCTCGGATCATTAAGGCTTCGAAATCTTTATGGCGTCAATATAAGTAGAGTTTACCGAAGCGGTGTTCCCTTGCTGGCCACAACTGATCTTCGCCTTCAGCTCGGCGATAAGATTATTGTTGTTGGCGAGGGTAAAGCACTTGACAAAATAGAACCACTAATTGGAAATGCCGTCAACGTCCTTGACGAGCCCAATCTCTTTGCTGTATTCATCGGCATTGTTTTGGGTGTAGGCTTAGGACTTATTCCTTTTCACTTTCCTGGCATAAGCTTACCCGTCAGACTCGGTCTGGCAGGTGGCCCTATCATTATGGGCATAATCGTAGGAAAGTTCGGCCCTCAGCTCCATCTGGTTACATATACTACGGTCAGCGCAAATCTAATGCTCAGGGCTATCGGTCTGTCGCTCTATCTTGCCTGTCTCGGCCTGGATTCAGGCGCTCATTTCTTTGAAACCGTGTTCCGCTCAGAAGGCCTCCTTTGGCTCTGTCTCGGTGCTGTACTCACTGTCGTACCAACTCTGATAATTGGACTGATGACCGTTAAATGGCTTAAGATAGATTTCAGCACTACGGTTGGCATGCTTTGCGGCTCAATGGCTAACCCGATGGCCTTGGATTTTGCCAATACGACATTGCCCGGCGACCGCGCCTCTGTCTCATATGCCACAGTCTATCCGCTATGTATGTTCAGTCGTGTCATCCTTGTTCAGATTGCTATTCTTTGCCTTGTCTAATTATAAAAATATCACAGACAACAACACAACAAAATCACTTCAATACTTGACCGACTCAAAAAAATTTCGTTACTTTGCCAAAAGATTGCGCTGGCGCAATCTCATTGACTGACGAATATTTTTTACAACACAATATCATAACATACATAGATGAAAAAAAGCGCATTGCAGAAAGCCCGTGCGGCTTATCAACCCAAGCTCCCCATTGTTCTCACAGGAGCAGTTAAAGTTGTTGAAGGCAAACCCACTACATCTGTAGCCGATCAGGAAGAAATCCAGAAACTGTTCCCTAACACCTACGGTCTTCCCGAACTCAAATTCGAAAAAAATCCTAACCCCGTTCCCGGCAAACCCATCAACGTTGGCGTGATCCTTTCAGGTGGCCAGGCCCCTGGCGGCCACAACGTGATCTGCGGCCTCTTCGACGGCATCAAGAAGATCAATCGCGACAGCCGTCTCTTCGGTTTCACTATGGGCCCCGGCGGCTTTGTTGACCATAAATACATCGAGCTCACCGCTCCCATCATCGACGAATACCGCAACACCGGCGGTTTTGACATTATCGGTTCAGGCCGCACTAAGCTCGAAAAGAAAGAGCAGTTTGACAAAGGTCTCGAAATCCTCCGCGAACTCGACATCAAGGCTCTCGTGATCATCGGCGGTGACGACTCTAACACCAATGCTGCCATCCTTGCCGAGTACTACAAGAGCATCAACGCCGGCGTTCAGGTGATCGGCTGCCCCAAGACTATCGACGGCGACCTCAAGAACGACCTCATCGAGACCTCATTCGGCTTCGACACCGCAACCAAAGTTTACTCTGAGGTTATCGGCAACATCCAGCGCGACTGCAACTCAGCTAAGAAATACTGGCACTTCATCAAGCTCATGGGCCGTTCGGCAAGCCACATCGCCCTCGAGTGCGGTCTTCAGACCCAGCCCAACATCTGCATCATCTCTGAGGAAGTTGAAGCAAAAAATATGACCCTCCAGCAGGTTGTAAACTACATCGCCGACATTGTTGCCCGCCGCGCTGCCGAAGGCAACAACTTCGGCACTGTCCTCATCCCCGAAGGGCTCATAGAGTTCATCCCCGCGATGAAAGCCCTTATCGCTGAGCTCAACGACCTCCTCGCTGCCGAAGGCGAAAAATTTGCCGCTCTTGACCATGCTGCTCAGCGTCGCTTTGTCCTCGAACATCTCTCTCCCGCCAACGCCGAGACCTACGCTTCGCTTCCCGAAGGCGTTGCCCGTCAGCTCACTCTCGACCGTGATCCCCACGGCAACGTACAGGTTTCACTCATCGAGACCGAAAAGCTCCTCAGCGAAATGGTTGCAAAGCGTCTCAAAGAGATGAAAGCCGAAGGCAAATTCAATGGCAAGTTCTCTGCTCAGCACCACTTCTTTGGCTACGAAGGCCGCTGCGCCGACCCCTCTAACTTCGACGCCGACTACTGCTACG
>CAYRFB010000040.1:0-17312 GCA_964423485.1 uncultured Bacteroides sp.
ACCGCCCCCTCTAAAACCGACAGCCGGATGACAGCAATGTCACCCGGCTGTTTTTTTATATGTGCTTTTGCTTTTTGTTGGATTCTTTGTATCTTTGCCCAAAGAACAAACCATTTTTAACACCTTTAATTCTATCATTTATGAAAGCTCTTGTCCTCTTGATGTCTTGTGTTATCGCCTTAAATTGCTTTAGTCAATCACGCGAAGACAAGTTCTACTCGGCTATTGAGATGAGAAATTTTGCGAAGGCTGATTCTATGATCGCAGATTGGACAGCGGAGACGACTGATGATCCGCAATTGGCGATCGCAAAGTTTAACCGTTATCTAAACGAAGCCAGAAAAAGCTACATTGCATTGACATCAGACCCGGATCCAAAGCAGTCAGATGCACTTGTCTTCGCAGATAGTACAGGCACGGCAGTAGGATCATTTCAAGAAGCTGTAGAGTGGGATGACGACTTATTTAATAAAGGAATTGATGCCATAAAATCAGGTATAGAGAAGCATCCACGCAGACTCGATATGCGACTCGGTCTTGCGGCTGCATATAATATGCGTGATATGCCAGCTGATGCTTGTTCAGCTCTTGTTGATATAATCATCAGTGGCCAAACTTTCGGAAATAACTGGTTGTTGGCCGAAGGTGAGACTGCTGATGCTGAAGATATGCTCAGGATTATCCTTGATTATACTTCAAATTTTTTCAATGATGGTTTTGACAAAGAGTGCAATGCATTGAGTAATGCTGTGCTTCGTTACTATCCTGACGACTTAAGATTCATAAACATTCAGGGAGCTCTAAAATATATGCAAGGAGACTATGATGAGGCTCTCAATCTTTTTAAGCACGCTCTTGATCTCGACCCGTCTGACACGATTGTGATGAGCAACATAGCACAGGTCTATCTTCAGACCAAGAAGTATAGCGACGCAATAGAAATGTGTGACAAGATACTCGCTATGCCGAGCACACCTGCCGATATCAGGCGATTCACTGAAAATCTGAAGGCCCAAGCTCAGAAGGAGAAATGACGGCTTTTGGAGTAAACATTAAGTGTGAAAATGTTGTTTAATAATCAAAACAACGTTTAATCACACTTAAAAATGATATCAAAAAGGCTTAACATTCTGACTGGCATTTTTGTCGCTACGATTCTCTTGATTATCGGATCTTGTAAGGACTCCGAACCGTGGGACGAACTCCCCACTAAGATCTCAGATTTCGTTACCCAATACTTCCCTAATACCGGTGTCGAGAGTTTCACTGAGTCGACCACTACCTACCATGTGAGAATGAGCAATGGACCGGGTCTGACTTTTAATAAAAATTATGAATGGGAGGCCATTAACGGTTACGGTATGCCATTGCCTCAGGTGCTGCTCTTTGACCAGCTCCCGCCGGCTCTGTATAAATATCTTGAAGAGACCAATAATCTCGGCAACGTGTTCAGTATGGAAAGAAACAAGGCAAGCTATACGATCGTGCTGCTCGACTCTACTCTCAATTACGACATACAGACGCAGGAAATCACCGGTTCTGATCAGAAGCCATAGCGGCTTTCTGAAAACGGACCGAACCTCCCTGCATCGGAAAATTAAGTTTCAGTATAGCGCCGTCAATAATGTCGGCGCTTGTTTCATATGTGATCTTGGAGCCAAAGGCGTCAAACCACTCGAGGTCGTAGTGATCCATAAATATTGTCTGTATCAGGCGCCCTTTCAGCATCAGAGGTTTCCAGCCGCGTGAGTTTGACGAGCCTGCGCCAGTCTGGCCAAGATAGATAATTTCGATCGTACCGTCGGGTGCGCAAACAGTGGCGAGCATATAGTTGCCGCCGAGATTCAATCGCCGGAGGTCTGTGTCGCGGTCAAGATAGCGCCAAAGCCCCTCGGCATTTGTCCCCGACTGTGACAAAATGGATCGCAGCTGGTCGTAAGATTTGATGAATGATGACTCGCGCGACTCGGTCTCACTGACAAACAGCGACAGTCGGGCTAACCGAAGGTTGCTGTCTGATGATGACGAGATCGATTTGAGATTTTTGATATCGATAGGAAATGAAAGGAGTTTTGAGGTTTGACCTAATGAGAACGTGGCTTGCGGCTCGTCAGTGTTCATAGTCATCGTCATGGACCAGCCGTCGCATGTCGGCTCTATATCTTTGATGATATCGTAGTCAGAGAAAGCTGTGAGTTCACCTTTGGCGTTATAGCTCCTGACTCTGACTTTAAGCGGCAAACCGTAGAGGACATCATCTGATGACGATCCTTCGCGTTCGGCAATTACATTGGTCGTTGAATTATCATCATAGGTCAGGATAGTCTCCCACGAAGCGTAAGTGCAATTTCGAGGAATCTCAAGTCTAAGATGATAGTCAATAGCATTAAATGTCGCCGGCAGGGCATCGACAGCGATGACGCCCGGAGCGATGGGCTTTGCGGGCGAGTTGTATATCTCGCGACCTGATGCCGACAACAATGCTATGACAAGAGCTAAGAAGGCAACGAGAGTTTTATTCATTTGTCAAGCAGTTTAATGACTTCATTGGCGAAAGTTTCGTCATCGAGATCCCAGGGCAGCCAATGGATCGGGAAACCACGGCGCTCCATGCCTCTGAACCAGGTCATCTGACGCTTGGCAAACTGATGAATGGCAATCTCCAGCCCTTCGACCATTTCTTCATAGGATATCCGGCCAATCACGTAGAGAGTGATGAATTTGTACTCCAAGCCATAGTATATAAGGTCTTCGGGATCAATGCCGCCAGCGATCAGCGTCCTCACCTCATCAATCATCCCGGCGTCCAAGCGCGAGCGTAGGCGAGATGAGATGCGTTGACGACGGATGTCGCGAGGTATATCGACTCCTACGGTTACTGCATCGGTCAGCGGCGACGGTTTTGCATTTTTTGCAGCGTCAGGATGAAGTTGATAATAAGTCTCGATCTCAATCGCGCGTATTGCTCGCTTAGCAGTGTCGATGTCAGTCGAATTGTGAAGGGTCTTCATTGTAGCAAGGATCTCGCTCAGCTCTTCGAGAGATTTGTTTTCGAGTCTCTGACGCAGCTCAGGGTTAGCGGGCACCTCGGGCAGATGAAGCCCCTTGAGCGCCGACTCGACATAGAGCCCTGTGCCGCCGCAGACAATCGGGAATCTACCGCGCGACTCTATGTCGCCGCGGGCGCGGTCGAAGTCGCGAAGGAATTCATAAAGATTATATTTATATCCGGCAGGGGCAATATCGATAAGATGATAGGGCACTTCGGCATACTCGTCGAGGTCTTTGCCTGTGCCAAGGTCCATGCCTCGGTAGATCTGGCGCGAATCGGCGCTAATGACCTCGCCGTTGAGCTGCCTCGCCAGAGCAACAGCGCGAGATGTCTTACCCGAAGCTGTCGGGCCGGTGATAAACAGTATCTTGGCCATCAGCAATCAGTGGCGGAAATTTTTACGCCAGAATCGGCGCAATCTGAACAGCGGACGGTCTTCGTTGTTGGTGGCTACGTCGAGCCAATGAAGATCTGAATAATCGACGTCCCATTTTTTGAAGTCTCGCAGGCGAAAGGTAGGATGATAGTTTTTGATCGGGTAGAGTCGGTGGCCGTTGCGGTCATAAGTCTTCCAGGCCATAGTGATGTTGTAAATCCGGCTCAACTCGCTCATAAGAAGCGGGGTCAGCCGACGGCCTTTCAACTTGCGGTCGAGCTCGTCGATCGTGTCCCACCGGCCGTGGATCTTAAGGTCAGGCATTTGCTCTGACTCCGGCAAGAACACGGCAAAGTGGATGACGTTTGCGCCGTTGACATAACCGCTCTCTGAGTATAAGTATTTGGCATCAAAATCTTTTGTGCCGGAGATGTCAGTAAACAAGCGACGTGCCTCATCAAGTGATACATCTTCTTTGCGAGGGAGGATGGTCTTGGCCGGAGTGTCGATCAATTCATCGCTCTTGTCCTGAAGAAGGATGCGGTCGCCCTGAAGCACAAGAAAACGCACAAGCGTCATCATAGGCTTAAGCGATTTGGATAAATGGCGTTGCTCGAGATCATCGCTCATCGACATATATCTCAATGACATATATACAAGCGATATCACATAAACCGCGATAGGCATTATGATAAAATAGAATTTATCAGGGCGGTTAAAGTTAACGTTGATATAAAAGAAATAATAGTAAACCCAGTCGACGATGCTCAGTAGAAGAGACAGCAGCATCAACAGGCGCAGCTGATAGCGCGCTTCGCGATAATAGAGCGTAGCGGCTGTGCTTGACGGATGATAGTAGCCAAAGCGCGCATGGCAGTTCTGGCACATTTTAAGATTGTGGCCTCTCGCCAGGAAATATACCGTCACGGCAAGCGACGTAGGGAATATGATCAGGCTGGCAACGTAAGGGTGCTGGGGGTTGAACGGCTCGACAACAAAGCGGCCGCCGAAAAACCACTCGGCGTGGATGACGTTGATCACAACCATTATCAAGCCTGACCAAAAGAGGATGATGGCAGTAGCCCAGACGATAAGATAGCAAGCACCCATTTTTGTGTGGCCGCTTTCAGATTTCATCTTGGCCATCATGACGTAGGCCAAGACAAAGAGTATGGCAGGAAGGATGACTTTGGAAATGAACAAAGAGAAAAATGTCACCAACGCGATAGCGCCAAACGCTATCGCCCAGTTGTTCCAAAGTCCCCGGATTGTTGCAGTCGATATATGATGTTTAGTCATTATTTCTGAGATTTCAAATTGCGGTCAAAAAAGTCAAGCATTTTTGCATAGACCACGGCGCGGGCGTTGCAGCCGTTGATCGAATGGTTCATATTAGGAAATACGAACATATCGCAAAGCATGCCCTGAGACTGTAGACGCGAAACAAATTCGAGCGTATTGGCCGGATGGACATTGTCATCAGCCGTGCCATACATCAACAATAACGGACAGTTGAGACGTAAGGTTCGGTTGATTGGAGCCGATTTGAAGTAGCCGTCTTCGTTTTGCTGGGGTGTGAGCATATAGCGCTCGGCATAGACTGTGTCATAATAGCGCCAGTCAGTCACAGGAGCTATGGCCACGGCTGCTGCGAAGGGCGAAGAAGCTTCGGTAGCGCACATCAAAGTCTCATAGCCGCCGTAGCTCCACCCGCAGATAGCGATGCGATTTTTATCGGCATAAGGTTGAGAAGCGATATAGTTGGCGGCGTTGATCTGGTCGATGGTTTCGTAATGGCCGAGATCCTTATAGACAATGTCAGTGAACTTCTTGCCGCGTCCACCTGTGCCACGACCGTCAACGCAGACAACGATATAACCCTTCATGGCGTAGAATGTGTCAAAGTCCATCTGCCAGCGGTTGACCACGCTCTGCGAGCCCGGACCGCTGTACTGAGTCATGACCACGGGGTAAGATTTTGATGATGAGAAGTCGGCAGGCTTGATGATGTAGGCATTGAGCTCGACGCCGTCACTGTTTATTTTGAAAAATTCTTTGACAGGGACACGACCTTCGTAACGGGCGCGATAGGCGGCGTTGTCTTCAAGAGTGCGTATAGCTTTGCCGGCGGCGTTACAGAGAGTGTAGACCGGAGGTACGGTCGAAGTGCTGTGATTGAGCATCATATAGTCCATATTAGGAGCAAACGACGCTGACGACCAGCCCTTGTCGGGGCTGATGGTCTGGGTCACGCCTTTTTTGTCGATGCGGCAAATCGTGCGATCGAGCGGCGAGGGGGTGGCAGCCTGATAATAGATGTTGCCGAGGTTATCGCTGCCATAGTAAGCGGTTACGTCAAAATCGCCTGATGTCATCTGCTTGAGGTCAGCACCTGCATAGCTGTATTTATATAGATGAGCAAATCCGCTCTTGCTTGAGAGCAGGACAAAGTGGTCATCGGCGTAATAAATATTTTCATACGTCTCGGGAGTGATCCACGCAGATGACTGCTCAACATAAATCGACTTGACAACCGTTGATTTTGGATTGACGCTATAGATCTCCAGACGGTTTTGGTCACGATTGAGGGTAGGCACGATCAGCACGCCGGTTGGGGCATAATGGATGTTGGGTATATACTCGATGTTTTTGTCTGCCAATGCAATGTCAATGACTTTACGAGTCTCGACATCGTAGCTATGGAGCGTCACGCGAGAGTTGTCGGCGCCGGCCACAGGGTACTTATAAGAATATACGCCGGGATAGAGTGAATACTTTTTGTCAGGCTTACAGGAGCTTGAATAGATAGGCAGAGTGTAGGTCGGCACATCGGTTTCGTTGTATTTTACGAAGCAGAGCGTCGTATTGTCGGGTGCAAACGACATAGAGCAGGTCGTCGAAAACTCTTCCTCGTAAGTCCAGTCACTGACGCCGTTGATGATTTCGCCAAATTTGCCATCCTCAGTCACGGCGACTTCAGTGTTATAGTCGAGCTTTTTGATGTAAATATTGTTGTCAGCCACGAAGGCAACCATACGCGAGTTAGGCGAGAATATCGGCGAACGCTGGGCCGAATGGTCAGTTGAAAGAGGCCTCAAAAGGCGGGTACGAACCTCGTAGACATAGTAATCGGCGGTGAATGACCGACGGTAGATCGGAGTGCGGTTGCGATAGACGAGCACATGGGTTGCGTTGGGGCTCAGGACGAAGCCTTCGATATCAGGAATTTCAGTCTCGCGTGTGTGACCGAAATCAGCAAAAACCTCAATCTCCTTGCCTGTCTTAGTGTCATAACGCACGATTTTGGTATGGTTGTCAGACAGAGTCAGGTAGCTCTGACCATCGGGCATATAAACAAAGTTGGCCGGCGATGCGGGGGCGTTGTCGGGGTAGACATAGGGAGCGATTTCGCTGACATAGGGAGAGCGTGCGCCGGCGGCGAGAGCGGCAGTAGCAGTCAAAGATAGAGCTGTGGCTGAAAGGATGTATTTTTTGAATTTGGTAAGCATAATCTAAAAAAGTGAAAGTTGGGCTTCGTTATCGTTTCGGTGGTTTTTGCGGGCCGGGGGCTGGTAACCGAAATCTGACTCGTTGACATTGCTTCTCATCGAGGGGGTGTTTGGCGGATCAGAACGCATCCAGTCACTGTTCTCGAAACTTTCTTCGATATCGTTGAGGTCGGAATCAGAAATCTTGGGCGTTACGGTCTCTGCTTTCTCATAGACGGCGCTCTCTTCGGTCGTCAGGTCAGCAGTGACAATGGGCGATGTCGGGTCTGCCTCAAGCTCAGCGATGCGTTGTTTGAGGGCTTCCTCATTGGCGGCGTGAGTCTTAAGATTATCGCAGATTGTAGCGCGTAGCGATTCATTTTCGCTGCGAAGTTTTTCGCAATTCTCTTTGAGACGCTCTATTTTGCGATCGCGTTTGGTAATGACGGCGTCGACGTTGGCCATCTGCTTGGTAAGATTGTCGATTTCAGCCTGCACATTTTCGGCCTCGGCCAGCTTCTGTTTCAGACTTTCAATTTCAGCATCGCGACGGGCGATCTCGCTCTTTGCAGTCGAAGCTTTTGCGCGCATACTATTATACATTTCTGACGACACACGGTCTTTTTCGGCAGCCTCCTCAAGCTGAGTGTTGAGGTTTGATATTTCGCTTTCGAGCTTGGCGATAGTCTCACTATTATCGACGGTGTGCTTGCTATGGTCTTCGCCGACCGAAGCGTTGCGCAAGGCTACGATTTCGGCCCTTGCATCAATCAACTCATCGCGCAAAGCCTGAGCCTCAGACTCATGGACTGCAGCCACTTTGAGCTTGTTGACGAGACTTTTGTTTTCAAGATCAAACTGCTCTCTCTCAGCTTCATAGTTAGCTACTTGATTTTCAAGCGACTGCACTTTGTTGGTCAAAGCGCGGCGCTGACGGTCGGCGCTGAGTTGCTGTTGCTTTATATCAAAACGCTGCTGCTCGATTTCTTTTGCTTTAGCCTTAAGCTGCTCCATCTCGTTGCGCATCTCGGTCTGCTCAGCGTGCCAGCGCGCTTCACAGTTTCGTCGCGTCTCGTCGGCAACCGTCTTGAGATAGCTCTTGATCGAGTCATCAAGGCTATCATAGAGCTTCTTGCGTTGTAAGTCAGGGTCAACAGCCTGACTCAGAAAATCGGGCAGAGCATCGTTGAATACTTTTACGACATGATCAAAAATCCTGTCAACTTCAACCGGGTCGGCAGATATTTCATCGGGCACAACGGGCTGCTCGGGCAGCATCTCGGTCGGATGAGGCGTAAAGATCTCATCTGGCTGATCGGTGCTATCGTTGAGCAGGTCATCGTCGACCTCGTTGCCGAATCCAAATGCCTTTTTTATTATATTGATAAAAGCCATCTATTAGCTATGTGAGTTTATGCTGGTTTGAAAAATTATTCAGAGAAAGAATGTGACTCGTCCTTGTCGGGAGCTTGAGGACTCCCTGTTGACGGTAAACGGTCGTGACGGAACACAACGCCTGCGCCCTTGCGGCCGTCGATAGCGACCGTCAGCGGGCGGTCAAACCTGACTACTCTGATGCGCTCAGACTCATAACTTGCGGGTTGAGAGTTGAGATAGTCAAGGTTGTAGATGCCGTCTTTGCTGTGAGGATTGATAGTGAAATAACCTACGCCAAATGATGTGAGATTATGGAAGAAGTGGGTGCCCTGGCTCGGCTCTATGCGGTAATTGTTGAGCGAAGACTCAACGATCAGTCGCGACGCCGAAATGTCGGGCCACTTGACAGGGATGCCCAAGGCCGGATCGCTTGAGCCCCAACGGCCCGGGCCGATCAAGATATAACCTTCGCCGCGCTCGGCCATCTCGCGGTTGATGTCGTGAAGTTCGCGTGCAACTTCGGGATTTTTGAGCGAGTCGAATGTTTCGGGCTTGACATATATTATTGTGCTGATTCCGTCGATGTTGCCGTGGCCTAAGGCTGTGTTGCTGCGGAGTATGAGGTCTTCATCTTTGGCGTTGAGAGCCGCAGCGTCGACGTTCTCTTTCTTGTCGATGATAGGTCTGATCTGTAACCAGTAGATATGGCCTTTTATGCCTTCGGGCGAGGGCACGGCGCTGATGTTACCGGCAAACTCGATTTCGACTGGCCGCTGCATTTCAGACTGACCGTTGCGAAGCATAAAATCTATAGCCGGAGCCAGCGGGAAAACCTTGTCGCGCAAGACATTTGCAAAGGTCACGACCTTTCGGCCGCGGCCAGGAGCGTCATAGTCCATAAGGATGCCGTTCTGGGGGTCGTAAGTTGATACGAGATAACGCAGCGCTCCCGTGCCGGCAAAATCCCTGACTGATTTCTTGACAATGTTGAAGCCGTCATCGGCCGACATTTCGAGCGACTTGTCGTTGGGGCCGAGGACATATAGATCGTTCTGAGTGTCGCGCAGAGCGAGATCGAGTGTCGAGGTCTGGAGAACCTTGTCAGGATGAATTGGAGAGAAGCGAAGGCTGAGACCGCCGTCAACGATATACTTGCCCAGACCGATAGCGATTTCGGCCACGCCGTCCTCGGTGCGCTCTTCGCCGATCGGATAATAGTTGAGCGAGCGTCCGACACCCGAGAACGATGGGAAATAGTAAGGTCCGTGGCTTTCGCCTACGACTTCCTGGATTATCACCGCCATTTTTTCCTGATCGATAACGTTGCTCGTGGCTGACATATACGCCTTGCTGGCCTGATAGAACACAGACGCGTAGACGCCTTTGATTGACTCGGCGAGCATGCGCAGACGCTCATCAGGGTTAGCGTCGTAAGGAATCATATATGTCGAGTAGATTCCGGCAAATGGTTGGTAGTGTGAGTCTTCAAGAAGACTCGAGCTGCGTATCGCCAGCGGTCGGTCGACTACTTCAAACAATGCGTAGAAGTCGTCAATCAGCCGCTCGGGCAGCTTGGCTGCGAGAAAGGCCTTGAGGATGTCGTCGTCAGAGGCATCGCTGAGAGCCATCGGGTAGAGGCCATTGGTGGCCATGAACTCATCGAAGATATCGGTGCATAGCACCACGGTGCGCGGTATCGAAATAGTGACTCCCGAGAAGTTGTCGCAGATCGGATTTTTTTTGATTATTGAGTCAACGAAAGCCAGTCCGCGACCTTTGCCGCCGAGGCTGCCTTCGCCAATGCGGGCAAAGTTGGAGTAGTGGTCGAAGCGGTCTTTGCGGAACACGGCGACGACGCCTCGGTTTTTCATCTTGCGGTATTTCACAATGAGGTCGAAAAATAGCTGCTTGACCGCCGGCGCTTCATCGAGCGAACGGAAGCGGTGCTGCTTAATCACCTCAGCGATAGGAAATAGGGCGCGAGAGTAGAACCATCGCGATATGTCGTTGGTAGATGCGTGGTGAAAGAGAGCCTCATCAGGGATGTCGAAGATATGTTTCTGCATATCTTTCAACTCTTTGAGGCGCATGATCTCTTCGCCGGTCGCGGGGTTGCGCACGATGAAATCTCCGAATCCGAAGTTGCTCATAATCGCTTCGCCCATGTCGACGGGGAGCTTCTTGGAGTTTTTGTCGAGGAAAACGCCGTTGAACTCGCTGACGCGGTCGGCATTCTCGACATCGCTTGACTCAATGATGATCGGCATATAAGGCGACCGGCTGCGGATGTAATGAGCTAATTGCAAGCCGGCCTGAGAGTCTTTTTCGCCGTTGCGCTTAAACGACACGTCGCTGATCACGCCGAGCATATTGTCTTTGTACTTGTCGAAAAGGGCGACGGCCTCTTCGTAATCGCGAGCAAGCATTACTTTAGGACGGCCGCGCATGCGCAGGCGTTGCTCGTGCTCGTTGAGAGCCTCGGTCGAAAAGACCATCGACTGTTTGAGCAGGAATTTATAGACTGTCGGCAGGATAGATGAGTAAAATCTCACGGAGTCTTCGACAAGCAGGAGCATCTGCACACCGACATTTGTTATATCATCGGCGTTCATCTTGTCCTCGATGAGCTTGATGATGGCCAAGAGGAGATCCATATTGCCAAGCCAGCTGAAAACGTAGTCAACATGAGTGAAGTCTTCGTTCTCGAGCCTGCGCGACACTTCTTTAGAGAACGGAGTCAGCACGACGACCGGTATGTTTGGATCGACGGCTTTAATGGCAGCCGCGCCTGAGAAGGTCTCGGAAATGTCCATGCTCGGCATAGTGATGACGAGGTCAAAGTGAGCCGATTTCAGGGCCTGGATGGCTTCAGCCGTCGATGACACGCGGGTCACGCGCGGCGGCGAACTAAGGTTGAGCGAAACATACTCGAAGTAAAGCTGCTCCTCGACACGGCCGTCCTCCTCCATCATAAAGGCATCGTAGGGCGACGCGATGAGCAGCACATTGAATATGCGACGCTGCATAAGTTTTTGAAATGCAGTCTCTTTGAGATATAATTGACTAAGAGCTTCCTCGTTCATTATGTCTTTGTTGTTTTATACGCAAAGTTAATCATTAATAACGAGAATAATAGCCTAAAACCAAAGAATCTGCAAAATATTTTTTGCATCAGATCAGTAAAATATTTCTTTGATATATATTGTAGGTTGTCACTAAAAAAGCTATTTTTGTGGCTAAATCATATAATTAATGAAAAAACGAACTAATATGAAACAGACAATCAGACTGATGTCAATTGGAGCGATGACATTTTTATTTACAGCTTGCGGCTCAAATTCCGGTAACAAGAAGTTTTCAACCGTTGACGGTCTTGAGGTGACCTCGATTGAGGAAATGGACGTGATCGGCAGCGTTGAGGAAGGCAATATTATGGTGGCCGATCTGTCGAAAGTAGGCTCGCCGAAAGCAATGTTGCTCAGTGATCTTGCTGACGACGTGAGAATCGTCAAGCTCGACAATTCAGATGATGCTCTTGTCAAGGACGGTAATGTCTGGATGTCAGACAAACGTTTCATTATTTTTGACGGCAGCGAAGTGAAGCAGTTTGACAGCAACGGAAAATATTTGGGCAAGATCGGATCTCGAGGCAATGGACCGGGTGAGTATTTCATTGCCCCCTACGATATAGCCATTGATGAGGATCGCGGCCGGATATATCTCTTGGCCTATGGCGCCGAAAAGCTTCTAAGCTATGACCTTGACGGAAAATTCGTCGGCGACGTGCCCTTGGCTCACAAGGCCGAGAAGGGTTTCATCGACATCGAGCCTGACGGAAGCCTTACGATCGGGGCTTTGATTTTTTCTGACGCTGCAGAGCCCTACACGATATGGCATCAGGGAGTCGACGGCGTTATGACCGAAGGCCTCGAGGCTGCAAATCTTGGTGTTGAACCGGATTACAGCAACGAAGTGTTTAAGGGGCGCGGCGAAAACGGGTTCACCTACTCGCTCTTCAGATTGGATGCCAAAACCGACACTCTGTATGAATATGCCGGTGGCAAGCTAATGCCGGCATTTACTGCTGATTTTAGCGACAGCCGTCAGATGCATCATTACGCTTCATTCCCCGGTTTTTATCTTGTCGACGTAATCGGCAAGCCTATCGAAGTCGGCGAGGGATCGTTCATCTTGCCGAGTGAGACTCCGGTGGTGATTGATAAAAAGACCGGCAAGGGTGGGGCAGTGGAGCTTGTGCTCGACTTTATCGGTCCGATCAAAGCAGGCAAAGATTGGATTTTTGCCAAAAATCCTGATTATTTCACTCTTAATATGGATCCCGGAGATCTCGCTGATGCTCTTGAGAAGATTATCAGCCGGAATAGCGGCATCGGTGAAAGCGATCTAAGACAGATGAAAGAGCTGCTCGACGGAATTTCGCCAGATGATAATAATTATCTAATCGTCGGAAAGTGGAAAAAGTGATGTCAGGTCTGCGCCATTGCGGATGATTTTGGCTAATGGTTTGCGGTTAATTCGAAATAAATAAGTAACTTTGCATTTGCTTAGGCGGGGCTGTCGTCAGTGCGACCTGAGCAGACAATGAATACAGATTAATCACAGCATAATTACAATCATCTCATTTTATGGCAACTACAGCTGATTTTAAGAATGGTATGTGCCTCGACATCGACGGCAACTACTTCTTTATCGTAGAATTTCTTCATGTAAAGCCCGGCAAGGGTCCGGCTTTCGTCCGCACAAAACTCCGCAACGTCAAGACCGGTCGTATCATCGACAAGACTTGGAACTCAGGTGTTAAGGTTGACGAAGTGCGCATCGAGCGTCGTCCCTACCAGTACCTTTACAAAGACGATATGGGCTACAACTTCATGCACACCGAGACATTCGAACAGGTAGCCATCCCCGGCGAAAGCATCGAAGGCGTGCAGTTCCTCAAAGAGGGCGACATCTGCGAAGCTATGGTTCACGCTGCATCTGAAACTATCCTCACTTGCGAAATGCCGACCAGCGTTGTGCTCGAAATCACTTACACTGAGCCCGGCATCAAGGGTGATACAGCTACAAACACTCTCAAGCCTGCCACAGTCGAAACCGGCGCTGAGGTCCGTGTGCCCCTCTTCATCAATATCGGTGACAAGGTGCGCATCGACACTCGCGATGGCAGCTATGTAGAGCGTATCAAGGCTTAAAACTAAATTTTTTCACACGATCATAACCCGTGAGGAGCTTGCGCTGTGACAGCGTAAGCTCCTCATTATGATTTTTAGCGTTAAAGATTTTAAAAGCGTTCAACCTTTGCTCGCTCGGTGATGTTTTATTTTCAAAACAACGAAAGTATAACATAACCAAAATAGAATTCAATTATGAAGACTCAAGAAGAAATTAAGACTCCCCTCAGATTAGCCGACGAGCTGAAGTATGTCGACGGCGAAGTTATGACTAAAGACGTTTTCTCTAACGATAACGGATCGGTTAGACTTTTAGCATTTGACAAGGGAGTTATGTTGGCCCGTCACTCTGTCGATAGCGATGTGATGGTTTATGTGATTGAAGGTCAGGTAGAATTTGAGGTCGATGACCAGCGTCAGCACCTCGAGGCCGGCAATTCAATCCTTCTGCCCGCCAACACAGCCCACACTGTGCTTGCTCTTGATAAGGCAAAAGTGATGTTGATTCGCATCAAATGATGACGATCAGTATTTTAATAGAAGGTGTCTGCCTCAGTTGATGGGGTCAGGCACTTTTCTTTATATATCCAAATCGATATGGAAAGCAATAGCATAGAAATCGAAAGCCATCCGTGGCCGCCATTTATCCCGGTCAATGCAAGGGTGTTGGTGATGGGGACGTTTCCGCCCCAGCCCAAGCGCTGGTCGATGGATTTTTATTACCCTAATCGTACAAATGATTTCTGGCCGATGATGGGGCTTATATTTTTCGGCGATCGTGACGCGCTGCGCAAAGACGGTAGCAAGGATTTTGACATTGAAGCCATAAAGCGCTTGCTCAACGAAAAAGGCATCGCGCTCAACGACACCGGTCGCAAGGTGCGCAGGCTCAAAGGCAACGCTTCCGACAAATTTCTTGAAATCATCGAGCCGGTGCCGCTCTACGATCTGTTGGCGCTGATGCCTCTTTGCAAGACCGTGGCAACCACTGGCGAAAAAGCCGCCGGAGTGATCGCAGAGTTGACGGGCACTGAACTGCCAAAAATGGGTCAGCACGTCATCAGCACTGACGGCCTCGACATTTGGCGTATGCCATCCACGAGTCGGGCATTCCCGATGAAGCTCGAAGCCAAAGCCGAATACTACACCGCCCTCTTCCGCGCCGCCGGAGTGCTGTAGGATCACCAGGAGAGTAAATGTTTCAATCTTTGTAACAAAATATTGATGAAAGCACCGGTTTTGTTACAAGGATTGTAACATCGGTTTGGGGCGTCGAAATTAATATTGAGAGATAAGTCGCATAAAATAGGTTGGTTAGCAATATTTAAACAAATTTTAAGAATTGGGTGCAAATCCAAGTTAGAAGTGTGGTTGTTACTATTTTGTAATAAGAATGTAACTTCGTTCAACGTTTAAATATTTATAGAGAGATGAAAGACCTTTCGACTTCAATACTTAAGATTCGGACCGTTAGACCGGCCGCAATTGCTCCTGGTTCGCTCCTCGTAGCCGAGCCGTTTCTTAACGAATCATACTTCAATCACGGTGTGATCACCCTCGTTGATTACACAGCCGAAGACGGCGCACTGGGATTGGTGATGAATGTACCGACCGGTCACACTCTCGACGAATATCTCGATGGCGTTAATCCCGGCACCGATGTCCCCGTCTACTGTGGAGGCCCGATCGGTCAGGATCGGATGGTGTTTATGCACACACTCGGCCCGGAGATCTTCCCCGGTGCTAAAGAGTTTGCTCCCGGCCTTTATCTCGGCGGCGATTTCGAGACTGCGATGGACTATGTCAACAGTGGCTATCCGCTCGACGGAGTTATCCGATTTTTTATCGGTTACAGCGGCTGGGACTCACCCCAGCTCCGCGACGAACTCGAAAGCCAGACCTGGGCTGTAGCTGACGCTCCTGCCGATTTGTCGCTCTTACTCAAGGGCGAACAGGATTCATATTGGCACCGTTTCGTGCGTCGTATGGGCGAAAATTATAGGGCGTGGAGATTCTTCCCTCGCGATATAAGGTCAAATTAATCAGAAAATTAAAAAATATATATTTGGGTGCGGCGATACACTTGGAGGTGTATTGCCGCAAAATTTTTTGTGCAGCGATGTAACAAAATCTTAAATCTCACCGTCTCTTATTTAGAGCGTCTGATTATGACACCCGGCAAAGTTACAATGACTGCAGACGAATTTAAGACACGTTATATGGCATATCACAAGAGGCTCTACCGACTCGCCTATGTGATGACATCAGATCCTCACGATGCTGAAGATTTGCTGCAGGACTTGTATCTGAAGATGTGGCAGCTTCGCGACCGGATAAACAGTATCAGCAATCCCGAGGCGTTTATGGCTACGGTGATGAGGCGGATGTTTTATGATAGAGTCAGAGCCAAGGCCGGCGAGATCTCGACGACGTCGCTCGCCGAGGCTCGCGACGTGACGGCATCCAACGGCGTTGACGAGCAACTTGAGCGTCAGGAGGAGTGGACCGAGTTTGAGGCCTTTATCAGCGAGCTGCCTCCCAAGGAGCAGAAGGTCATAAGGATGCATATCCTCGAAGACCGCGATTACAGAGAGATTGGCTCGCTCACCGGCCTTGCTCAGGGCAGCATAAGAGCGCTGGTGATGAGAGCTAAAAACAAGATTAAACAACGATTCAAATTATAACTCGACATTATGAAACTTGACAGTGTAAATCAAGACAATATAACAATCCCTGACGGACTTGAGCAACGCCTTAGCGCTACGATCGACGGATGGGAAGGAGCCGAAAACAAGCGGCGCCGTAATCGCATTATGTTGGTGGCTTCAGCTTGTGTGATTGCGTTGGTCGGAGTTTTTGCCGTATTAACGATATTTAATACTGCTGATATGATGCCGGAAACAGTGCAGACCGATGCGATTGCCGATACTTATACCAATCCCGAGGATGCCGCCCGTGCAATAAACTATGCAATGCAGATGTTGCAGCAAAGTTTCGACCAGAGTTTCGCCGAACTCGAACAGGTCAACGACGACTTTGGCGAGATGAAAGGCGCCGTCATATCACTGTGATTATCAATTTTTAATGAGCAGATATAAAAATATAAGTGACTTATGAAAAAAATTGCTTCTCTGTTATTATGTCTTTTATTAGCAGTTTCAACCTTCGCCCAAAAGAGCTCTGAAAATTTAACGGCGTCAAGGATCTTGGATGAGTTCGTGCAGTACAATCGCAGCAAAATATATGTGTCTTATGTTTACGTTTCCAAAGCGATGATGAAAGTTGTCGACACAAAGGATTTACTTTCTCAAATCCGCGGCATAGATAGTAGTTCGCTGATTAATAAATTGTCCTCCATACAGATAGTTGGAGTGGAACCTGCCAACAAACAAAGTTTGCAAACCACTATGACAACGGTGGTAATTCAAGATAACTTTGAACGATTGTTAAGGCTACAAAACAATTATTCGACAATCGAATTATTTTTTCATAGAGAAGTTAAAAAGGGTAACCAAACTCAGCCAGCTGAATTACTGATGATATACGAAGATCCAAAGTCATATAAAGTAATTGTGTTCAGCGGTAATTTCACTCTTGATGATGTGGTGAAAACGATGGAGAAACGCTAATGGTTTTATCCTTAGAGATCTAAAATGCAAGTTTAAATTAAATATGGATTGTTTTTTTGCAGCCGGCTTCGCGATGAAGGCGGCTGCACTATTTCAGTATTCTTTGATTTCGTCGGGGTGGAAGATGATTGAGTCGCTGACGATTGGGGAGGCGAGGAAGTAGCCGAGGCAGAAGTCTCCGGCGAAAAGGGCCGGACC
>CAYRFB010000041.1:0-16448 GCA_964423485.1 uncultured Bacteroides sp.
AGTTACAATTTGTTAGGCGTTGTATATTGGGGTCGTAGCAAGCTACGACCGTACACCCAGAATATGCTCTATTTGAGAAAATCCAAAGGAATAAACGTTGAAATTTGGATAAAATCCAAAGGAATAATGATTGGTTTTTAGATAAAATCCAAAGGAATAATGTCTCGATTTCGGATAAAATCCAAAGGAATCGGGTGGGGTCGTAGCAAGCTACGACCGTACATTTGATCGTACATTGGACGGCCAGAGGGCGGGTTTTGGGGGAATTTGCTTTAAAAATGCGCGGGTAGTTAATTTTAGTGCGGAAAAATGCTTTGGTTTTGGGCGATTTTTTATAACTTTGCAAAACTATAGAAAAAATTTTGTTTATTCCATGATCAAATTAACGCTTGAAAAGGTAATCAATGAAGATATGTCTGCCATTTGGTCTGTGCTCGATGGAGAACAGAAGCATTTGGTGGCTGAGAATCTTGAAATACATAATTTCAAGAAGAACCAGTATATTTATCTTGAAGGCGAAGAACCGGAGTATCTCTGGTGCCTCTTCAAAGGCAAGGTTAAGAAGATCAAGGAAGGAGTAGGGGGCAGAGCGCAGATTATCAGAATGATGCGCCCGGTGCAGTATTTCGGTTACCGAGCTCACTTTGCTGAGGAGCACTATGTGTCGAGCGCAGTGGCAATCGAGCAATCGACTGTCGGATCATTGCCGCTGACAATAGTCGATGAGCTTATCGATCAGAATAATAAGATAGCACGTTTCTTTATCAGTGAGTTGTCGAGGAATCTCGGCGGTTCTGACTCTCGACTTGTGTCGCTGACTCAGAAGCATATACGAGGCCGCTTAGCTGAAGCGCTGATGGTATTGCTTGACCACTATGGCTATGAGGACGATCAGTCGACCCTCAAGATCTATATGGCTCGTGAAGATTTGGCCAGTCTGTCAAATATGACGACATCAAATGCAATACGCACGTTGACGACCTTTGTCAACGATAAGTTGGTCGTTGTTGACGGTCGCCGAATCAAGATCATCAATGAGCCAATGTTGAGAAAAATCAGTAAGCTTGGCTTCTGATTTCTTCGATCGATTTACGTTGAATTTTCCCATTAGACGTTCTCGGGAGGCTGTCAACAGCGATGACCTCTTTAGGGCATAGCCGATGGTCGAGTTTCGAGCGCAAGAGCCTCAGAATAGCATCACTATCTTCGGGCTTACCTTCATATATCATTACCGCTACCTGACCCCAGCGGTCATCCGGCGCTCCGACGATATAGAAGTCGTTATCAATCAACTCTTTTATGGCGTTTTCGAGCGCTTCGGGCGATATTTTGAGTCCGCCTGAATTGATGATGTTGTCATAACGACCTAACCATTTGAATGCGGAAGGACTGATGAGTGTCACCAAGTCGTTAGTGGCCAATTGCTTAAAGCTATATTGCGGAGCTTTGATCACGAGGCATCCACGGTTGTCAATATCAAAGCTTATGCCTGGCATAGCCTCGAAGTGGCCGTCATCATCAGCAATCTTTGTGAGAGCAACGTGGCTGCAAGTTTCGGTCATGCCATAAGTCATAAAGGCATTGAAGCCGCTATCAATCAATCGCCTGCGCGAATTGTTATCGAGTGGAGCTCCACCGATAATAAGGTTTTTGACAAGGCGGGGAGCGTCATTCTGCGACAACAGGCTTTCTACCTGCGAGGGCACAACGGCGAGCAGATCGATTTCGCAAGTGACGCGGACTTCGTTGCTGACGGGCATTTCGAGCAAGCGGCACCCGGCCTCGTGAGCCCTGACCCACATCATTTTGCCGGCAATGTAGTCGACTGACAGAGGGGCTGCCATAACAGAATGACGGTCAATAGCGAAGCGCAGGTTTGTAGCGAGCGCCGACACTCGCATATCTGACTTCGGGAGCCTGATTTCTTTCGGTTTGCCCGTTGACCCTGAGGTGTGAGCTATGATGTAGTCACAGTCTGACAGCCATTCTGCTGCAAAATCGTTTAGTCGCGCCATAGTAAATCGGGTATTAGCCATTCGCGCTCAGGCAAATAGGTGAGGCGACAGCCATCCATTGCCAAAGGCGAGGGGATGTTGTTGGTGTAAAGTTCACCGGTGCCGAGTCCTTGGGCAAGAGTCGGATGCTTGGTTGAAACCCATTGGGCAATGGCGTTCAGACCGATATTTGACTCGAGGGCTGAAGTAGCCCACCAACCTATTCCCCTGGCTTCGGCCAATTCGATCCACTGATCAGCCTGTTGCAACCCCCCGCACAGAGAGGGTTTGAGGATGATGTACTGCGGATTTATCTCTGAGAGCAAAGCTTGCTTGGCTGCAAGGTCGTTGAAACCGATAAGTTCCTCATCGAGAGCGATCGGGATCGGACTGACGCGGCAAATCTCAGCCATAGCCTTGCGCTGACCTGCGGCAATGGGTTGCTCGAGAGAGTGAATGTCAAAGCGGCTCAGGCGGTCGAGACGAGCAAGGGCGTTGGCGGGCGAAAAACTGCCGTTAGCATCAAGGCGCAACTCCAGTTGAGTGCGGTCAAAGCGCTCTCTGATAGAGGCCAAGATTGACACTTCTTCATCGAAGTCGATGCCTCCGATCTTGAGTTTGAGTATCTTGAAACCCATGGCGATCTTCTCTTCGACACGGCGTATCATCTCGGCCTTGTCGCCCATCCAAATAAGGCCGTTGATGGCAATCGGATGGCGCCCAGTGACCCAGTCATTGGCCACAATCAGGCGGCGCCCACCGTTGCGAAGGTCGGCCAAGGCCGTCTCAAAACCGAAACGAATGGCGCTCATGGCCGGAAGTTCATCGAGAGGATGATTGCAGGCACTCGCAAGCTTATCCTCGAAGTCAGGCACATCATCGGCGCTGAGCCCTTTGAAAAGAGCACACTCGCCGATGCCGAAAATGCCGGGGCGATCAGTGTCAGAGATCTTGACAAAATAGGTGTCTTTGGCCATCATCTCTTCTCGCGAGGTCTTGGCGAGAAAACTGAAAACGAGCCGATATGGACACCACAGAGCCTTAATCATTTAGCCCGGGAATTGAGGAAACTGATCGAAATCTGGATCGCGCTTCTCCAAGAATGCGTTTTTGCCTTCCTGAGCCTCATCCATTAGATAGTACATGAGAGTCGCGTCGCCGGCAAACTCCATAAGGCCGCTCTGGCCGTCGAGCTCGGCGTTGAGCGCACGCTTAATCATACGGATCGCAAACGGACTGCGCTTCATAATGGTCTCACACCACTCGACGACCTCGTCCTCAAGACGGTCTAAGGGCACGACCTTATTGATCATACCCATTTCAAGTGCTTCGGCGGCAGTGTATTGGCGGCAGAGATACCAGATTTCGCGAGCCTTTTTCTGGCCAACGCAGCGAGCGAGATATGATGAGCCGAAGCCGGCGTCGAAGCTGCCGACCTTGGGGCCTGTCTGGCCAAAGCGAGCGTTGTCAGAGGCAATCGAAAGGTCGCAGATGACATTGAGCACGTTGCCGCCGCCTATGGCATAGCCGTTGACCATCGCTATGACGGGTTTTGGAATGCTGCGGATAGCTTTGTGAAGGTCGAGGACGTTGAGGCGTGGAGTGCCGTCGGCATCGCGGTATCCTCCGCGGCTCTTGTAATTCTGGTCGCCTCCTGAGCAGAAAGCCTTGTCGCCGGTGCCGGTGAGCACTACGACCCTAACCTCAGGGTGCTCGCGGCAATATGCCATAGCCTCAAGCATCTGAGCGTTGGTCTGCGGGCGAAATGCGTTATAGACTTCAGGGCGATTGATAGTGATTTTTGCAATGCCGTTATAGAACTCAAACAGGATGTCAGAGTACTCTTTAATTGTCTGCCAAGTGCGCTTCATCTTTATGTTGAAAATTACTTTTCTGACTGTTGAAAAATTTGTTAAGTGTCTCAGTGTTAACGTCGGGAGGAGTGATGATATTTAAGATCGCCGGGCGCCGGTCTTCTGCGGCAAAAAGGCCGAATGACTTGTCGAGCGAGATCTTGTCAGTTGCTTCGAAGTAGGCAAAACCATAAGCCTCAGCTAATTGCCTGAGCGGAAGGTTGATCATTGCGGAGAAACACTGCTCACACTCATCAAGCTTGGAGGTCGACTTGATATAGCGGAAAATGCCACCGCCTTTGTTGTTTAAGACGGCCATCTTAAAGCGAGGCGTTATCTCTTTGAGAGCCAGTGCGCCGATATCATATTGGGCGCTCATATCGCCGGTGATCAGCAAGGTGTTGTCATCGTAATATATATGCGCGCCGACGGCGGTCGAGGTGGCGCCGTCGATGCCGCTCACGCCTCGGTTACACTCTATGCTCTTGATTGCCGAGTAGTCGAAGAGCTGGGCATATCTAACTGAGGTGCCGTTGCTCAGCTGAAGGTTCCACTTGCGGGGAATGATCTTCAGCAAGCGGCCGATGGCGTAAAAGTCGCTCCAGGGACACTCTTTGAAAAAGTCGAGTATCTTGAGGCGCGCCTCAGACTTCTTGGCGAGCCACGCCTTTAGATAAGCGGTGTTGGGTTGCGCGGCCTGGGCATAGTGCTCAGACATTTTTTCGAAAAAGTTGGTGCGCTCACACTCGATGCGGCGAGTGAGGTTCATGAAGCAATCGATCGATCGCGAACTCTCGGCGAGGTGCCAGTGGTCAATATTTTTTGCGTCGCGGAGAAACTGCTTGATCATCCTCGACAGTATTGCTCCGCCAAACGAGATGACGATGTCGGGCTTGAGCACCGCCGAGTCTTCATCTGAAAATGTTGTGATGACGGCATCGATATGGCCGACGGATATTGAGGGATGAAGATTTGACTGAGCTTCGTGGAGCAGAATGGCTCCTGTGGCCTTGACGAAGTCATCAAGAGCGCGGTCGAGCCGAGGATTTTCAGCTCCAAAGCCGCCGATGACCATAATTTTCTTGCCGATACACTCCCGGGCCAAGGTTTCGAACTGGCGATCGCTGAGCTGTTTCTCCTGAGCTTGCCAGAGCTCGATCTTAGTCTTGGACTTCTTGTTGACCTCAGTGACATTGCCGAGGGGAGCGTCGAGGCGAACATTGATGTGAACGGGGCCTTTGGGCCCTTTTTTTGCAAGGATGATGGCGTCGTTGACGGTGCGGACTGCAAAACGGTTCTGGATGCGGTCGCTGTTGTCACCGATTATGTCAAATGAGCCTTTGACGATGTTGCTGAGCACGCCTACCTGACGGATGGTCTGGCTGTCGTCCTGATCAATCCACTCGGCGGGACGGTCGGCAGAAATCGCGATCAAAGGTATGTGACGGTAGAAGGCCTCTGACAGGGCAGGGGCATAGTTGAGCACGGCCGAACCTGATGTGCAGATCAGTGCAACCGGCTTCTGGGTCTGTAAAGAAATGCCGAGACCGACAAAAGCGGCCACGCGCTCGTCGATGATCACATGGGTGCGCAGATCGGGGTGGCGGTTAGCCGCAATGATCAGCGGCGTGTTGCGGCTTCCCGGAGACAGGACAACGTCTTCTATGCCATGGAGGGCTAAAAGGTCGATGATTAATCTGCACGGTTCTTTATCTGTTGTCTTCACGTTTACTTATTTTGGTAAGACAAAGTTACCCAAAATTTCTTAAAATGACAGCAGATATGAGCAAAAACTGCTTACGGAGCGGGCAATGATCAGAAAATGGCTTTCTCTTTGAGCCAATCGAAGATGTCGCGGTAAGCCTTTTCGCGGACTGCAGGCGCTGAAAGCATAAGGTCGTGAAGACCGTCAGTGACAGTGTCTTCGGTGACATCCGAGCCGAGACGGCGCCCGATCTTTGAGATGTCGTTGACGTTGAGCACGGCGTCGTTTTTCTGGTATTCGGGTGTCCAGTGATCGCCATTGACGCTGCCCGACGAGTGCATCAACAGGATTGGCACATCGATGTTGCCGCCTTTCTTGAGGCTGTTCTGAGCTGATGAAATGGCGTTGGTCCACGATGCCTGGACTTTTTCGGGGTGAAACACTTTCCAGTCCTGATTGTAGTCCCACTCGCCGTGGTAGTCCTTGAGCAATGACTCCTGATAGCCAGAACCGTCGCCCTGAGATATTGACAGGTTAGGGAAAATGCGGCCTAAGAAGCCAAACGAAGGGATTGCGACCTTGCGCATGAAGCCGGTGAAGTTCCAATCAAGGAATGGCGAGTTGAGGATGAGGCCGCGGACGGTGCTGTCGGGCTTCTCTTTCATATAATAAGATGTGATCAGGCCGCCGGTGGAGTGACCCATAAGGGCGATTTCATCTACGCCGTCGCGGTGCATCTGTGCGATGGCTGAGTCAATGTCGGCAAAGTATTCGTGGAGATCACGGGCCTGAAACTTTTTCTGGCCGGGCATGATCGAGCGGCCGTATTTACGAAGGTCGACGGCGTAAAAGTTGATGCAGGAGTCGACGAAGCGGTCGCCCATTTCTTTCTGGAAGAAATAGTCGTTGTAACCATGGACATAGAGTATGCCTTTACGGCCACCGCAATCTGACTCTTTGCGGACGATTGTTGACCTGACATTTCCGCTATAATCCTTGCCTTGGTCGACGTAGCGCATCTCGTAGCCGTCGCCGAGGATATCGTCTTGCCAGATTTCAGCGACAGCCGAAGCGGCTGCGACTACCAATAAGGCGAAAAAAAGTAATTTCTTCATAAATAAATAGAAAAAAAGTGCATTGTTATTGATTAACAACGCACTCTCTTAATTGGTTTATAGCCGATCGGCGAGGTTTATTTGTTCTCCTCGTCAGCCTTTTCGGCAGCTTCAGCTGCCTGGTCTTCGGCGATTTCGTCATCTTTGAATTTGGTAACGCCTGCAGCGATGAGCTGGTTGTACCATTGGAAAAGCTTCTTGATGTCGGTGGTGTAGACACGCTCTTTGTCAAAATCGGGAAGGATTTTGCCGAAGTACTCGCGTATAGCAGCGTCGTCAGCAAAGCCTTTGATGTCAATTGGTTGGCCATCAGTGTAAGCATAGACTTTGTCAAGGACTTCGGCAAGGGGCATGTCTTCGCCTTCGGTGTAGATGGCTACATCGGCTAAAGAGATGACTTTGTCGTGAGCATAAGCCGGAGTGCGCTTGCCGGTGAGCAAAGATTCGACGATGAGCATATTTTTACCCTGACTCAAGAGTCTATACAGACCGGGTTTTCCGGCGATTGATACGATGCGTTTGATCATGTTTTATAATTGAATGAACTGTTATTGTTTTAGAGTTAATAATATTCGCGGCTACAAAAATAGTCAATTGGATTGAATTATGACCGATATTTACTAATTTTGTGACTGAAAAAATAATTAGTTCATATAGTCAATGGCGCAATACCTCAAAAATTTGCTTCAACTCGTGCTTCTTCCCTTCAGAGGTTGGGAGGACGTCTCAGCCTCAATGTCAGACCCTGAGCTGCTGTTGCAGAAGGGTTATTACCCGTTGTTGGGATTTGCGTCTATGACTGAATTGGTAAGGCTGCTCTATTCGGGACACGGCGGCTTTTTGACGGTGCTCGAATTGGCTATCGCCCTGTTCGGATCGTTTTTTGTGGCCTTTTTCATCGCAAAGATCATACTCAATCACTATCTTGCGCCGTATGTCGACGGCGAGATAAGTGCGACAAAGATAGCGACGTTCATCATCTATGGACTGGGGTTGCTTTTGATCATTGAGATCATAGACAATCTGTTGCCCACCAACCTGACGCTCGTGAAGTTTTTGCCGCTGTTTGTGGCCTTGATCCTTTACAATGGATCTAACTACTTGTCAATCAAGCAAGGATGTGAGTTGCGCTTTTTGTTGGTTGTAACTTTGGGTGTCATCGTAGTGCCACTTGCGATCTTCTATCTCCTTGAACTTATAATTGCTTAATTATGAATCAGAAAGACATAAATATTAAAAATCGACGTGCAACGTTTGATTACGAAATATCTGACACATTTACTGCCGGGCTTGTTTTGACTGGCACCGAGATCAAGTCATTGCGTCAGGGCAAGGCGGGTCTGACCGACACATTCTGCTACATAAACAATGGCGAAGTGTGGGTGAAAAACATGTATATCGCCGAGTATTTTTACGGCACATACAATAATCACGTCACCCGTCGTGACCGTAAGCTCCTACTCAATAAGAAGGAAATTGCAAAGCTCGAGAAGGCTGGCAAGGAAACAGGGTTCACCATAGTGCCGCTGAGGCTTTTCATCAATGAGCGCGGCTTGGCCAAGCTGGTGATCGGCATAGGCCGCGGTAAGAAAGCTTACGACAAGCGTCAGTCTATCAAAGAGCGTGAGGATAAACGCAATATAGCGCGAATGTTTCAAAAGAAATGAACGTGAAGAAGATAATACTTTGGGGGCTTTTGGGCGTCATCGTCATTGGCGCAGCTGTTGCCGGATATGTCGGCAGCCGATTGTATGACAAATATCAGGGTGAGGCGGTGAGGGTGTTTATCCCTGCTGATGTCACTGAAGCGGAGTTTCAGGACTCGCTCAGAGTAAGGCTTGGAGCGGATTTTGCGGGCGATGTGATGTTTGCTTGGCGATTGCAGCGACCGAGCCTGAGGAAAGCCCACGGATCGTATGTCATTAAGCCGGGTGAAAATGCTCTGACTGTGAGCCGTAATTTCAGAGCCGGCCGGCAGACTCCTGTAAAGGTGACATTCAACAATATCCGCACGCTCGACGCGCTGGCCGAAAAGGTTGCTGAAAAAATGGAGTGGGGCAGCAGTGATTTTTTAGCTGCCTGCGACTCAGTTCTGCCGCCCAAGGGATTCAAGAAACAGCAATATATAGCCGCTTTCTTGCCTGACACTTATGAGTTTTTCTGGACAGCTACGCCTCAGCAGGTGGTAAAGAGACTTTCTGATGTAAGAGACAATTTCTGGAGCGATGAACGTCGCGCCCAAGCTTCGGCGATGGGACTGACTCCGGTTGGTGTGGCTACACTCGCTTCGATAGTCGAAGAGGAGACCGCAAAGGCTGACGAACGACCGAAAGTTGCAAGACTCTATCTCAACCGTCTTAATCGCGGTATGCTCCTTCAGGCAGATCCTACGGTCAAATTTGCGCTCGGCGACTTCGGTATCAGACGCATATATGCGTCTCATCTCAACGTTGACTCGCCTTATAATACATATAAGAATCAAGGTCTTCCACCCGGACCTATCAGGCTGCCTGAGCGAGCTACGCTTGAAGCCGTGCTGACGGCGCCGGCTCACGGCTATATTTATATGTGTGCAAAAGAAGATTTCTCGGGTTATCACAATTTTGCAACCGATCTTGCTACCCACAATCAGAATGCGGCTCGATATCACCGCGCCTTATCGCAGAGAAATATCAAATAATTTTTTATGAAGCTTTGTCAGCGGGCGAAGAGACGATTGACTTTTTCGGGTGAGGCTCCGTATTTGATAGCGAGCTTGGCGTCGGCGTGAGCGTCATCGAGACGGAAACGGTCGCGGTTGAGCCATGCACGGTAGTAATAGAGCTCAGGGTCGCGGGGATATAGCTTCATGCCTTCGTTGATCACCCCGGCTGCCTCGCTGAGATCTTCGATTGCAAGGTAGCAACCGGCGAGACTGGCAAAATATTCAGGGCTCGGCTCTTGCTCAATCAGCTTTTCAAAATGCTTTATTGCTTCACGATTGCGTCCGGTCATAGAGTAGAGGGCAGCCAGGGCGGCGTGAGTGCGTGTGCGATCAGGCTGTAGGTTGCCGATAACTGTAAGGTCGCCTTCGGCAGTCTGTCGGTCACCGCCATATAAGGCCATCATGCCTCTGAAATATCTTGCGTCAGCGTTAAGCGAGTCGAGCTCAATCACTTTATCAAAATCATCTAGAGCACCCTCGTTATCGTTGATTTTAAGTTTTATGCGGCCACGATTGAGCAGAGCGACACTCATCTTGGGTGCTCGGCGGTTGACTTCATCGAGCGTGGCAAGGGCAAGAGAGTCTCGGTCAAGACACGAATAGACGAGACCGAGATTGGTCATCAACAGGAGATTGCCGGGGTTTTCTGGCTCTGTTGCCATAGCGTCAATGAGGCGGGCAGCCGCCTCTTCATAATTGCCGTCAGAGATTGCCTTCTCAGCTTCGCCCATTAATATATAGTAAGGTTGTTCGTCAATCGTCGGATCTTTGGTCTGGGCAAACACAAGTGCAGGCATAAACAGTATCGGAAGTATAAATCTTAACATCGACATCGCTGAGGGGGGCATTGTTGATAAATTGTTGATAAATTCAGTCTTCATTGATGGCAACAAAGTTAGGTCATTTTAACATAGGATAAACCCTCAGGATAGTCAAAAATTGTTTTGAATTATAAAAAAAACGAAGTAATTTTGTAGGCATGAATGAAATTGTAAGGCATATTGAGTTTCTTATGGTGACAAACGACTGCGTCGTTATCCCGGCTTTAGGAGCCGTGATAGCTCACGATGTGCCGTCGCGCTTTGACCAGAGCCACCACCTTTTTATGCCCCCAAGGCGGACCTTTTCATTCAACAGTTCATTGACTCATAACGACGGTCTGCTCGTGTCATCTGTCGCCCGCTCTAAGTCTATATCTTTTGAGGCGTCTCGCAATATCGTTGCCAGAGAGGTCGAGGCGATGAAGCAAAAGTTAAACGAAGAGGGCCGGATTTCGCTCGGCGCGGTCGGATCTCTATCGTCTGACGAAAACGGCAGCCTGTCTTTTGAGCCCGGACGCACTGTTGCTACGCTCAGCCCTCAATATATGTGGCTGCCTGAGTTGCAGTTATGTCCCGTCGCAGAGCTTGCACGCAAGATTGCTCAGGCTGAAGAACGCTCCTTACTGGCAACTCATCACCGCTCACCTGTCAACTTCATTTACAGAGCCGCGAGGGTTGCTGCATCGTTTGCACTGCTTCTCGCGCTCGGATTTGTGCTCACTACACCGATCAACTTCGAAAAAGCTCAGTATGCGTCACTTGGCTTGGAAAATTTTGCTGTGAATCAGAGCGAAGCGCCGGCTAAGACTTCTCAGATCATCCGTCGTCCGGGTGAATCAAGCGGAGTGGTCAAGCTCTGTTTGCAACAATTTGACGACGCTACGATTGCTGTTGACACAGCCGCACACTCGGCCTACATCAGAGAGCGTCAATCGGCTCGCGACAACGATAAAGTGAAGTTGTCGCAAAATCAAGACGCTGAATTGCGTATGGACAATAATGACCGGTACTTCCTGGTCATCGCTTCGCTGCCGTCTGAATCTGATGCAAAAGAATATATTGATAATTCTACTAATCAACATTTAGGCATACTCGCTATGGACGGTCGTTATCGTGTCTATGCGGCGACTGGCTCAAATCTTCGTGAGGCACAGTCTGCGGCTGCCACACTTTCAGACAAATATCCTAATGTGTGGGTGTGTCGTAAATGACATTCCACAGCCAAAATGGAAAATCTTCATCAACTTTTTTTAGAGCGTCACAGCATAAGACGCTATAAGGACGAACCTGTCAGCGCTGACGATGTGCGTAGCATACTCGAAGCCGGCCTGCTCGCTCCAAGTTCAAAAAGTGCACGTCCATGGCAATTTGTTGTCGTAGAGGACAAAGATATGTTGGCCCGTCTCGCCGAGTGCAAGCAGTTTGGCGCAAAGCCGATCTCATCGGCAGCGTTTGCGGTCGTAGTTACTGCTGACACCGAGGCAAGCGATATGTATGTCGAAGACGCATCAATCGCGGCTGCATTCATGCACCTTCAGGCTGCTGACTTAGGCCTTGGATCGTGCTGGATCCAGATCCGCAACCGTTTTGCCGCTGATGGCGAGTCGGCCGAGACCATTGTGCGCGAGCAGCTTGGCATACCCGAGCAATTTTCAGTAGAGTGCGTCGTGACCTTTGGCCACCCCGATGAAGAGCGCAAGCCGGTCGATCCGTCGAAATTGCTTTGGGAAAAAGTGCATATCGGGCGCTGGTAATGTCAGACAAAATAGTAATAATAGGGTCAGGCAACGTTGCAACTCATCTTGCTAAGGGTTTTAAGACTGCTGGCTGCAACATAGTGCAGATCTATAGCCGCTCGATTGACCACGCTTCGCGACTCGGCTGTGAAATCGGCGTTGACAACGTCACTGACAATCTGGATGATCTCGCAAGAGATGCCGACTTGTATGTGATCGCGGTCGCTGACGCAGCTGTGGCGCCGATCGCAGAGTCTATGCCGCAGGTGAGCGGACTCGTAGTCCATACATCTGGCAGTGTGCCGCTCGACAAGCTTAAAGATGCTTCGAGTCGGTCGGCTGTGCTTTATCCCTTACAAACTTTTACGCGAGAGGCAGAGGTACAGTTAGAAGAAGTGCCATTTTTTACCGAAGCTACTGATCAAGAGTCACTTGATTTAGTCGACAGGTATGCACGCTTGCTTTCCCCTAAAGTCTATCACGCAGATTCGGCTCGCCGGAAGACGCTGCATATTGCGGGTGTGCTTTCGTGTAATTTCGTTAACTATTTGTGGGACTGTACTTCGCGTGTGCTCGAGGCTGACGGTTATGATTTCTCAGTGGTCGAGCCGCTGATACGCGCTACGCTTGATAAAGCGGTGGCGCTCGGTCCGCGAGCAGCCCAGACAGGGCCTGCAATGAGGCGCGACATCGAAGTGATGCGCAGCCATATGGCTCTTCTCGACGATGACACGGCCGACTTGTATAAGAAGATCACAAATTCGATTTTAAAGACTCACAATCTTGATTGTAAATTATGAGCAAGATCAACTATGACCTTCGCCTGATTGACGGCATTGTGTTTGATATCGACGGTGTTTTGTCGCCGTCGACAGTGCCGATGGGAGATGACGGCGCACCCCGACGCATGGTCAACGTCAAAGACGGCTATGCCATTCAGCTTGCTGTCAAAAAGGGGATCAAGTTTGCAATTATCACCGGTGCGGCTGATCCGACGCTATGTTTGCGCTATAATGCCCTGGGCGTAAAAGATGTCTATCTCAAGGCCGCCGACAAGATGCCCTGTCTTCTCGATTGGCTCGACAAGTCAGGGCTTACACCTGACCGGGTGGCCTATATGGGAGATGATATTCCTGATTTAGGAGTAATGCAGGCGGTCGGATTGCCATGCGCGCCCCGCGACGCCGATCCGGAAGTGAAGGCTGTGGCTTGCTTTATCACTCAAGCTAACGGCGGCTATGGTGCCGGTCGCGAACTCGTCGAAGAAGTGCTGAGAGCAAAAGGTTTGTGGATGTCTCACGCCGATGCCTTCGGATGGTAAACCTTATTGACTGATAAAATGAAATTACTTTTAGCATCCAATTCGCCGCGCCGCCGCGAATTACTCTCTCTCCTTGACTTAGATTATAAAATTATTAAGCCTCGCGAAGTCGACGAGGTCTATCCCGCCACCCTCTCTGCCGATGAGGTAGCGCCTTATCTGTCGTCGCTAAAGGCAGATGCATATAAAGGCGTGCCCAAAGGCGATGAGGTGGTTGTGACGGCTGACACAGTCGTCATCTGCGATTCAAAAATTCTCGGCAAGCCGGCCGACGAGCGTCAGGCGATAGATATGCTTGCCATGCTTTCGGGCTCGACCCACGAGGTCGTTACCGGGGTAAGCTTGATGTCAGAAGAAAAGAAAATCACCTTTGCCGAGACAACACGCGTGACCTTTGATGATCTCTCGCCTGAAGTCATAGCCCGTTATGTCGACCGCTACAAGCCGTTTGACAAAGCCGGAGCCTACGGCATACAAGAGTGGATAGGCTGCATCGGCATCAGCCATATCAACGGTTGCTATTACAATGTGATGGGATTGCCTCTGCACGCGTTGTACAAGAGGTTAGGGGAGTTTTAATTATCCTGCTGCTGTCGTTTGAGGGCCTTCTTGCTGAGCCATATATTAACGAGCACCCAAAGCACAACGTCGATCAGCACGAGGATGTTGATGTTGAGGTAAGACGACAGGAAGATGTTGGCCAGGACAAGCAGAAATGTGCTTGAGATGATGGTCACCATCGCTACGCGCTGATGCATGCCGATTGCCAATAGTTTATGATGGATGTGGGTCTTGTCAGGCAAGAAGGGATTTTTGCCGTTGCGGACACGGTGGAGATAGACTCTGACCACGTCGCAGCAAGGCACGAAAAGGGGCGTAAAGGCGAGGATCAGCGGATTAGTTGAAAGGCAATCATCCATAGGATACATCGCCATGCGTATGCTCAGGAAGGCGAGGATCACACCGATAGTGAGACTGCCTGTATCGCCCATAAAGATCTTGCGACGTTTCTCAGCATCACCAAACACGTTGAAATAGAAGAACGGCACAAGCACGCCTAAGGTCGTGAACGACAGCATAGCGTAAAGATAATCGTGGAGGATAAAGAATGTCACACCATAGATGAGCGTGGCGATGCCGCTTAAACCTGAGGCCAAACCGTCGATGCCGTCGATCAGGTTAACTGCATTGATTATAAATACTATAAGAAGGACGGTGAAAGGATAGCCTATATATTTCGGTATGAAATAGATGCCAAGTGCACCGTGGAAGTCATCGAGCCAGATGCCACCGGTGATCAAAAATATTGCGCAGATCACCTGTGCCGCAAATTTAGCTACGTATCTCACACCGATCAGGTCATCAGCAATACCGACAAGATAAAGTACAACCATAGAGCAGAAACCGAACATCAGCGGGCAAATCTCGCTAAGCGAAGTGTTCATAAACTGAGAATTGCCGACAACAAGATTGACACCTGTCACAAGAAAAATTGCAAACAGAATTACCGGGATGAAGGCTATGCCACCCAGGCGCGGCACCAGGCTACGGTGGATCTTGCGTTCGTCAGGTACGTCAAAGAGCTTCTTTCGGAATGCTATAAGTAGGATTTGAGGTATGACGATGCCAGAGCAGAAGATGCAAAGGAAGAATACCGCCAAACAGTTGATAAGCCAGTCGATCATGATAATTAGATTTAGCGTATTAGATTAATAACATCACCCCGATATCTTGCGATACCTTCGATTCTGTGGTCGGTTTGGGATCTGTTCATTATGTTAGAAATCTTAGTGTGATGAGTAATTGTACAAAGGCAAAGTTACAAATTTTTTTCACATTTCTTTCTTATTTTACGGGTAAATTATGCAAAAAGATCCTATATATCGGCGTTTGAACCAATTTGGATCAAAAATTCAGTTACGATTGTCACAGGTTCGTAAAAATTTTTATGAAAAAAGCAGAGACGCCGGCCGAAGGCGTCTCTGCTGTGGAGTTAAAATGATATAGGATGAAATCTATTTCTTGATCAATTTACGCACTGAGCCGTCAGACATACGCACGATATTGATGCCCTTGGCCATTTGACCGAGGCACTTACCGTCGACAGAGAAATAAGCTTCGGGGGTCGCAGCGCTTTCGTCATCCGCCGCAGTGCTGATGCCGGACGTTTGCGCCTGAGTGTCGATAACATAAGTTGTGTAATAAGCGTAAGACGGTAATCTTAAGCAAGGTCACTTTCACCACAAGCACTGCTTCGGAGACAACCAAAGCTTATGGCACAACACCCGATGGCACAAGATATGAATTCCAGGACACTTATAACGCCAAGCCGCAACCGGCAGGAATTTACAACGTCACTTGTGTTGTGAAATACTCAAAACGAGGATCGACGGAGTATTTCTTCCTTGCCCCGATAGCATACGCTGAAAGCGATTTGACAGGCATAAATGAAATTTTGACTGATAGCGATGAGCCTGTAAGTTATTATAACCTTCAGGGTGTGCGTGTTGATAATCCTTACGCCGGCCTGATAGTGATTAAGCGCCAAGGTTCAGCAGTGACAAAGATAATCGTTAAGTAACGATTATAAATCAAACCCTAAAACAGCGCCCCGGGAGTTGAATTAACTTCCGGGGCGCTGTTATATTGATTATATATTGTGAATAAGCGTCTCGAGTGGGTATAAAAAAAATTGATTTGTCTCGCGACAAACCAATCCAGTTAACCTTAAATCTATACCATGAAAAACACGATGCAAAGATAATGACGTTTTGTCAATTATGCAAGTGTTTTGATAGAAATTTGCAGCATAGTTAACTTTTATTATTGGTTAATGGTCGGCTAATCGTCATTTTGACGGCAATCAATCAAATGAAGGCTGTCGACGAGCAGCGAGTTGGCGGTCTGGAAATAGAGATCGGCTTCAGTCTTGTGTCCATTGGAAGAAAGAGCGTGCTGACGGACACGGATCGCAAGTACAGCGTGTTCGAGCTCCATCGATCCGGGAGCGGCATTGGCAACTTTTTCGACATCGCGCCGCGCAGCAGCGACGACTTGGTCGTGGTATGGCGATTTTGAAGAGCAGGAGCCTAAGATACAGATAACGGATAAGAGTGATAATATAACTAGTGGCTTCATTGCTGTTGAGCAGTTTTATGTAAAAATATTATAACAGGATGATACCCAGGCTTGCACATGC
>CAYRFB010000042.1:0-16328 GCA_964423485.1 uncultured Bacteroides sp.
GCGCTTCTCGAGTATGGCGTTTGCCTCTTCGGTGATGCGCTTGTCGAGCTCCTTGCGGTCTTTGTTATACTGGTCGATTGCGATGCTACGGCGGGTGGCATCCTTCATATCGCGGCTCACGAGCAGCTCAACGGCCTCGCGACCGCTCTGCATGCGACCTGACGCGTTGATGCGCGGACCGATCTTAAAGATTACATCGCTGATAGTGATCTCCTTGCCGCCCAGGCCACAGGTGCGGATGATGGCTCGCAGGCCCATATTGGGATTTGAGTTAAGGCGCTTGAGCCCAACGTAGGCCATAACGCGGTTCTCATCGACCATCGGCACAATATCGGCGGCGATACTGACGGCCACGAGGTCAAGCATACCGTCGAGCTCGGCGGTGCCGATGCCGTTGCTGATCGAAAACGCCTGCATCAACTTATATCCTACGCCGCAACCCGACAGATGCTGGCAGGGGTAAGTCGAGCCTTCGAGCTTCGGGTTGAGAATAGCCACAGCCGGCGGCAACTCGTCGTCGGGCACATGGTGATCACAGATGATAAAGTCAATACCAAGCTCCTTGGCATAAGCGATCTCGTCGATCGCCTTGATGCCGCAGTCAAGGATGATGATAAGTTTGACACCTTGCTCAGCCGCCGCATCGATGCTGCGGCGCGAGATACCATATCCCTCGTCATAGCGTGTAGGGATGTAATAGTCTATCTCAGAATAAAAGTTCTGGAGATAACGGTAGACAAGCGCGACAGCCGTTGTGCCGTCGACATCATAGTCACCGTAGACCATAATCTTTTCTTTTGACCCCATTGCACGGTTAAGACGGTCGACCGCCTTATCCATGTCAGGCATCAGAAACGGATCGTGAAGGTCACGCAGAGAAGGATGAAAAAACTTCTCAGCCTCGCTGAGCGTATTTATTCCTCTCTGCCGCAACAAATCGCTTATTGGCGCGCAATTTGCGAAACGCCTCGATAGTTCGTCATGCCTCTGTTCATCTGTGTAATGGGATAGATAATTCCATTTACTTGTCATTTATGTTGTTCTTTTTTTATATATCAAGCAGGTAAGCGGCTGGCGGCCGCTCAGATAGAGAGAGAGAACAGAGGAGACAAAATTCACCGTTAGAGAGAGACGGACAAATCTGTCCGACGGTAATGCAAAAATAGCCAAAATTATCGGATAATTTCGGCTATTTAAGGATATTTAATAGTAATATGTTACTAATCGGGATTTCCCGCTGTGTCGAGACGACCATTGAGGTGAACATCCATTTGCGGGAAGGGGAAATTGATGCCCGCCTCGGGAAGCTCGTTATAGATGCGCTCGTTGACAGAGTAATACACTCCCCAGTAGTCCTGATTGCGGGTCCACGCTCTCACGGTGAGCACCACTGCGCTGTCGGCGAGGGTCGACACAAACACCTTGGGTGTGCCATCGGTCTTGGGCAGGAGCTTGCGCACCTTTTCGGCCTGCTCTTCCTGCCATGTCATAATCTTTTTCTTGACCTTGCGGTGGAACACTCGAGCCCAGAATGAGCGTTTAGGCTTCTCCTCGGCTTGGGTCTGGATGCCCGCAGCTGCAGCTTCGCGCTCAGCCTCCTCCCGGAGTTCTGCTCGCCGCTCACGGTCATCCTCGATCATGCCCTGCACTACGCGATCGTCTGACGCAAGGATGTCAAGTATAGCTTTGCGGGCTGTGTCAACGCTGTCGCCATACGATATGCCGACACTCCAGTCGACGCGGCGATAGTCGGCCCTCGAGTAATTATTGACCGAACCGGTCGACAAACCTCCGTTAGGGATTATGATCTGCTTATTGTCAGTAGTGGAGATAATCGTGTGGAAAATCTGGATTTCGCGCACAGTTCCCGCGTAACCCTGAGCCTCTATATAGTCGCCTATGCGATAAGGCTTAAGCAGAAGAATGAGCACGCCGCCGGCGAAGTTCTGCAACGTTCCGCTCAGCGCCATACCGATTGCGACACCGGCCGAAGCAAAGATTGCGATAAACGACGATGTCTCGATGCCGAGTATGCCGATCACGGTCACGATAAGGATGAAATAGAGCAGCATCCTCACCAGGCTCAACACAAAAGTGCTCAGCGAGGCGTCTACCTGGCGGCGAAGCAGTATGCCCGCTATCACCCTGTAAATCTTATTGATGATGAAACGCCCGACATAGAAAACCAATATGGCAATGGCGAGGTTGATGGCAAGCGACACCAAACCGTTGACCATACGGTCAAGAAGTTCATCAACCGGCAGGCTTTTCAACATCTGCCATTCCTCTTTGGGGCTCGGCACAGAGTCAGGTAAAATCGGCAATTGCGCGGGGTCTTGGGCGAAAAACATAGTCGGAACGTAAAAAAGTTTTAAATGTTAATGAATGAGAGCCGATGCCACATCTCCATACCAGTCAAGACGATTGTAATTCTGGTTGGTGACATCATAGTCACTACTCATTATAAACGTTGAAAAGCCCGAATGTTCATTAATCGGCAACTGACCCCAGATTTTTTCCGTCGCCAGTTCAAGCTCGACGACACCTGCGAGGGCTGACTCAAACTCAGCAAGCTTTTGCTGATCAGGATTAAGAGCCCTGATATAGCCTCCTAAATCGCAGTAATAGTTATTGCGCGACAATGTGTAAGATTGCGGTGAGTAGCCTGAGGGCACACCAACCTTGTTATCCTGATAAATCGCCCTGACGGCAGCAGCCAACCGATCGAGACCGGCAGTGTCAAAAACAGAGACCGTACACATCCTGTAGCGATTAGGATTAGTTACACCAAATGCACTCAGGTCTATATTGTCCTCTATATGCAAATAGAAATCAAACGTTTCGCGGGCAGCCTCGATCAGCTCGGGCTTCGCTGCAAAAAAATGTTTGACGTTACGGTCATAAGGCATGCCCCACGCCAGGATTTCGGTGGGATAAGCGACTATCTGAGGGGCAACGTGTCTGAGCTGATATATCACCTCGACCGACGCCATATAGCAGCAATCAAAATAGACGAAACTGAAACCTCGGCCCTCGAGCACATCAGCGAGGGTCGTGACATTCATTTTCCATTTATTATTCTGCTCGCTACCATAAGAATAGGTGTGAACGGCAGACCCATCATACTCATTGATGCCATCCTCAATCCAGCCTGTGCCGTGGCCCCACAACACCAATCCGTAATCTTCAGCTGGAGCGAGAGAGGCCATATCGTCAAGCACCTCAGCCATACGCTCAGACGTCTGCGGACGGATGGATGAATCATAAATCTTCAAGGTGTCGATCGAGCCGTCGTGAGTTATCTCCTTTAGCATCTGATTGCCGTTGCTGGTAGAGTGAAAAACAATGAGGCGGCCGTCTTTAATATCACCGGCTGCTGCCGCAGCTCGCATCTCCTTGAGATCCTGCATGTCATAATCATAAGGCGAAGCAGCTCCAAGACCGTTGGTCGAAGAAAGCATATACACCAACACCGTTCGACCGACCGGTTGATCAGGCACTTCGGGCTCATCCTTGTCGTGACGGCATGACGTCGCGCCTAAAGAAAAAGCGACAACAAGCAGCAGTTGGGCAATAAGTTTTGAATAATATTTCAGATAAATCATAGAATCTTAGTTTATTTAGCTTACAAAGATACGATATTTAACCGAGACTCAACGACATTACAAGGCCAATTTCGCAATATATTGGCATTTTTTAGCTAATTTTGCCGATATTCAAAAAGTAAAAAATGAAAATCTTCGGTCTGATATCTGGTTCAATCCTTCTCGCTTTAGTCTGCACGGCACAGTCATTGACTAAAATTCCATATCTCGAAAACGAAAAATGGTGGGGCGCCGCCACTGACCTCGGTCCCGCGATGCCATTCGCCCCATCTGACGCCGTCATTGACTTGCGGACAGCTAATTACAATAATCAGACTTCACCGGTTTTGCTGTCAGACCGCGGCCGATACGTATGGTCAGACTCTCCGATGAAAATATCATTTGACAGCTCGGGAATCAACATCGTCACAGACAGTGTCCGGCCGATCGTCGGTCAAGCCGACGACCGATCGCTCAAAGGAGCGTATATGGAAGCAAGCCGACAATTTTTTCCACCCGACGGCACACTGCCCCCGACCGAATTTTTCATCGCGCCGATCTACAACACCTGGATCGAACTGATGTATAACCAAAACCAAGCTGACATACTCCAGTATGCACGCGACATCATCGATCACGGTTTTCCGCCGGGCATACTAATGATCGACGACAACTGGCAGAAGGATTACGGAGTGTTTGAATTCCGGCCCGACCGCTTTCCCTCGCCCAAAGAGATGGTCGACTCGCTCCACGCGATGGGTTTCAAGGTCATGCTATGGGTGTGTCCTTTTGTCTCGCCCGACAGCAAGGAAGCCCGCGACCTCAACGCCCGCAACTATCTCGTGAAAGCTCGCGACACGGGCAATATGGCCGTAATGCAGTGGTGGAACGGCTACTCGGCCTGCTATGACCTCAGCAATCCCGACGCCCGCCGCCATTTGAAAGACCAACTCACCGGACTGCAGGAGCGATACGGCATCGACGGATTCAAATTTGATGCCGGCGATCCCGAGCGCTATTTGAGCGAAAAGATTGAAGTATATGACAGAAAGTCATACGACACCTCCCAGACCCGTCTGTGGGCACAGTTAGCCAAAGAGTTCCCCTACAACGAACTGCGCGCCTGCTGGCAGATGGGTAATCAGGCCCTTGTGCAGCGCCTCGGCGACAAAAGATATTCGTGGGACGGCGTCAGGCGCTTGGTGCCCTGTATGGTTTCAGCCGGGTTGCTCGGTCACTCATATGCCTGCCCTGATATGATCGGCGGAGGCGAGTACACATCGTTTCTTAACGTCGACTCTGACTCATTTGACCCGTCGCTGATCATAAGGTCATGCCAGATCCACGCGGCAATGCCCATGATGCAATTTTCAGTTGCACCATGGCGCATACTCAGCGAGCGCGATCTCGCCATCTGCCGCAGCTATGCCCTGCTACACTGCGAGCTGTCAGATTACATCCTCGAGATGGCCGCCTTGACGGCCGCTGACGGCACCCCGATCGTGCGCCATATGGCCTTTGCCTTTCCCGACGAGGGTTTCGATGACGTCAAGGATCAGTACATGCTCGGCGATAAATGGCTCATTGCCCCGGTGACAAACGCCGAAAACACCCGAACAGTCAGGCTCCCCAAAGGTCTTTGGCGCGATGAGCTCGGCAAAAAGTACAAAGGCGGCCGCTCTTACACACTGACCGATGTGCCGCTTGACCGTCTCCCGCGCTTCGAAAAAGTCAAATAGAGCAGATTGTGGACGGATTTGCGTGTGAGAGCATGTTTGACAAGAAAAGTTAACGGCGAGGCGGTCAATCGTTTAGCAGTTTTGTTCGGGCGATGAGGGAGTGTACTTGACGTACACGACCGAAGAACACGGACAAAAATGCCAACGAGTGGCCGAGGCGAGGGTATTTTTCTTTATGCTGCATAACAGCTGCGCTTGTAGTTGCGACAGAGTCTGCGGAAATTATCAAACCACGCTATCGTAAGCTCCACCACCCAACGACCTTCGAGAGGAATTAATTCGGAGGTGCCAAAATTTGACTTTACGCACTGCAAATCCATCCCAAGCGAAGCAGTCGCCACTGACGCCCTGTTCGCAACAGATAAAGAAATTCTTCTAATAGCTTATTTTTTAGCGAGATAGAGTGCTCCTTGCAGTGCCTTTTCAACTATCGCTTTTGTGGGGAGTAATATTATGTTCATGATAGAAGGTTAGCAAACTGAAGGATAGGATATTTCCTTGATATTGCATCTCGCGGGTGCTTTTTGCCGTTTGGCTCAGTCACGTAGCTCGCTACGCTCCCTCCCCTTCACAGCAAAAATCCCTCCGTGATATGCAACCCCGCCGTTAACTTTTCTTGTCAAACATGCTCTAAGATTGGCTTTTTTTATCTAAATTTGCCGATATTCAAATATTGAGATGGACCCTCGAAATATAGATATAAAAGAATACAACTACCCTCTCCCCGATGAAAAAATAGCAAAGCACCCGCTTGCAAAGCGCGATGCTTGCCGACTATTGGTCAGAGATCTTGACGGCATAATCAGTGACCATAGCTTCACCGATCTGCCCGAGCTCTTGCCTGCCGGCTCGTTGCTGGTCTACAATAACACCAGAGTCATAAACGCCCGCTTGCGTTTCCGCAAACCCTCGGGCGCGCTGATCGAAATATTCTGTCTCGAGCCGGCATCACCGGCCGACTATGCGCTCAATTTTGCCTCGACCTCGGGGTGCTCGTGGCAGTGTCTGGTCGGAAATTCCAAGCGATGGAAAGAAGGCGACCTCGAGGGCGCAGTCACCCTGCCCGACGGTCGCACCCTACGCCTCAGAGCCACACGCACTGAGCGCAGCGACGCCGGCTCGACCATAGCATTTGCCTGGGACGACCCGACCGTGACTTTCTCAGAGATCATTTCAGCCGCAGGCGAAATTCCTATACCTCCCTACCTCAACCGTGCAACAGAGCCAACAGACAGCGACGACTACCAGACAGTCTACAGCCGCATCGAAGGATCGGTGGCCGCTCCAACCGCCGGACTACACTTCACCGACGATGTCCTGGCTGCAATCGACCGCAGGGGCATAGGCCGTCGGGAAGTGACCCTTCACGTCGGTGCCGGAACTTTTCAGCCGGTCAAGGCCGACCAGATAGGCGACCACGCCATGCACAGCGAGTTTATCGTTGTCAATCGCGAACTCATCGACGAGCTTGCCGCCATAGCCGACTCTGCCGACAAGAAGGTCATAGCCGTCGGCACAACCTCAGTGCGCACCTTAGAGAGCCTTTATCACATAGGGTGCCTCATATCAGAGGGCAAATGGACCGGCGAGCTCCCCCAATGGTACCCATACGAACCAGCTCATCCGCGCCTATCGACTGCCGAAGCCCTCGGTTGTCTCTCCGATTGGCTGCGCACCTACGATATGCCGGCGCTGGTGGCCTCGACCCGCATTATCATCGCGCCAGGCTATGACTACCGTATCGTCGACGGCATGGTCACCAACTTTCATCAGCCGCAGTCAACATTGCTGCTGCTCGTTTCGGCTTTTATCGGGCCGCAATGGCGCGACGCATACCGCCACGCGCTCGACTCGGGCTACCGCTTTCTCAGCTACGGTGATGCCTGCCTGTTTTTCAAACCTAACAAATAACTTATTATGAGTAATATACCTCCTCATATCCATTATTCAACTACCGAACTCAAAGACGATCTCCGCTACCTCAAGCTACTGTCAAGATCTTTTCCCACTATTGCCGCAGCCAGCACTGAGATCATCAACCTCGAGGCAATCCTCAACCTTCCGAAGGGCACCGAGCATTTCCTCACCGACATCCACGGCGAATATGAAGCCTTCCAGCACGTACTGAAAAACGCCTCAGGAACCGTCAAACGCAAAGTCAACGAAATCTTTGGCAACACTTTGCGTGAATCAGAGAAAAAAGACCTCTGCACCCTGATTTATTACCCCCAGGAAAAACTCGAGCTCGTCAAGGCCGACGAAACAGACATGAACGAGTGGTATGAGATCACGCTTAACCGCCTGGTCAAAGTGTGTCAGAGCGTTTCGTCAAAATACACCAGATCAAAGGTCAACAAAGCCCTGCCCAAAGACTTCAGCTATATCATCCAGGAACTTCTCCACGAGACCGAGGCCGACCCAAACAAGCACGCTTACTTCAACCAGATCATATCAACGATCATCTCCACCCGCCGCGCCGATGCTTTTATCATCGCAATGTGTAATCTGATACAGCGTCTGGCGATTGACAGTCTCCACATTGTCGGAGACATTTATGACCGCGGTCCCGGCGCCCACATCATCATGGACACCATCTGTGACTATCACAACTTTGACATACAGTGGGGCAACCACGACATACTCTGGATGGGAGCATTTGCGGGCAACGACGCCTGCATCGCCAACGTGCTCCGCATCGCCCTCCGCTACGGCAACCTTGACACTCTCGAGGAGGGCTACGGCATCAACCTCCTGCCGCTCGCGACTTTTGCGATGGAGACTTATCCCGAGATCAAAGCCGAAATCTTCGGCCCGAGGATCAAAGATTCGCGCCGCGTCTACACCGACACCGAGCTCGACGTCATCGCCAAGATGCACAAGGCCATCAGCGTGCTGCAATGGAAGCTCGAAGGACAGCTGCTGAAAGCCCATCCTGAATATAATATGGATGACCGTATGATGATGCACCGCATCAATCTCACCGACAGCACCGTCACGCTCGCCGACGGCCAGACTTATGAGATGCTCGACAGCGATTTTCCGACTGTCGACCTCACCGATCCTTATGAGCTCACAAAGCAGGAGGCAGCCCTAATGAAGAGCCTGCATCACTCGGTGGTCAACAGCGAAAAACTGCGCAAACACGTCTACTGTCTCCTGCGACACGGATCATTCTACCTTGCGCGCAACAACAACCTGATGTATCACGCGTCAATACCGCTCGAGTCCGACGGATCGTTCCGGAATGTCACTGTTCTCGGTTCACCCTATGCAGGCCGTCAGCTGCTCGATCGCCTTGACAACCTTGTGCAGATAGCCTGCCGCGTCAATTCGGACGATCCCGATCGCGCGGCAGCGGTAGACTATATGTGGTATCTCTGGTGCGGGCCAGACTCGCCGCTTTTCGGCAAGGAGCGCATGGCGACTTTCGAACGCTATTTCATAGCAGACAAATCAACTCACGTCGAAGGCAAAGGCAATTATTACAACCTTATCGACGACCCGGCGATGTGTGACAAGATACTCAAAGAGTTCGGCCTCCCGACCGAGGGCTCGCATATTATCAACGGCCATGTACCCGTCAAGACCATCAAGGGCGAAAACCCAGTCAAGGCCGACGGCAAACTGCTCGTCATAGACGGCGGATTCTCAAAGGCTTACCAATCTACCACGGGCATCGCCGGCTACACTTTAGTCTATCACAGCCGAGGCTTCCAACTGGTGCAGCACGAGCCTTTTGAGTCCACCAAAAAAGCCATCGAAGAGGGTCAGGACATCATCTCTAACACGGTGCTCAACGAGTTTAAGGCCCGTCGCCTGCAAGTGCGCGACACAGACAAAGGCCGTGAGCTCGCCTGTCAGGTCAAAGAGCTCGACAAACTGCTTGCCGCTTATCGCCGCGGCCTCATCAGAGAGCAGGAATAACAATATCACAAAAGATCAAACCCCGGATTTTTCCGTTATAGAAAAATCCGGGGCTTAACTAAAATATTGTTGTAAGGTTAACTATTTTCTTATTTGAGTGTGCCTGCTTCGGCCTGCTGGATCATGTCCTGACTTGCAGTGATATAGATTTCGACACGGCGGTTCTGCGCGCGGCCTTCGGGTGTATCATTTGAAGCTATGTAGTCAGCCATAGGTATGCCCTTAGCGGTCAAACGTGTGGGTGAAACTCCGCTGTTAACCAGATAACTGAGGACAGCATCAGCGCGCTCGGTAGAAAGTTTCTGGTTGAAAGCAAACGATCCGGTGCTGTCAGTGAAGCCGAGTATCTGGACATTTGTTCCGGGGTTCTGATTGAGTGACTGAGCGAAGCGGGTGAGGTCAGCCTTAGCCTGAGGATTGAGAGTGTATTTGCTGGTAGGGAAGAGGATGCCGCCGTCAAAAGTCACCTTGATAGCCTGAAGACCGTTCTGGTCAGTGGTCTGCTCGACGGTCGCCTGCTGAGCGAGCTGTTCCTGAAGTTCTTTCTGCTGCTTATCCATCTTCTTGCCAATCAAGGCTCCGGCTCCTGCGCCGACTGCTGCGCCGATTGCACTGCCGATGCCCGCGCCCTTGCCGCCACCGAGGAGTGCGCCAAGTCCGGCACCAACGGCTGCGCCACCGCCACCGCCGATCAACGCGCCTTTACCTGTGTTAGTAAAAGATGAACATGATGTTTCGCCTACAAGCAACGATGCACTTATAAGTGCTATTCCTGCAAATTTCAAAAGTTTCATTTTCGTATATATTTTGAATGTTATATATTACCCGGCGACAACACCATTGTTGGCCGTATCTTTTAACTAAAAGACAAATTAAGTCGCCAATATGTTTAGGGGGGTATCAAAAAAATGACTAATTTTGTAAAAAATCTCTACGTTCAGACGAAGCATTATGCTCAACATATCCAAATCAAAAAACCATAAGGCATTGATACTCGCCAATATAGGCGCAGTCATTACCGTTGGTATATGGGGCGGATCATTCGTGTCGACCAAAGTGTTGCTCGACAACAATATGAACCCGGCCGAAATCTATGTCTACCGTTTCACCCTCGCCTATCTGCTTGTGTTGCTGATGAGTCATTCGCGCTTGTGGGCCAACTCCCTGCGCGACGAATTGCTGTTTGCGCTCTGCGGCATCACAGGCGGCTCTATATATTTCCTGGCAGAAAACACAGCGCTCGAATATACGCTGACTACAAACGTTTCACTCCTTACGTCGACCTCGCCGCTTATCACGTCGCTATTGGTTGGGCTCATTTATAAGAGCGAAAGGCCCTCGCGGGGCATGCTCGTCGGATCGTTTATAGCATTTTTGGGAGTAGGTTGCGTGATATTTAACAGTAGTTTCAACCTTCAGATCCGCCCGCTCGGCGACATCTTGTCGATCCTGGCAGCATTCAGCTGGTCAGTTTACAGTCTTGTGCTCAGAAAGTTGAATATTATCTATGATCTTTGGTTCATCACCCGGAAGACCTTCTTTTATGGTGTGATAACCGCCCTGCCATTTGTGTTGAGCGAGCCGCTCAACAACCCGGTCGATCTCGTTTCCAACCCCGCCGTGCTCGGCAATCTTCTTTTCCTGGGCATCGGCGCTTCGATGATCGCATATTTCTTCTGGGGCATGATTGTCAAGCAGGTCGGCGCAGTCAAGGCTAATAATTATATGTATCTCCAGTCGATATTCACGCTGATAATCTCGGCCATCATAATCCACGAGCGCATATCGCCGGTCGGCATCTTTGGCTGCTGTATGATACTCGGCGGTCTGTGGGTCGGCGACAGACTTTCGCAGACCTGGCGCAAAAAAGATTAGGACTCCCTGTCCTCAAGCAGAAACTCACACTCGTCGAGCAGTTGGCGGGCAAGTGTCAGCACGGCTCTGTCCGACTCTGAGTCAATCACTTTCTCGGCAAACTTGCGGGCAGATTCAGGATCTTTATACACAAGATTAAACATAAGTCTTACTGCAGTGTAGCGCGCCATAGGGACGGTAGACGCAACCAACGCGCCGGCTAATTGAGGGGCATACTCAAGATGTTTCAGTAACTTCAGGCAGAGGACATCGGCAACTTCATAAGCCGGCACGTCAGCAATCCAACGCATCGCATCGTCTTTTGTAAAGCTTTCGCGATCGACAATCATCGGCGCAAGGAGCATACTCTCGCGGGTCGTAGTGTTGGCCCACAACCGCTCAGCCAACTGAGTGTCGGGCGCCCACTTGGCTGCAATCTCTGAAATCTGAGGCAAGTTGAGTCCGAAAATTATGCGGAACGGGCTTCCGCCTTTGCGTAAAGCGTCGGCAATCATGCCATTGCGCATAGCAAAAAAGTTGCGCTTGACGGTCTGCATATCGTTGAATGATGTTTCTACCTTTTCCATATCGCAAATTTAGTAATTTTTGCGTAATTTTGTCGCGTAAAAGTAATAGACTCAATAATGGCACAGAAACCGTCAATCCCCAAGGGTACGCGCGACTTTACAGCCGAAGAAATGGCTAAGCGCAATTATATATTCGACACGATCCGCGATGTCTTCCGCCTTTTTGGCTTCCGTCAGATAGAAACTCCGGCAATGGAAAACCTGTCGACACTGATGGGCAAATATGGCGAGGAAGGCGACCGTCTGCTTTATAAAATATTGAATTCGGGCGACTTCCTGAGCGGAGTCGACCGCGAGCTGATTGACGATAACCAGACCACGCGCCTTGCGGCCAAGATCTGTGAAAAAGGTCTGCGCTATGACCTGACTGTGCCGTTTGCCCGCTTTGTGGTCCAGCACCGCAATGAGCTCCAGATGCCGTTCAAGCGTTTCCAGATCCAGCCCGTGTGGCGCGCTGACCGCCCGCAGAAAGGCCGTTACCGCGAGTTCTATCAGTGTGACGCCGATGTCGTCGGCAGCGAATCGCTCTACAACGAGGTTGAGCTGCTGCAGATGATCGACGAGGTTTTTGCCCGCTTAGGTGTACGCATCGCCATCAAGCTCAACAACCGCAAGGTGCTCGCCGGCATAGCCGAGGTGATCGGCGCACCCGACAAACTGATCGATATCACTGTGGCCATCGACAAGATCGAGAAAATCGGCATCGAAAAGGTCAACGAAGAGCTCGCCGAGCGCGGTTTGAGCGCCGAGTCAATAGCCGCCCTTCAGCCTATACTCAGCATCAGCGGCTCACTCGACGAGCGTCTCAATGCGCTAGAGAAAGTGCTTGCCGACAACGAGATCGGCAGCAAGGGCGTCGAGGAGCTGAAGTTTGTCTGCGACACCACGATGAAACTCGGACTGCGCGCTGAGCTTGACCTCGACGTGTCGCTCGCCCGCGGTCTCAATTATTATACAGGCACGATCATCGAAGTCAAGGCTCTCGACGTGGCCATCGGCAGCATTACCGGCGGTGGCCGCTATGACAACCTCACGGGTGTGTTCGGCATGCCCGGCCTTTCGGGCGTCGGCATATCGTTTGGCGCAGACCGCATCTACGACGTGCTCAACACGCTCAACCTCTACCCGGCCGAAACTCGCGCAGCCTCGAAGATCATCTTCACCAACTTTGGCGAAAAAGAGGCTGATGCATCACTCAAAGTCATCAAAGAACTTCGTCACGCCGGCGTGGCTGCCGAGCTTTATCCCGAAGCGGCGAAAATGAAGAAGCAGATCGGCTATGCCGACGCAATGCAGATACCCTTTGTCGGCATAATCGGCGAATCGGAATTGGAAAGCAGCACCATCACTCTGAAAAATCTCTCTTCAGGCGAGCAACAACAGCTTACGACCGAGCAACTTATTGATGCACTGAAATAATTTCATTGCAGTTCACAGCTTTTTACTACCTTTGCAGATTTATTTTTTCTGTAATGTAGATAAGCTATGACAAATTCTGAAATTCGACAGTTAGCCGAGGCTAATGGCCGAAGGGCCCACGAAGTATTGCAGCAGTCAGGCATCGCTGACATTTGGCGCGATGCCGGCTGCCGTGTAAATCTCATCGGTTCGCTGAAAATGGGACTGCTGATGACTCATCGCGACATCGACCTCCACGTCTATTCAAAGGACATCACCGAGCAATCGAGTTTTGCGATAGCAGCAAAGATAGCCGCTGATCCGAGAGTCAGTGAAATAAAGTGTATCAACGGTTTGCACACCGATGAGCACTGCGTCGCGTGGCACGTGACCTTTAACGCCAACGATGGCCATGCGTGGCAGTTTGATATCATCCACATCGAGGAAGGTTCGCAATATGACGGATTCTTCGAGGGGATGGCAGAGCGGATAATTGAAGTGATGAGCCCGGAGCAACGAGACATAATCCTACGGCTAAAGTACGAGACACCCGCCGATTGCGACTACCACGGCGTCGAATACTATGAAGCCGTGATCGCCCACGGCATTGCAACCCTCGCTGACCTCCATACCTGGATCTCCACACACCGCCGAAACCCACCCCACTACTGGATGCCATAACAGAGAAATCAGAGGATTTTCTTAACTTTTAAGTAAATAAATTTGTTTTAAATAGAAAAGTTAGTAACTTCGCATAGTTAATTTAAAAGTTAAGTATGGGCAATAAATATTCAATTCAACTTATCGAAGAACACGAAGCTGCTAATTTTTACAGCATCCATCTTGACAAAGAGGAACTCTCTGAGTTGGAGCGCTTTTTCGAAAAATTCCCAGTAGGATCTGATTACGATGATGACATCGATACTATCATCGCTTGGCTTGATCGGATAGGAGAAGATGGGGCTCTTGAAAGATATTTTCGCTACGAAGGTCGCTTCGGAGATGGCGTAAGCGCCATACCTATAGAAACAAGCCACTTGCGTCTTTACTGCATTCGTCTCTCAGATAAAATTTTGATTTTTGGGAATGGAGGCGTAAAAGATTGTGCTAAGTGGCAAGAAAGTGAAAACCTAAGCAAATATGTTGAAATGTTAGTAGATACAAGTCGTTTTATTTCTTCTCGCTTAGCTGATGGAACAATATTTGTTGTAGATAAAGAATTATTAGGCAATCTAAATTTTACCCGTGATGAAAAGAAGTAGCATCATAGAGGCGAGAAGGGCAGCAGTTTCGCCTGACATCAGACGTCAAGTCGATCTGTCGTTTATGATCGTCGATCGTATTCATACCATCCTTGAGCAAAAGGGTCTAAAACAAAAGGATCTTGCCATAATGATGGACAAGAAAGAGTCTGAAATCAGCAAGTGGATGAGAGGCACACATAATTTCACTATCGAAACCATTTCACAAATTGAAAAGACCTTAGGAATGCCGATTCTTCAAATTGCCACTGCTTAATAAAATTACATGGACATGCGTGAAGTGTTGGCGGGGCGGTTATCGCAGGGCTTGATTGCAAAATTGAGCTCTGAAGCGGATTGCGAGGAATTGTACACGATGATAGATGACGAAGATGACCGAGTTGGATACAACGCGCTATGGGTCATTACTCATTGGCCAAAAGATAAGGAGCAGTGGCTCGCCGGGCGACGCGATGAGCTTATCGACCGCGTGCTTGGATGCGAACACACCGGCAAACGCCGCCTGCTGATGACGCTTATCGAGCGAATGGACTTCACGGAGACTGACGTGCGCGGAGATTTTCTTGATTTTTGCCTGGGCAAAATTAATTCTACCGAGCCATATGGCATCCGTTCGCTGGCCATAAAACTCTCATATGCGCAGTGCCGTTTCTTTCCAGAACTAATCGCTGAACTTCTCGCCCAGCTCGAGCTGCTCAATCTCGGAGATGTTTCCCCGGCCCTTCTGACCTCCCGCCGAAATGTGCTGAAGAGAATCAACGCCTGATATAAGGCAAGCCATTATAGTCAGCCGCAATAAAAAAACCGCATCGGCCCTCACGGGCAAATGCGGCGAGTTATTAATCCTTAAAACTTAAATTTATGAAAACTTATATTTCAAATAATTATTTCAGTTTTGAGACGATTTCGCGGGTGTCGCGGGCGATCATCAGCTCTTCGTCGGTCGGAACGACAACGACCTTGACCTTTGACGCGGGAGTGGAGATTACGGTCTCCGTACCACGGGTCTTGGCATTGAGCTCTTTGTCGATCTCTACACCCATGAAAGCGAGGGGAGCGCAAACGTTTTCGCGCACACCGGTCTGGTTTTCGCCAACGCCGCCTGTGAATACGATGATATCAACGCCGCCCATCTCTGCAGCATAAGCGCCGATATACTTGAGGATGCGCTGCTCATACATATCGAGAGCGAGAGTCGCCATTTCATCGCCAGCGTTGACTGCGGCTTCGATTTCGCGCATATCACTTGATATGCCACTGACGCCGGCCACGCCGCTCTCCTTGTTGATGATCTTCTGGAGCTGCTCGGGTGTGAGGTTGTGCTTAGCCATGATGAAAGTGAGTGCGCCGGGATCGACGTCGCCCGAGCGGGTGCCCATCATCAGGCCCTCGGTAGGAGTGAGACCCATCGAGGTGTCAACGCTCTTGCCATACTTGACGGCAGTGATCGATCCACCGTTGCCGACGTGGCAAGTGATGATCTTCTGGTCCTCGATATTGACGCCGAGGATTTCGCAAACGCGCTGCGAAACATAGCGGTGGCTGGTGCCGTGGAAGCCGTAGCGACGCACACCGTCTTCTTTATAGAAACGGTAGGGCAACGCATACATATATGACTTGGCCGGCATAGTCTGATGGAAGGCTGTGTCAAACACACCGACCTGAGGCTTGCCGGGCATAAGGGCGTCGATAGCCTCGATGCCGATCATGTTGGCAGGATTGTGAAGCGGGGCGATGTCGTAGCACTCTTTGATCTTTTCTTTGACAGCATCGTCGATAAGCACGCTGCCGCTGAACTTTTCGCCGCCGTGAACGACACGGTGACCTACGGCGTCGATCTCGTCATAGGACTTGATGCAACCTTCGACGGGATCAGTGAGCAGGCGGAGGATAGCCTCGATTGAGCCTTTGTGGTCGGTTTGGCCGAGCTCAATGATAGCCTTTGAGCCGTCGGCTTTTTTATATTTCAGAAAGCCGTCA
>CAYRFB010000043.1:0-16089 GCA_964423485.1 uncultured Bacteroides sp.
TAATTCCAGCATTTGCTATGGCTATGACATTGATGACGACATCTTGTCACAAAGACGAGGCAAAGCCCAACGACGAATTTGATTACACTGTCGATAGCTTTGCCGACATCGAGGTGCTTCGCTACAAAGTTCCCGGTTTCGAAGATCTCTCGCTCAACCAGAAAAAATTGATCTATTATCTGACCGAGGCAGCCCTCTGGGGACGCGATATCCTCTGGGATCAGAACAACGAGTATAACTTGCCTATTCGCCGTATGCTCGAAGCCGTCTACACTAATTACGACGGCGACCGCAACAGTGAGGAGTTTAAAAATTTTGAGCGCTATCTTAAGCAGGTTTGGTTTGCCAACGGCATCCATCATCATTACTCTACCGACAAATTTACTCCCGCCTTTAGCCGTGAGTTCCTCGCTGCCGAGCTCGCCAAGCTCCCGGCCGGTGACTGGACCGCGTCTCAGGACACTATCTTAACCATCATCTTTGATCCCTCTGTTGCAGCCAAGCGTGTCAATCAGGCCGAAGGTCAGGATTTGATCGCTACTTCAGCCAATAACCTTTATAAAGGTGTGACCCAGGCTGAGGTTGAGGCTTACTTTGATGCTCTCAAAGATCCGTCTGATCCTACCCCTGTAAGCTACGGACTCAACACCCGCGTTGTAAAAGAAGATGGCAAGGTCGTTGAGCAGCCTTACAAAGTCGGTGGCCTTTACACCGAGGCTATCGAAAAAATTGTTGAAAATCTCGAGAAGGCCGAGCAGTATGCCGAGAACGACGTACAACGCCGCATCATCGCTACTCTTGTCGATTACTATCGCAGCGGCGATCTTAAGACTTTCGACGAATACTCCATCCTTTGGGCTGAAGACACTGACTCAAAAGTTGACTTCATCAATGGCTTCATCGAGGACTATGGAGATCCTCTCGGCATGACCGGCGCATGGGAGTCAATCGTTAACTTCAAAAATGAGGAAGCAAGCCACCGCACAGAGGTGCTCAGCTCCAACGCTCAATGGTTCGAAGATAATTCGCCCGTCGACAAGCGCTTCAAGAAAGATGAAGTTAAAGGCGTTTCGGCAAAGGTCATCACTGCCGCAATTTTGGCCGGTGATTCTTATCCCGCTACTCCTATCGGTATCAATCTTCCCAATGCTAACTGGATCCGCGCAGCTCACGGTTCGAAGTCTGTCACACTCGAAAATATTACTCAGGCTTATGACGAAGCTTCACATGGCAACGGTTTCAACGAAGAGTTTGTGATCGATGAAGAGACTGCAAAACTGTTGGATAACTACCTCTTCATCACTGACAATCTTCACACTGACCTCCACGAGTGTCTCGGCCACGGATCAGGCAAGCTCCTCCCCGGTGTAAGCCGCGATGCGCTTAAGGCCCATGGCTCGACTATCGAAGAGACTCGTGCCGACCTTTTCGCACTTTATTATCTCGCCGATCCTAAAATGATTGAAATCGGTCTCCTCGACAACCCTGATGCCTACAAGGCCGAATACTATAAATATATTCTCAACGGTCTTATGACCCAGCTTATGCGCATCGAGCCGGGTAAGGATGTCGAAGAAGCTCACATGCGCAACCGCAAGCTCATAGCCGAGTGGGTTTACGAGCACGGCAAAGACGCCAACGTTATCGAGCTCGTTAACCAGGACGGCAAAACTTACGTCAAGATCAACGACTATGAAGCATTGCGCGGCCTCTTCGGTCAGCTTTTGGCCGAGATTCAGCGCATCACAAGCGAGGGCGATTATAACGCAGCTCGCGATCTCGTTGAGACTTACGCCGTTAAGGTTGACCCGACAATTCATAAAGAAGTGCTTGACCGCTACGCTAAACTCTCGATCGCTCCTTATAAAGGTTTTGTCAATCCAATCTATACGCCTGTAATCGAAGACGGTGAGATCACTGACGTGACTGTCACCTACGATGAGGACTATGTGCCTCAGATGCTCCGTTACGGTCGCGACTATTCAGCTCTCAAGCCTGCTGAGTAACCCATAAGACATTTCACGACTCCAAAGGCCGCGTTTCGTAGCTCGAAATGCGGCCTTTGTTATTAGATGGTAAATCGTGGCGCTTTGCATAATGTTGTTACAATGTCATTGCAAAATATTTTGATTTAGAATATTTTTATAGAAATTTGCAAGCGTGATTAGATTTTAATTATCCTATTCCAAATTTTTATAAGTATGAAGAAAATTTCTACTCTGGCATTAATTTTGGCGATTCCTGTTTTGGCGTTAGCTTCGCCAAAGGTAAAATCAGCCCCGATTTCCCGTTCTATTTTGCCGCCCGAGCGTGCAGAGGCTAACTGGGTCGACATCGATGACGAGTGTTTGATCGTCGATGATATCACGACCGGTTTCTTTGACCTCGATCAAGGCATCCTCAGCTACGAAGTCGTCATGCAGGCAGATGAGAACAATCCCGGTATGTATCGACTCGTCAATCCTTGGCAGTTTTGGCCTATGCTGCCGATCGTAGAGCGCTTTGGCGCAACCATTACTGTCGCAGATGATTTTTATATCGAGATTGATGCCACTGATCCCGATGCCGTTAAGATTTTCCCCCAGGACGCCGGTCTCGACGATGGCGATGGCAGCTCGATCATCTCATCGCTTTACGGCATATATGATGAATTGAAAATCCCCGAAGTTCAGGCCTTGGCAATGTCAGGCGTCCTCGAAGACAACGTCATCAGCTTCACCGCTCCGTCCTCGGTTGTACTCATTCAGAACGGTCAGGGCTACCGCACAAATCAGGAAGGCCGCTTTGCTATCATCCTTCCCGGCGGCGAATTGCCCATCGACTATGCTTTTGATGTAGAGCAGTCTGAGCAGATCATGGCTGACGAAGATGGCTTCTACCATTATTATGTTGACGCTGAAGATGACCGCATCCCCGAAATCCGTTGGGCTGTGACTACAGACTACCCTAAGGGCGATGTCTTTGATGAAGTGGCTGTCAACGGCACACTTTGCCAACTTGGCGACGACGTTGAGATCTCTGTCAAGGACATTGATGCCCGTATGGCCTATGTGGTCTTTGTCTCGGTTGATGAATATGGAGACTACCAGGAGACCGATTTCTTTGAAGTCTACCCCCCGACAACTTACGATTCATGGGCTCCGGTCGGCCCCGCTATCCTGACTGAGGACTTCCTTGCTTCTCATATTAAGGATATCGAGTCTGAAACCGTTGAGGTTGAGGTCGAGTGTCACAAATTGGTCGATTCTTATTATCGATTCAAGCTGCCTATGGATAAATTTTCTTATGGCGATAAGTTTGAGGTGCGCGAAGACTACCAGCCCTACATCTATGTCAACATCACCAACCCCGATCGTCCCTATATCGCTCAGAGCTGCTTGGGCATTACTCGCGACGGAAACGAGTATGCTGTCAGCAGTCACTATTGCCAGCGCGTTGCCATGATGGGTCTCAAGATGGCAGAGCAGTCAAAGGTGACAAGCGGCGGTGTCTGGAAAGACAATGTCCTGACCTTCGATCCCGAGCCCGGCGTTTTCCTGATGGAGTCGTCTTCTCCGACGTGGTGGTATGTCAACGTTGTCTCTAATCCTGACTTTGACTATAAGGAGTCAATCTCTACGCCCGGCTATGACGTGCCCCGCTTCTTGCCCGGCAAGTTCAAGCTCGATATGAACCTCGCGCTTTCCGGACTCAATGCAATCGAAGCCACCGGCAGTGACACCCCCGTCTACTATAATCTCCAGGGCATTAAGGTTGAGAATCCCGCCGCAGGCATCTTCATTGTCAGCAATGGCGACAAGGTGACAAAGCAGTACATCAAATAATCACTCATATCTGTAATACCTCCGAGAGGCTGCCGGTCAAGTCGCCGGCAGCCTCTTGTCGCATCTGACGCCAAAGAGTTTAGATAGTTTAGACTAAGCAGAGTAGGGGTTAAATCAATGTTTACAAATTTTAACGCTCCGATTTGTAATTTTTATCTACTTTTGACGTCTAATTCCATAACTGAAATTTACTAAATCAAATTATATCACAATTGACAATGAACAAATTATTCAGACGTGGGCTGATGCTTGTTGCCGGATTGCTGACATTCGGTTTTGCAAGCGCTCAGATGCCCCAGCAATTGCCCCCTGTGCCGACCGATACCGCCGTCACAGTTGGTAAACTTGACAATGGATTGACTTATTACATCCGTCACAACAACACTCCCAAAGGCCAGGTTGACTTCTACATCGCCCAAAAGGTCGGCTCTATCCTCGAAGAGGAAAACCAGCGCGGTCTGGCCCACTTCCTTGAGCATATGTGTTTCAACGGTTCAGAGAATTTCCCCGGCAACCGCATCATCGACTGGCTCGAATCAGTTGGCGTGAAATTCGGATACAATCTTAATGCCTACACCGATGTTGATGAAACCGTCTATCGCATCAATAATGTCCCTGCCACTCGTCCGGCTGTTGTTGACTCTTGTCTTCTAATCCTCCACGACTGGGCATGCGGTTTGACCCTTGACCCTGATGAGATCGACTCTGAGCGCAAGGTGATCCACGAAGAGTGGCGCCAGGCTATGGTCGGCGAAATGCGTTTGATCGAGAAATTACTCCCGGTCATCTATCCTGACAACCGCTATGGCGAGCGTCTTCCCATCGGCACGATGGAAGTGGTTGACAACTTCCCCTATCAGGCTCTTGTCGACTACTATCACACTTGGTATCGTCCCGATCAGCAGGGCATTGTAGTGGTCGGTGATATCAATCCCGCCGAAATCGAGAAGAAGATCAAAGAGATCTTTGGCTCGATCAAGATGCCTGACAACGCCAAGGAGCGTGTCTACTATACCGTCGATGACACTCCCGGTACAATATATGCCATCGGTGCTGACCCCGAGGTGAGAAGCGTCTATTTTGAACTGATGTTCAAGATTGATCCGCTTTTGCCCCGCGAGTACCGCAACACTCAGGCGTTCTTCCCGGTTGAGTTTATGCGATCAATGGTTGTTTCTATGCTCCAGACTCGCCTTAGCGAACTGGCAAAAGTTCCTGATTCTGATATCGCGAATGCCCATGTCGATCTCGGTCGTTTCTTTGTGTCTGCCACTAAAGAAGCTCTGTCGATCGACTGCACTACCAAACACGATGACGTAGTGCCGGCCATTCAGTCTGTCTACCGCGAAGTGCTTCGTGCCGTCCGCGGCGGTTTCACTGTTGGCGAGTATGAGCGTGCACGCGCCGAGTTCCTCTCTAGAATGGAGCGTATGTACGAAAACCGCAACAACACCGAGTCGTCAGCTTATGGTCAGGAATATGTCCGCAGCTTTATCGACAACGACCCCATCCCCGGCATCACTATGGAGTATGAAATGTACAAGCAGATCGCTCCTATGATCCCTGTTGACGTAATCAACCAGTTTGTCCAGCAGCTTGTCAGCGAGGACAACCGTGTGCTCATGGTTCTTCTCCCCGAGAAACCCACTGTCACTGTTCCTACCGAAGAGCAGCTTGAGGCAGCCCTGGGCAGCGTCGACGACGAAGATATCGAGCCTTACAAAGATCAGATGAAAGAGGAGCCGCTCATCCCGTCGCTCCCGACTCCCGGCAAGATTGTCTCTACAACCGATCTCAGCCAGTGGGGTGCAACAGAGTGGACCCTCAGCAATGGCATCAAGGTCATCGTGAAGCCAACTGACTTTAAGGACAACGAAATCGTGTTTAACGCTTATGCCAAGGGCGGTCTTTCAGCAGTCAGCGATGCCCACTCAGCTACAATGATGTTCTTACCCTACGCTATGATGCAACACGGTCTTGGCGACTATACCTCAGTCGACATTCAGAAATATCTCCAGGGCAAGCAGGTGTCGCTCAATATGTCGTTCTCTGACTATTTCCGTGGCATCAGCGGTGTGTCGACCGTTAAGGATCTCCCGACACTTATGGAGCTGATCTATATGGGCTTTGTTGACTTCGAGATCACCCCCGACGAATTTGCTGCCACTCAGAATATGGTTGTCGGTCAGCTCAAGAATCAGGAGTCTACTCCCAACTATCTCTTCTCCAAATATCTGATGGACGTTCTCTTCAAGTCACCTGCCAAGAAGGCTCTCTCTGCCGCTGATGCAACCGCCGCTAATCGCGAAGAGTCTCTCGCCGTTATCCACTCTATGCTCGATGACGCTTCAGACTTTGTCTTCGTCTTTACCGGCAAGATTGATTTAGACGTTCTGCGTCCGCTCGTCGAGCAGTATATCGCTTCACTCCCGACAGGAGCAAGCAACATCGATCGACTCGTGAAGAACAGCGATCTCGAGCCCGTGCTCGGTGCCGGCACTGACATCTTCACCACAAAGATGGAGACACCTCAGACATTTGTGTTTGTCGGCGTCTACGGCAATATGCCTTACACTCAGCGCAACAAGCTCCTTGCCAGCGCTGCCGGCCAGATCCTCAGCAACCGTCTGCTCAAGAAGGTGCGCGAAGAGATGGGCGCAGTCTATTCGATCGGCATGCAAGGCGATATGGACCGTCTTGGCGAAGTTAACACCATCCTTCAGACCGGCTTCCCGATGAAACCCGAGATGCGCGATGAAACTTTGGCCGTGATCAGTGATCTCATTTACTCAATGGCTGATAATGTCACTGATGATGAACTCAACCCGATCAAAGAGTATTTGGCCAAGGACGCAACTACTGCCCTCGAAGAAAACGACGAGTGGGCCGGTTCGATTGCAGGCTGGACGCTCAATGGAGTTGACACCTTCAATGGCCGCACTGACGTTGTGAATTCGCTCACCACAAAAGATGTTCAGGATTTCATGAAGCAATTGCTTGATCAGAATAACTATCGCGTGATTGTTCTCGACCCCGAGACAGCCGAATAATCCTGTTCTAAATCCGATATTAAGTCCGGCGCCCTGCAGTGCCGGACTTTTTTTGCGATGTAGGAAAACCGAATGTGCCCTCTTGATGTTATTAACTTATAATTTTTCAACTTTTACTATATGAGAGCGACATTGATTCCGGCAGCCATAGCAGCGATAGCATGCTTGACGCCATCGGCTGCAAAAGCCCAAAAGTACGGTACCCCGGGTTATATCCCCGAGCGTGCTATAGTTGTTACTGGTGATTCCGCAGCAATCGGACAACACGAAAACATCGCCATCCTCTATTCGCGGGAAGGCATGTCGTTTGACGAGCCCGGCGCGCCTCGCTTCCTATTCTTCGACCGTAAGGGCAAAGTCGCTCTCGGCATCGGCGGCTATGTCAAGGGTGTCGGCATGTATGACATCGATGGAGCCATCGATGGCACAGGCTTCGCAACCTATGATATCCCCGTGCCCTTTGATCCTGCGCAGCGTCAACGCTTTGGTGCAGATGCGTCACAGTCGACCATATTCTTGAAAATGGTCACTCATAATGATAAGGTTGGCAAGATCATTGTCTATTTGCAGACCGGCTTTAACTCGGCGTCAAAGGGCTACACTATGAAGCTGAAGCAGGCTTATGTAAGCGTCGGTCATGTGACTGCCGGTCTTGCTCGCTCGTCGTTCTGCGATGGCGAAGCTCAGGCTCCGACGATTGACTCCGAGGGTCCCTCAGGCGAAGTGACGGCCAAGAATATGCTATTCCAATATAAGACTAAAAATTTTAACGGTTTCTCAGGAGCGATTTCAATCGAAAACCCTTCGGCCACGTATTCGACCGTTGCCGGTCAGTCAGAGGCGATAGCCCAGAGAGTGCCTGACATACCATTGTACATCCAATATGCTTGGAAGTCAGACAGCCACGTCAGACTGTCGCTGATCCACCGCAGTTTGAGCTACCGTGACTTGGTCACTGAGAAAAACCATCTCAAGTCAGGGTGGGGAGTCCATCTCAGCAGCGTCGGCGACATTTACGGTGGCTTGGGATATTTCGGCCACATCGCATATGGCGAGGGCATCGCGCGCTACATTAACGATTTGAGCGGAAACGGTTTTGACCTCGTGCCTTCAGCTACAGACGGCAAGCTCAAGGCTCCCGGCTCATTGGCCTGGACAGCCGGTGTCACCTATAATTTCACTAAAAACTTCTTTATGACCGTCAGCGGCAGTATGGCAAGGGTATATGACTGCGGCATCCTCTGTGGCGATACTTACCGTTATGGACGCTATGCCACGATCAATGGTTTCTATAACCTGTCAAGCGATTTTCAGGTTGGTGCAGAGGTTGTCTTCGGCCGACGAAACAATTACGACGGCACATCCGGCCACGCCAACCGTTGCGAAGTCATGATGCAATACAGTTTCTAACCGAGCATATAATCATATTTAACGAGCTCGCTGCGCAATCATTTTTGATCGCGCGGCGAGCGTTGTTTTTTATGTCATCGTGATTGAAAATAAAAAAATGAACATTTGATGAAAAAAAGTCATTGGAGAGTGTAACATTTCGGCTACTTTTGTGTCTTTAGGACAAATCATCAAAGATTATGCACCGTTTAGAATTTGAAAAATTTGTCATCGCCGTCCGCCCGCGTTTGCTCGCAAGAGCAAAATCGTTGGTCGACAATGCAGATGCGGCTGATGATATTGTGCAGGATTGCCTGCTCAAATTATGGACTATGCGGTCATCACTTGATGATTACTCGAGCCCCGAGGCATTGGCTCTGACTATTGTCCATCGACTGTCGCTCAACTTCATCAGGACGCGTAAAGTGTCATATGATCTCCGCGAAGACATCTTATCTGACAGCCATCCTTCACCTGAAGAAACTGTCATCTCTGCAGAGACCGGCGAAAGAGTCAACAACGTGTTAGCCATGCTTCCCGACGCCCAGCAGGCTCTGATCACGATGCGCCATATCGACGGTCTGACCAACGCTGAGATAGCTGCAATAGTCGGTTCGACCGAAGGGGCCGTCCGCACTGCCCTGTCTCGCGCCCGTATGCGAGTGGCCGAAATATTTACGAAACATCAACTCTCCAATAAATAGCATTATGAGAATCTTAGCGTTTCCATTCAAATCAAAATCCGTAATAAGCGACGATGAGGCGCGCCGGTTGACACAACTGTTTCTTGATGGCGACACCACTGCTGATCAAGAGTCGAAGTTGTATGATTACTATTCGCAAACGAGGTTGGCTTCTGATCTGGAGTCATACCGCGAAATGTTTGCCTGGTATGCCGGTCTCGGCCGGGAATCTCAGACCGCCGGTGAGCGTCGCACCAGTCGCAGCCGCGTAGTTGCCGTGGCCGCATCTATCACAGCCCTCTTCTTGATCGGAGTCGGACTGACAATCGGATTGCAGTCAAAGTCTGATGAGGTTTCACCCGACGTGCTTTATGCCGGCAGCTACATCATCCGCAATGGCAAAAAGATAACCGATATCAACCAGATCTTGCCGGAGTTGCGTCAGGCCGACCGTTATGTCGACAGCACTTTGTCGGCCTACAGCCGTCAGGTGACGGTCGATCCTGAAATGTCAATCATTTCTGATGCGCTCAGAAACATCGATGACCCGGAGATAAAAGCAATGCTCCTTGCCGATATCAATTAAATATATTTTGAGTTTTCCTTTCTTCTTATTAATTTTACTCGATAAATTTACAAATATGAATAATCGTTTCATCACAAAGACAGCAGTCATCATCATCGCTTTATTGACATCGTTTGCCTCTTTTGCCCAAGAGCGAATTGACAAGGAAGTGGCGCGCCTCGAAAAAGACAGAAATGTAGACGTCACCTACACTGAGCGTCGAAATCCTAAGACTAAAAAGATGGAAAAGCAAAGCATCATCCTCAACGGCAGCAGCAGGGTTCAAGCCGAGGCGCTGTGGCGGGCGTTTGAAGCTGAGCGAGAAAATTCGATAAGCGTGACAAAAAAACGCAATCAGTCGTTCATCATGAAGTTTGAGGACAAGAAATATCATTCGTCCTATGTACTGACCGTCAATGATTCAAACTGGTCGCTTGTGATAACCAAGCGCGAGCCTAACTCAGATGACAATGACTTATCATATTGCTTTGATGAGAACGGCTTTTGTGAGTTAGCATATAACGAGCTTAACAGGCTTGAAGAATTGGAGAAACTGAAAGTCGATCTATCTGAACTTGATAAGCAGCTCGCTGACTTTGATGCGCAAATGTATGTCAATGAGGCCTCCGGCAACGTGCTCGTCTATGACTCAAACGGAGAGCTTATTTATAAGTCAGTTTCTGATATGGCCAAATCAACAGCTAAGTCGGCCGTAAAGTCAGCCGTGAAAAGCGCTGTTAAGAAAAGCGTAAAGCCGGGTCAGAGCTCTAAATCAAAATCGACCCGCACTGTCACCACCACTACTCGCGACGGCAAAACAATTACGACCACATATAATATTTAACTCAAATCTGAAAGGTTAAACATTGCGATAGCCTGAGGAGTCATATAGCTGACGAGCTCATAAGGATAAAACGCAATGTTGATGAAGCCCTGAGCGTAGGACGCAACCTCGTAGGGCTGATAAGAGAAGACGATTTCATCGTCGGATGAAATGTAGAAATTGTTATTAGCCGGGAGAGAGGCAATTTCAGTCGGGCCGTAGAGCGCCCGGTTGTTGTCGGCTCGCTCGGCTATTAATTCAGGCAGCTGCTTCAGGCCTTCCTCAGTAAAGAGATCAGTCAATGTGATGACGTGACCGTCGTTGATACGATAATTGATATACTCGTTGATGCGCATGCCGTGAGCAGCCCTTGGCACCATACTTTCGTGGGACACGCAATAGACAAACCATTGGCTTGAGAGATTGACGACATTGCCTTTGACTATTTCGCAGCCGTCGGTTTGTGAGAACGGCACTTTTTTGTCAGTCGGCTGATAAGCGTAACCGCTTTGGTCGACTGTTTTCATAAAATATGATTTGATCACGGCGTGATAGTCTGTGCCGATAGTGTCAAAGGCGGTCATAAAGATGGAGTCCTGAAGAGGCCTGATGTCATTGCGGCCTATCATAGTGGGGATGACCATCGACACTGAGTCGAGAAAAATCATCTCACGGTCGCCTTCAATTTCTGAAAAAGAGTCGGTGAGGATATAATGTGAGCTCCGGGATAATTCGGCAAAACTGATGGTTGTGTCGGTATAGACTGACTGGCGTGAGCATGAGCCGATCAGCAACGTCGCTGCAGTGGCGGCAGCAAAAGTGAATATAGTTTTTGAAAGTTGCATGACTTATTATTTTTAGCGTAATAACAAAGCCGCAACATTGTGAGTTCACACTTTTGTTGCGGCTGTTATGAGGGAATGTCGTTTATTATCTTAGTTTAAGCTTTTGACCGATGCGGAGGGTTGTTGAGGCGGTGATGCCGTTAAGCTTGCAGAGCTTGGCAACTGTTGTGCCGTTGCGTGAAGCGATCTTGCCGAGCGAATCACCTTTCTTCACACTGTAGACCGCTGCCGACGAAGAGCCTTTCTTGCGCGGGGCAGAATCAGGGACGTAGGCTTTTGGCGGGTTTTCGGCGCGATATTTGGCTGCGTATTCGGCGTTGGCCGCCGGAGAGAAGTTGCGAGGCTTCTGATATGTAGCCTTGTCAAAAGTGTAGATGTCGGTGTGGGTGGTCTGATTTGCGAAGTCAAAGATAGCGCAGGGATTGATGGCGTAGCCCATATATCGGGTCTCGAAGTGGAGGTGGGGGCCGGTCGAGCGGCCGGTATTGCCACCTAAAGCGATCGGATCGCCGGCCTTGACATACTGGTCAGGCTCGACAAGAAATTTTGAGAGGTGGCCATAGACGGTTTCGAGATCGTTGGTGTGGCGAACCACAACGTAGTAGCCATAACCGCGGCGCTCGAATTTAGTCAGACGCACTTTGCCGTCGAAGGCTGCGCGGATAGTGTCGCCCACATTGATTTTAAGGTCGACGCCTTTGTGCATGCGGCGGAAGCGGCGGCGATATCCGTAGGGCGATGTGATGTAACCGGGATGAGGCATAGCATAGTGAGACACGTCGATGGGAGCCGTCTGGGGCACATCGACTCCGGCATAGCAATTGACCATCTGGCTGTCCCAACCTTCGGTATAAATATCAAATTCGGGCTCGTCTTCATCAATGAAGAGGCTTTCGAGATATTTGGTCGCCTGATCAAGCTGGATTGACGTGTTGCCCTGATTGGCAAGGAGGTCGCCATGCTGCTGGATGTGTTGACCCGGAAGGCGTATATTTTCAGAGTCAGCTGCCGACGCCATTAAGGCCGCAGCCGAAATTAGGATTGCTGTAAGTGAGGATTTAACAATATTTTTTTGAGAGAGAAACATTAGTAAAATGGGGTATATCGTTTTGAGTTATTAATCGAGTTCGTCAGGAGCGTAAGTTGCAGTAAGCGTCAGGGGAGTGTAGTCAAAAATCTCTTCGGGATGGAAGAAACGATTGATTTCGATCACTGCGTTTTCAACTGAGTCAGAAGCATGAACGATATTTTCCTGACCACTCATGCCAAAATCACCACGAATAGTGCCGGGGGCGGCTTTCCTGCAATTGGTGGCGCCGGTCATAGCGCGAACGACCTCAACGGCATCTTTGCCTTTCAGACACATCACAATAACGGGAGTCGCCATCATCGATTTGACCAACGAGGGAAAGAAAGGGCGGTCAACAAGGTGAGCGTAATGCTCGCGCAAGATCTTTTCGTCAAGCTGCATCATTTTAATGCCTGCAATAAACAGGCCTTTGCGCTGAAAACGATCTATAACTTGACCTACGAGACCGCGCTGAATGGTCGATGGTTTTAGTATTACGAATGTCTGTTCCATTACTATATAATTACGTGGATTTCATGCTTTTCCCAAAGTTAACCATTTTTTTGCAAACAGCGGTTATAATTTAAACACAAAATATGTGAAAGAATGTTGAATGTGTGGCTAATTGCTTGCTGTTTAGTGCAATAATATAGGTATTAAAAACGCTAATTAACGTTATCAAAGTTTATCAAGAGATTCGGCTCCAATCGCGCAGACCCTTTGACGAAGCTGCCAGTTCGCGAGCAAAGAGTGAGTTTTCGGGCAATGATAATTCAGGATCCTGAGCCATCAATTTTTCAGCGGCCCGGCGCGCAAGCTGAATGATCTGTCCGTCGGTGGCAAGATTGGCAATGTGAAGATCAAATGGTATGCCGCTCTGCATCGTGCCCTCGATGTCGCCCGGACCTCTCATCTGCATGTCGGCCTCGGCAATCAGGAAGCCATCGGATGTCTGGGTCATGAGTTCGAGGCGCTGACGGGTGGTCTTGGAGATCTGATGTTTAGACATCAGGATGCAATAGCTCTGCTCGGCTCCACGGCCTACGCGACCTCTGAGCTGGTGGAGCTGAGAGAGGCCAAAGCGCTCAGCGTTCTCGATTATCATCACCGATGCATTAGGCACGTTGACTCCGACTTCAATCACAGTTGTAGCAACTAGTATGTCGGCTTGGTGGCTCGCAAAGAGATCCATCTGATAGTCTTTCTCTGACGGCTTCATGCGTCCGTGGACAAAGGCTACATTGTAATCTTTAAAAGTGTCGCGCACAATCTGGTAGCCCTCTTCGAGGCTGCGGAGATCGAGCTTTTCGTTCTCCTCGATCAGCGGGTAGACTATATAAACCTGACGGCCTTTGCGGAGCTGATCGTAGACAGCACGGTAGACCTGCGGACGCTGCTCGTCATATCGTAAAAGCGTCTGAATAGGCTTGCGTCCGGGAGGTAATTCGTCAATGACCGACACATCGAGATCGCCGTAGACGGTCATGGCAAGTGTGCGGGGTATCGGCGTCGCGGTCATGACGAGCACATGAGGCGAGATGTTATTTTTGGTCCATAGCTTGGCTCGCTGAGCAACGCCAAAGCGGTGCTGCTCGTCGATGACGACAAAGCCCAAGTTGCGGAACTGGACAGTGTCTTCGATGACGGCATGAGTGCCGATGAGTATCGGCAGCGTTCCGTCGGTCAGGCCGGTGTGGATGCGCTGGCGCTCCTTTTTGCCGGTAGAGCCGGTGAGCAGGGCGACTTCTATGCCAAGCGGAGCGACCATTTTGGAGATGGTCTCATAATGCTGTGTCGCGAGTATCTCAGTCGGAGCCATCAGACAAGTCTGCAAATTATTGTCAACGGCCAGGAGCATTGACATCAGGGCAACCAGAGTCTTGCCGCTACCGACATCGCCCTGAACGAGACGGTTCATCTGTCGGCCGGTGTTGACGTCGGCGCGTATTTCTTTGATCACCCGTTTCTGTGCGCCAGTGAGGTCAAATGGCAGACATTCGCGGTAAAAGCGATTGAACATTTCTCCGACGCGGGTGAGACGGTAGCCTGTCGAGATGCCTTTGCGATGCATCGACCGGCGCAGCATGTCGACCTGAATGTAAATCAGCTCGTCGAACTTCAGGCGGAGTTTGGCCTGGTTGAGATTTTCGGAGTTGCTCGGATTGTGGATCTCATTCAAGGCACGGTCGAGGGGCATCAGCCGGTTGTCGGAGATTACTGACTGAGGCAGCGGATCGACTATGCGGCTTCGTGACTTTAAGAGGGTGGATATCCACGCTGCAATCTGACGCGACGTGATGTTGGCGTTGCGAAGTTTTTCGGTCAGAGGGTAGACCCCGCGCACCGGTTGCTGAGCGGAGAGCGAGGAGGGCAGGTCGATCTCAGGATGGCTCATCTGCTTGACTCCGAGAAAACTTGACGGCTTGCCGAAGATAATGTATTCGGTGCCGGTCTTGAGGCTTTCGCGGATGGCCTTTATGCGCCTGAACCAAACGATCTCGATGGTAGCTGTGCCGTCGGAAAACAAACCGACAAGCCTCATTTTAGCGCCTTCGCCAATGGTATTGAAGGTCACGAAGCGTCCTTTGATCTGGACATAAGGCATGTCGTCATTTAGCTCGCGGACGGTATAGACCTTAGACTTGTCGAGATAATGTGTGGGATAGTGGCGCACAAGGTCATAACCGGTAGCGATGCCGAGCTCTTTTTTGAGTAACTCGGCCCTGCGCGGCCCTACGCCTTTAAGAAATTTTATGTCATAGCTGCGAAGAGAGTTCATTCTGCTTCAACAGCAATTCGGCGACAGCGATGTCGCCTGGGTTTGTGATTTTGATGTTAGAGGTTGAGCCTTTGGAAAGAACAAGGTTTGAAAAACCGGCAGCCTCCATAACTGATGCATCATCGGTGAAGGTGTCGCAGTAAGGCTGAGAATAGGCATGTCGCAGGCGGTCGCCGCGGAATGCCTGAGGGGTCTGGACTGCGCGCATCAAGCTGCGGTCGACGCTGAAGCTCGTGCCGTCGGTGCGCACAGACCTCAGTGAGTCAGTGACAGGGACAGCTGGAATGGCTCCGTCAACGCCGTGATCGGTCAATGAGCTAAGCAGGCCGTCGATGATATGGCGGTCGACAAGCGGTCGCACACCGTCGTGGACCATTATTATGTCGGATTGGGAGGTGGATGAGGTGATGGCGTTTTTCACCGATTGCCATCGGGTGGCACCACCAAAAACGATGCGTGGGGATGCAAAATCGTGTTTCTCGCAGAGCTCAAGCCAGAATTGCTCCATATCGCGACTGATGACGAGGGTCAGATCGGCGTCGGGCATAAGAGCAGCGAGGCGGTCGATGGTGTGCATCAAGAGCGGCCGGCCTGAGAGATCACAAAATTGTTTGGGCAGCGGCGCTCCATAACGGAGGCCGCTGCCCGCAGCAACAATTATGATTTCAACCGATGGCATCAGTCAGCAAACATCGGATAATCGGTCATCATCGAGTTGACTTTCTCGCGGACAGAGGTGATTACAGCTGGGCTGTCAGCGTTAGAAAGAACGGTGTCGATCATCTCGACAATTTCGCCCATGCTTTCGGTCTTCACGCCACGAGTGGTGATGGCCGGTGTGCCGAGGCGGATGCCTGAAGTCTGGAAAGGCGAGCGAGAGTCGAAGGGCACCATGTTTTTGTTGGCGGTGATATCAGCTTCAACGAGAACCTTCTCAGCGACTTTACCGGTGAGGTCGGGGAACTTGGTGCGGAGGTCGACGAGGATACAGTGGTTTTCAGTGCCCCCGCTTACGATCTTATAGCCCTTGTCTTTGAGAGCTTCGGCCATAGCGGCAGCGTT
>CAYRFB010000044.1:0-15934 GCA_964423485.1 uncultured Bacteroides sp.
TGTAAGGCAGACGCTCTGAACCAGCTGAGCTAAGCGCCCGTTCTCGCTGAAAGCGATGCAAAGTTACGACTATTTTTAAAACCTGCAAAATTTTCAGGATGTTTTTTTGAGAAATATCTTACATTTTCTTTTTAGCACGGTGCGACCATATATATTAATGTGTAATCTGTCAATTTCATAGCTCTCAAAAATAAATTTGCAATGTTTCGAAAAAAGATGTAACTTTGCAGCGCTTTAGTGCCACGGCCTGCCGTGGTGTTGGGCAAAAAGGATAGTCTTATGGTGTAATGGTAGCACTACAGTTTTTGGTTCTGTCTGTCTAGGTTCGAATCCTGGTAAGACTACTTTGATTTAAATCTCGGACTCTCGCAGTTTGAGATTTATTTTTTACTATCTATTTTTGACTACAGTGGCAACTCTCTACATATCAGATATGGACGGCACTCTCCTTGGCCCTGACAGCAAGGTCAGCCCCGTCTCGGCGCGCATAATTTCTGACCTGACTGAAAAAGGAGCTTTGATAACGGTTGCCACGGCCCGCACTCCCGCCACCGTTGTGCCGCTCCTTGCCGACACTTTAACCACGCCGCCGGCCATCGTGATGACTGGCGCCGCTATGTGGCGCCGCGCCGAAGGGACATATGAGTCAGTGCATTATATCTCGCGCGGCCAGCTCTCGCATATCCTCGGTGTGTGTCACTCGCTGCGGCTGCATCCCTTTGTCTACATAATGAATGAGCAGGCCGGTCGGCTCACCGTCTATCACGACGGCGACGTGCTGACGCCTGTAGAGAATGATTTTTATCAAGCCCGCGCCAATCTCCCCTTGAAGACATTCTGCCTGCGGACTCCTGTGCCGATGACCGACAAAGCTGCCGTGCTCTGTTACGCTATGGGTCACCACGAGGCCATTTTTGAGGCCGCCAAACGCTTGACGCAGTGCCCCGAGCTTTCTTTGTCGTGCTATTACGATATTTTTGACCACAATCTCGCCCATCTCGAAATCTTTGCAGCAGGTGTATCCAAAGCGTCAGCGGTCACAGAGCTGAAAGCGAGGATGGGCGCCGACAGGGTAGTGGTCTTCGGCGACAACCTCAACGACTTGCCGATGATGAAGGTCGCTGATCTGTCAGTAGCGGTCGGCAACGCCTTTGACGAAGTCAAGGCACATGCTGATATAGTCATCGGCCCCAACACCGATGATTCAGTAGCACGCTTTATCTCAGAAGATTATTTATCCCAACTTGACAACGGTGGCAGTCGCCATTGAGGCGATGCCCTCTTCGCGGCCGGTGAAGCCCAGGCGCTCGGTGGTGGTAGCTTTGACCGACACACGGTCAGGCGTCAAGCCAAGATCTTCGGCTACGTTGGCCTGCATCTGCTCGATGTAGGGTAGCATCTTTGGTTTCTGGGCTATGATCGTGATGTCAACGTTTGAAGGCCGGTAGCCGCGCTCGCCGATGATCTTCACTACTTCGCGAAGCAGCATGCGAGAGTCAGCGCCGCGCCAGCGCTCGTCGGTGTCAGGAAAATGATAGCCGATGTCGCGCATCGCCACAGCGCCCAACAGCGCGTCGGCCAGAGCGTGGAGCGCCACGTCGGCGTCGCTATGACCGAGCAGCCCGCGGTCAAAGGGGATGTTGACGCCGCATATTATACACTGACGGCCGGCAACCAGACGATGCACGTCAAAACCGTTGCCGACCCGTAAGTCTAAGATTCTTTGCATAATGAGTTTGATTTATCGGCGGCCGAACATGTCCTTCAGGCCATCCATGTCAAATGTCAGGGTGAAACGCAGCGTCTGATCGAGCGGAGAGGTCTGGGCTGCTGCGATCATATAAGAAGCATCGAGACGCACAACGTTGAGCGAGAAGCCGGCGCCAAGCGAGAAGTATTTGCGGTTGCCCTTGTATTCGTTTTCATAGAAATATCCTGCGCGGAGGAAGAACTGATTGTTGTAGCTGTATTCGGCGCCGAGCGAAAATGATATCTCGCGGAGCTCTTCGGCTGCACCGCCGGGGGCGTCGCTAAACGATTTGAAGATGCCTGTAAACGATGACATATTTTCCCAGTCTTCGAGGGCGTCGAGATATTCGCGCTGGCCTTCGGGGGTGTCCTCGAAGTCGCTTTCGCGGGGTTTGGCCGGCACGAGCAGTTTGTTGAGGTCAAGACCGAGAGTCAGGTTGTGGTAGTCGGCAAGCGGGAATGTGAAGGCTGTGCCGAGTCGCAGATTGGTCGGCAAGAACGCTGGGTCTTCACCATTATTATATGACACCTTAGAGCCGATGTTAGAGATGTCCCAGCCCCATGACCACTGACACTCGTTGCGGCCGATGACAGGATAGGTCGTGTAGTAACCCGAGATGTCGGCCGAGAACGCTGATGCGCCTGTCGACTGGTCGCCAGCATAAGAGTCAGAGAAGCCGAGGTCAGAATAAATATAGCGGAACACCACGCCCATCGAGAATTTCTCAGAAAGTTTGCGCGAGTAGCCGACGTCAAACGACATTTCGTAAGGGTTGAGGCTCTGGCCCGCGCCGGCTATAGGGCTGGTCTGAACTTCGCCGAGCGAAAAGTAGCGCAGCGACGCACTGAGAGCCTGGTTGTCACTTGAGCCGATCTTCCAGTATCCGGCGAGATTGGCGAGGAAGATGTCGTTGACCAATTTGCGGAGCCAAGGTGTGTAGCTCAGCGAAACGGCTGCCTGGCTGTAAGCAAACGCATATTTTGACGGATTCCAGAACTGCGAGTTAGCGTCAGGGTCAGTCGCCGCGCCGAGGTCACCCATTGATGCTCCGCGGGCATCGGGAGCGATGCTCAGCGATGTCACACCCGTGGTGATGGGGTTGAACTCGTCGTTCTTGATGTTGCTATCTGCTGACGCTTCCGCCGCGAACAAGATCGCAGCCGCGAGGATGAGAGCTATGCGCAATGATGGTTTCATTATCTTCTATATAAATAGGTGTCAAGTGTTACATTTATAATAACTGAAAATCCTGCTGATTATTGCCTCGGCCTATAAGTTAGCGCGAAGTTACGGCTATCTTGCGCGAAGCTGTCGAGTAGTTTTGGCCGTCAGTGGTTACGGTTGCGCGGTAGAGATAGATGCCGCGGGGCACACGTCGGCCTGTGCCGTCAGTGAGATTCCAGGTGACGGGCGACGAAGTGAATCTGTCGCTGCGGCCTGTTGAAGTCTCTTCCCACAGTTTGTGGCCAAGCAGATTGTAGACCGACACGGTGACGGTCATCATGCTTTCAGGACGGTTGTGAGAGAGGTAGAAGTTGGCCTCGGTAGTCGCCGGATTGGCGTCAGAGTAGATGTCAAATATCGTCGGCGAGGCACCTTCGCTCACAAAGAAGTCGACGGTCTTGGATGTCGAGTTGCCGTTGGTGTCAAAGACTCTGAGCCTTACCGAGTGATGGCCTTCGGTGAGATTTTCGAGCGGATAAGCGATTTCGCCTGAGGGGCTGCCGTCAGATGCGGGTGTAAAGTAGTAGGGCACATCGTTGTAGCTGCGCTTGTCATCGAGCAGTATTGACATCTGTCGGCCGATGCCGGCCATCGAAAGATTGATGCCCACGTTGTCGCTGATCGAGGCGATTACCATCGGGCTGCTGTTGACTTCGTCGCCTGACTTGAATGTCGGGTGGTTGATGGCGAGGAGCTCGATAACGGGCGCTTCGGTGTCTTCGGCCGCCTCTTCGTCATAGCCATACACATAGCAGCTGCGGTCTATGCCCGACGCTTCGCTGAGATTGTCATCAGAATAAGCATAGAGGGCGATGGTCGCTTCGCGGAAATTGTCGGTGATGTCAGAGGGCATAGCCACGGTCAGCTCAAACTGGCCGTTGACGATCTTGCACGATCCGGAGTAGAGCTTTTCGCCGTGCTCGTCAAAGGGCAGTGTGCGCTCATACTCGCTGTCTTCGAGCACAGTCGAGCGCACAGCGTCATAGAGGTCAAGCATGAGGGTGCCGTTGAAGTCGCTCAGCATTGTGCCGTCAGGGCCGGTCACAAAACCCTTAATCACGGGCATGCCTCGGGCGGGTATCACGATCTGGTCAGGGCCGTCGACCGCCATGCCGTTGACTGACTCTATGGCAATAAGGTTGTCGGGCGTGGCAAGTCTCAGGGCAGGGTCGCCCATGAACACGTAGCGCAGGCGGTTCTCGTTGTTGAGCACGTCACTGTTGACATTACCGTTGTCGTCTATCGAGCGGATATTGTTTTTTGCGCGGCGATAGATCTCGCCGATTGGCTGCAGGCGGCCTGCCTCATCGCGGCGGCTGAACTCCTGGCCCATGGCATAAGAGAAATATCCGTTATAGGTAATGTATACGGGGCGAGTCGAGCTGATCATACCGATCACGCCTCCGTTTTTTTCGTTCATCATGATTTCACCGCCGCTCTGGGTGTTTGAATCCCAGCGCAGGAAGTTACAGGTCGCTGCGTAGACAAATGGCAGATGTCGCAGGTAGAGACTGTTGATGTCAGAGTAGGTGAGCATGCCGTCGCCTGTCCATGAGTGGTTGGTGGCGTGGCCGATGAAGGTCCACCATGCCACACCCTCGTTGAGCGTGCGGTACATCTTGTCGCGGGCCGCCTGATAGACGCCGTTTGATTTTTCAAATGCCGGCAGGTAGATTTTCTCAAGGAGATAAGGATTGTTCTCCTGTCTGTCGATGCCGTTCATAAACCACTCAGACTGTTTGTAGTGTACACCGGCATCCATATCGTCGGCGAGGGCGAGCACGCGGTTTTTCCAGGATCCGACTGCCGGCCGGCGAGCATAGTCGATGATCTTGTCGGCCATGATTTTGGCGTTGGAGGCATCGGTCACCGGCAGGCGTCCGACAGCTACCGACAGCTTGTCGGCGCCTAATCTCGCTCCTGAACCGTCCTCGAGCATGGCCAAGAAATCATCGGTCGCATAACCGAGCTCGGCCTTAAGCGACAGTCTTTCGTCGCGCTGCTGCCATGAAGGCAGGGTGTGGGCACCCGCGTCGCGGACACCGGCTGTCAGATGGCGTTCGTCGTAGGTCATACGGCCCATAAGCAGCACAAAGCGCAGCGGCTTGCCCTCGGCTGCCCCGCGGTCATAGAGCATCTTGATGTATTTGCGGAGTCCTGACACATCTGACGATCCCGAGCTGAACTCGTTGTAGATTTCACTCGCATCGGCCACGATCACGGTCATATTGTCGGGAGCACCGCGGTGAAGTTCGGCAATCCGCTCGGCCTGAGCGCGCCACGACGGGTGGGTGACGATGACCATATCGGCGCTCTTATCGCCGTGGAGGTTCTGGTTGGCTACAGGGCCCTCATATGTCGGGTTAGGCAGGTTTGCAGATTCGGTCCACGCCACATATTCGCGTTTGCCGCCCTGAGAAGCAGTCCACACCGCGTCATTGCCTTCGAGCTTGAAATTGACGGCTTTGATGTCTCGAGGGTTGGTGACGTCCCAGACGCTTGCCTTGTCGGTTGCGTCGGCAAGTTTCACTTCGCGGCTGCCTGTTGAGAAGGCGAGCATGCCCTCTTTGGGCAGTCGCAGCGAGCGCACATAGTTGACGGCAATATAGTTGAGCCATGCGTTATAGACTACGCTCGAAGATGAATGGGTGATCGTGAGCTCGAGGGGGCTGGTGACGTTGCTTAATGTATGCACGCTTTTGCCCTCTGTGCCATAGACTTCGCTCGACGCCTCAGAGCTGGTGATGACGTCGCTTGCGTTTGACTCAAGGGCGCTGCCGTTGGCTGTGAAGCTAAGGCGCGACGACGAGGCAGTGGTCTTGGCGATAAATGATGTCTTAAAAGTCACGTCGCCGGCAATGTCGGGCAGATTGAATTTAAACTGTCGTGTGGGCGTATATCTGAAGTCTTCGCCGACAAGGAGCTGGCCGGCTTCGCCGGGCGACACGAGGTCTTGTTCGTGCTGCAGGCGCTCGATGAAAGTCGTTGCCGGAGCTGAGGCGCCGGGAGCAGCCGTTGTGCCGATGGCTGCAATCTCTGAGCCCGAATCGTTAAGATAATAGTAGCCGACAGTGGAGTAGGGGTTAGACTGGCGGGTGACGACATCGCCTTCAACCCAGTTGTAAGGTCCTACACCATAGAACACTATCGAGCCGTCGGCAGCGAAAGATATATCTACGGCCGGAAGATCGTCAATATAATTTTCTGCGGTCAATGCGTCAGCGATGCGCTGGCCGCCGTAGCCATAGACTCTCACTTTCGACGGGTCGCTGAAGCCCCAGCTGCGAAGTGTCGACGCCGGGATGCGGTAGATGCCGCTCTCAGCCACTGAGACCTTGACCCAATGGCCGTTGGCGAGCGCTGACTCCTCGGCATAGTGCGACAAATCAAGTGCGCCGGCCTTCAGGGTGATGGCCGAGATAATTAAGGCTATTGTGAATCGGAATAGATTATTATATTTCATTGTCAGTCGTTTGTAATATTCTTAACGATAATTTGTTCGGTTTATTGTGCAGCTTGCGCTTTATTGGTCACGGGTGTTGATTTCAGAAAGCCATTGCCGCCACGACCGCCGGTCGCCGTTAAATGTGTTGAGATCAACTTTGCCCTTGATGCCGTCGACATAGCTCTCGTGGCTATGCTGCCAGATGACCCAGTCATCGGCCGGGGGCATAGGCGGATTGGTGAACGAGCAAACCCACACCGGCATTTCGTCAAGACGGCCCTTGACGAAGCGTGTATAGCCGTTCTTGTTGGTGTAGAGTATCACCTTGTGTCGGCCGCCTTCGAGCGCGAAGATCATGCCTCTTAGCGCCTCGCCGATTTCTGTGGTCGTGTTGTCGTTAGGGTTGCCCCATTCCTCTATGTCGATCGCAAGCGGCAAGTCGAGCGACAGGCTGTCGACACTCTCTAAGAAGTTGCGACCCTGCTCGTAACCGTCGCAGTCAAAACGGAAAAAGTGATATGCCCCGACTTTCACACCTGCCTCGCGGGCAGCCCGGTAATTGGCCTCAAACATAGGGTCTTTGAAGGTTGTGCCCTCGGTGGCTTTCAAAAACACAAACTCCACTCCGTCGGCCGCAACGCGCTTAAAATCTACGTCGCCGTTATGAGCCGATATGTCAATGCCGACGATTGGAAACTGCTCTCGCTCGATGTCGACATGCGGGCGCCGCGTAGATGTAGCGCGCCACACGCCGACCGCAATTATTGCGGCGGCTGTTACCGCGATGATGCCTATCGCTATGTAACGCGCGTGATTCATTATAACAAAGATACGAAATTATATTTATTTCCGTTTATTATATGTCAAAAATTTTATGATAACATTGTCCGAGACAGCGTATGTCCCCGATGATTTAATCTTTTTTTGGAAATTTCACGCGGAAATTATAAATTTGTGTTTTAATGCAAGAATCAGCTTTAATTAGCACCTGTATGGAATCGAAACCGGTTTTGACACCTGAAGAAGAGGATCGCATGATTGATGAGGCGTTCCGCGAAGTCCTTGATGGATATCTCAAAAGCAACCACCGCAAGAAAGTTGAGATAATCGAGCGTGCATACCGCTTTGCAAAGGAGGCTCACAAGGGCATCCGGCGTCGGTCGGGTGAGCCTTATATTCTTCATCCTATTGCCGTTGCGAAGATCGCAAGCCAGGAGATAGGTCTGGGGTCTACATCTATCTGTGCCGCCCTGCTCCACGACGTTGTTGAGGACACTGACTACACCGTCGAAGACATCGAGCAGCATTTCGGCAAGAAGATTGCTCAGATCGTCAGCGGTTTGACCAAGATCTCAGGTGGCATTTTCGGCGACAAGGCCTCGCTGCAGGCCGAAAACTTCCGCAAACTCTTGCTGACGATGAGCGAAGACATCCGCGTGGTGCTTATCAAGATGGCTGACCGCCTCCATAACATGCGCACTCTTGGCTCTATGGCCCCCAATAAGCAGTATAAAATTGCCGGAGAGACCCTATACATATATGCTCCTCTTGCTCACCGTCTAGGCCTCTTTGAAATCAAAACCGAGCTCGAAGACCTCAGCTTCAAATACGAGCATCCCGCTGCATATCAGCGCATCTCCGAGCAGATCAGGGAGAGCGAGGAGCGACGCGCAGCCGTCTACAGCGACTTTTCGGCTCCTATCAAGGAGAAACTCGACCAGATGGGCATCGTCTACGACGCCAAGGCACGACTTAAATCAGTCTACTCTATCTGGAACAAAATGGAGACCAAGCATGTCCCCTTCAAGGAGGTTTACGACCTCTATGCAATGCGCATAGTCTTTGAGTGTGACGATCCCTCGAAGGAGAAGGCTATCTGCTGGTCAATCTATTCGGCGATCACTGACCTATACCGTCTGCATCCCGATCGCACCCGCGACTGGATCTCCGTGCCCAAAGCCAATGGCTATCAGGCGCTCCACCTTACGGTTATGGGTCCCGACGGCAACTGGGTCGAAGTCCAGATACGCTCGCGCCGCATGGATGAGATTGCAGAGAAAGGTTTTGCCGCACATTGGAAATATAAAATCGGTGAGAGCGACGAGGAGTCGGAGCTCAACGTCTGGCTGCGCACCATCAAAGATATACTCGACAACCCCGAGCCGAGCGCGATCGACTTCCTCGATACCCTGAAGCTCAATCTCTTTGCCTCTGAGATAATCATCTTTACTCCCAAGGGCGAGCTTCTGACCCTGCCGGCTGGAGCCACCGTGCTCGACGTCGCTTTTGCGCTCCACAGCCAGCTCGGCATACATTGCATCGCCGGCAAGGTCAACCATAAACTCGTGCCGCTCAGTCACAAACTCAGCAGCGGCGATCAGGTCGAGGTGCTGACATCCAACTCTCAGATCCCTCAGCCCGAGTGGGAGTCATTTCTCGTCACAGCCAAGGCCAAGACAAGGCTGCGTCAGGCGCTCCGCAAAAACCGTCAGCCGACCGTCAACAAAGGCAAGGAGATACTCGAGGCGTGGCTCAGCCAGCACGACATCCCCGACAGCAACGAAGTCATCAGCAAGCTCCAGGGCACATTCCACGTCGACAACCGCGAGGAGCTCTGCTATCAGATCGGAGCCGAAGAGATTGTCCTCGGCGAGTATCTTGTCAAGAGTCTTAAGAAGCAGATCGAGTCACAGTCGACAGGACTCCTGTCTAAGATCTTGAAGTTCAACCGTAAGTCATCATCCGCCTCTGATGATGCGCAGCCTAAGGCTGAGAAACCCAAGATCAACACCAAGGAGACCTATCGCCTCCGCAACGATGAGACCGGGGCCAACTACAAGACTGCGGGCTGCTGTTTCCCGATTCCCGGCGACGAGGTGATGGGCTTTATCGACGATGACGGCGAAGTGGTGGTCCACTCCCTGACCTGTCCTCGCGCCCAGGTGCTGAAGGCCGGTTTCGGCCCGCGCATCTTAGCCACATCGTGGGACGCTGTCACGACCAAGTCTCTCGCCCACATCCGCATCGAGGGCATCGACCGTCACGGCATCCTTCAGGAGCTAATTCAGATGATATCCACCCATATGGCCATCGACATCCGCAAACTCAACATCGAGGCTCACGACGAGGTCTTCGAGTGTGACCTCTGGGTGCGCGTCGGTGACGTTGGGGTCGTTTCGAGCTTGTGTGAAAAGGTGTTGACAATCGACGGCGTCCAGAGCGCTGCCCGTATCCAATAACAGATCATTAACGTTACGCAGATGCATAATCAGATATTAGACAGACTTAGCAAACGCGGGGTGGTCGTCAGGCTGCTCATATGTTTTGCGGCAGCTATAGTCATTACATATTTTTATCCGCACCCAGAGTCAAGCCATTATAAATATGAGCAGAATCGTCCGTGGAACTATGCCAAGCTAATCGCTCCATTTGACATTCCTATCCACGCTGACTCCGCTACGATTATCGCTGCCCGTGACTCTCTCGAGGCTCATTTTGTGCCGGTCTACGAGATTCAGCAGCTGATGATCGATTCGGTCATCGCTGACCTGCCGCCGACTGTCGGCACAAATTATAAGAATGATCTGGCTACGCGTCTGCGCAAGATCTATTCGTCGGGCGTGGTCGACTCACAGACTCGCGACAAGATCTCTGACGGCAAGCTCCCAAAGGTCAGGATACTCGAGAAAAATGTGCTAAGCGAGATGTCGACCTCTCATTTCACCTCTCCACGCGAGATTTATCTGCGTCTCGACACATCGATCACCGATAAGGGTCTCCACGACTATTTCTCATCGGCCGATCTTCAGGATATACTCCGGCCAAACATCATCTATAATGATGCCGAGAGCCGCCGACACTATGACTACGACTATCTCACTCTGACGGCTGACCGCGGCGTCATACAGCAGGGTCAGACCATCATCGACAAGGGCACCATCATAAGCCCTCAGGACTTCACCAATCTCCGCACCTACGAACGTATGGTAGAGGCCAGCGTCACCAAGGCCGGCAAAAGCGACTGGCTGATGCTCGGAGGCCAGTTCCTCTATGTGATACTCCTGTTGTCGACTCTCTTCGGCTACATTTTCTTCTATAACCGCCAGATCTACGATGATGTCCGCGCCTTTGGCTTCATCTTCACGCTGATCACGGTCTTCTTCATCCTTGCGTTGCTGCTCAACACCTTCGTCAGCTCAGGCATCTACATTGCCCCGATGGCGATCGTGCCCGTGTTGGTGCTCGTGTTTTTCGACGGCCGCACGGCGTTGCTCGTGTCGACGGTCCTCACGATGATATGCGCGGCCATCACATCCTTCCCCCTCGAATTCATTTTCCTGCAGTTCACGGCCTCGGCAGCTGCGGTCTACTCGCTCCGCCGCCTTGCGCAGCGCTCCCAGCTATTGCGCACAGCCGGCTTTGTCGCCGCCGCCTATCTGCTCTCCTACATCACCCTCGAGCTGCTTATGAACGGCACTCTCGAAGGCTTTGCGTGGCGCATGATTGCCTATCTCCTTGTCAATGCGGCTCTTTGCTCGATGGCTTATGTCATCATGTCGGCCGTGGAGCGTATGTTCGGCTTCATTTCCGACGTCACCCTCGTCGAGCTCGCCGACACCAACCACCCCCTTCTCATCAAGCTCAACGACGAATGTCCGGGCACGTTCCAACACTCACTGTCGGTAAGCAATCTCGCTTCTGACGCCGCAAAGCGTATCGGAGCCAATGACAAGCTCGTCCGCGCAGGGGCAATGTATCACGACGTCGGCAAGCTCAGCAATCCCGCGTTCTTTACTGAGAACCAGCACGGTGTCAATCCTCACGACGCTCTGCCGCCGGAGAAGAGCGGCCGCATCGTGGTCAACCATGTCCTCGACGGCCTCCGCCGCGCCGACAAGGCCGGGCTGCCCAACGTGATCAAAGACTTCATCCGCGAGCACCACGGCCGAGGCAAGGCTAAGTATTTCTATTACACCTACTGCAAGCTTCATCCCGACGAGCAGATCGACCCTCTGCCCTTCCAATATCCCGGCCCCAATCCGCGCAGCCGCGAGACAGCCGTGCTGATGATGGCCGACGCCGTCGAGGCTGCCAGCCGCTCGCTCAAGGAGCACACACCGCAGGCTATCTCTGACCTTGTCAACCGCATCATCGACGGCCAGATCGCCGACGGCATGTTTGACGAGTCGCCGCTCGAGTTCCGCGACATCCGAGTCATCAAAGAAGCGTTTATCAAACGCCTGATGACCATTTATCACTCGCGCATCGTCTACCCTGACGCGCCTAAAAACGCCGGGCCGCAGCCCCGTGATGAGCAATGATCTCTCGCGCTAATTTTTTCCGCGTGATTGTCGGAGCGCTTGTCGTGTGCGCTGCCGTGTCATTGTTTTCGGCCTGCAGCGGCAAGAAGAACACCGCCGCGCGTCGCCAGTACACTGCCTTCATCACCCGTTACAACATTTACTACAATGGTGACACCCATTTTAAGGAGACTTTGGCCGATATGGAAGACAAGTATGAGGATGACTACTCCTCGCGTCTGCTTTTTATGCACCCCGTCGAGGCCAAAGGCGACGAGACTGCCCCTCAACCCACAGGCGACTTCACCCGGTCGATAGAGAAGGCTCAGAAAGCCATACAGTTGCGCTCGATCAAGCAAAAACCCGCCCGCAAGTCAGGCAAAAGCCGCGATGAGGCCTACAAAGAGTGGATGAAGCGCGACGAGTATAACCCCTTCCTCCACAACGCCTGGATGCTTATGGGCCGTAGCCAGTATTACAACGGCGACTTCCTCGGCGCGGCATCAACATTTTTCTACATCAGCCGCCACTTCACTTGGCTGCCCAACACCGTCACCGAGGCCAAGATCTGGCAAGCTCGCAGCTATGTGTCATTAGATTGGCTCTTCGAGGCCGAGATGATCCTCACCCGCATCAAGCCCGAAGCCCTCGACAACAAGCAGCTTCAGGGCCTCTATGACTTCACGATGGCTGATTGGAAGATCAAGAGCGAGGACTATGAGGGCGCGGTGCCCTATCTTTTAGGAGCGATAAAAGCCGAGAGCGGCTCGCAGCGCACCCGTCTCTACTTCCTGCTCGGTCAGGTCTACACCCGCCTTGGCCGTAAGGCCGACGCCTATCAGGCCTACAAGAAGGCTGGCAGTGGTGCATCGGCGAGCTATCGCACAAAGTTCAACGCCCGCATCAAGCAGAGCGAGGTCTATGACGGCGCCGACATCACGCCCGAGGTCAAGGCTCTCAAGCGCATGACCCACTACGACCGCAACAAGGAGTATCTTGATCAGATCTATTATGCCATCGGCAACCTCTATCTCTCGCGCGGCGACACCACCGAGGCCATTGCCAACTACCGTCTCGCTGCCGAGAAGAGCAGCCGCTCAGGCATCGACAAGGCTATCAACCAGATTCGCCTCGGCGGCCTCTATTTTGACCGGGGCGAGTATGAGCTCGCTCAGCCTTGCTATGCCGAGGCCGTGCCGCTGTTGCCCAAGAATTATCCTGACTACGCCGCCCTCGTTCGCCGCAGCGACGTGCTCGACGAGCTGGCGCTATACTCTCAGAATGTTACCCTCCAGGACTCGCTCCTGCGCTTGAGCTATATGACGCCCGACCAGCAGCTCGCCATCATCAATAAGATCATCGATGAGCTTAAGAAGAAGGAAAAAGAGGAGGCCGAGGCAGCGGCGCGCGAGGAGTATCTCGCAGCGCGCGAAGCTGAAGGCAGCGCCTTGGGCGACAATGCCAACGCGCCTAACTCATTCAACATCAACTCTGAAAACTCGTGGTATTTCTACAATACGGCTACCCGCAACGCCGGCCGCTCGGAGTTCCAGCGCCGTTGGGGTTCGCGTAAACTCGAGGACGACTGGCGTCGCCGCAACAAGGCTTCGTTCAACCTTGACTATGGCGACTCTGAAGAAGACGAGGAGGAAAACGACGAAGACACCGACGAGTCAAACGATAAGGTCGACGAGGCTCGTGACGCTGAGGCTGCAAAGGCCGACGACCCGCATTATCCTGAGTATTATCTCGCCCAGATCCCGAAGGACGACGCCGAGCGCGCCACCGCCAACGACATCATTCAGGAAGGCCTCTTCAATATGGGTGTCATCCTCAAGGATAAGCTCGAAGACTATCCTGCTGCCGAGCGCGAGTTTGACCGTTTGCTTAAAGACTATCCTGACAACGTTTATCGTCTCGACGTCTACTACAATCTCTACCTTATGTATATGCGTGCGGGCGATGAGGCGCGTGCCGAGCGTTACCGTCAGCTTATCCTCGCCGACTTCCCCGACTCGAAATATGGCGTGGCGATGCGTGATCCCAATTACATCGACAATCTCCGCAAGATGGACCGCCGCCAGCACGAGCTCTATGAGAAAGCCTACGATGACTATCTCAACAACCGCAACGACAGCGTCCACGCTGCCTACGCTCAGATGGCCGAGCAGTTCCCGATGAGCGAGATTATGCCTAAGTTTATGTTTATCGACGCTTTGGCCTACGTCACTGAGCGTCAGCCCGAAAAATTTGCCGAGGTGCTCCGCGAGCTTCTCGAGCGCTATCCCGAGACTGACATCACCCCCATTGCCGCCTCGTGGATGAAGGGCATACAGCAAGGCCGCAAGCTTCAGTCGCCTGAAAACGGCAACATCCGAGGCATGATCTGGGATCTGAAACTTGGCGGTGACAGCATCGCGGCGGCCGACACTCCGATCGAGTTTGACCTCAACCCCGACACATCTCAGTTGCTCATCATGGTCTTCGACGCTGCAGAGGTGCCGACCAATGAATTGCTCTTCGAGATCGCGCGTCATAATTTCCGGTCGTTTGTTGTCCGCGACTTCGACCTCGAGCAGATGAATTTCGGGCGCCTCGGCATGATCGTCATCCGCGGTTTCGACAATCTCGACGCCCTCAACCACTATCGTCAGGTAATGGCCTCATCCTCTGACTTCAAGTTGCCCCCGGGCGTACGCCCAGTAGCGATAAGCGCTGCCAACTTCGAAAAAATGATGAACGAAGGTCGCACTTTTGACGACTATTTCCGTTATCTTGAAGAGCAGAACTATATCGACGCCCAGGCCGGTCTCCTCGCTCCCGAAGAGATCGAGACCCTCGACGAGGCTGACGAAGCCGCCGCCGCTGACGATCAGCAGCAAGCTTCCCAACCCGAAGCGACCCCTGAGCCTGCGGTCCAACCTGAACCGGCACCGACGACCCAACCGGCCTCTCCCACCGATAAAAAGCAGCCCGCGGCCAAGCCTCAGCAACCTGCGCCACCTGCTCCCAAGCCCGCGCCTCTACCCGACGTTGAGCCCGGCAGCGAAGGCGATGATCCTCTTCTCGATGATTAATTTATTCATAATCTTAACGATATGTCAACTCAATCTCAATATCGCATCCTTTGGGCCGATGATGAAATCGACCTTCTCAAGCCCCACCTGATGTTTCTCCGCAACAAGGGCTACGAGCTTGTCACGGCCAACAATGGCAGCGACGCTTTGGCTCTGACCGACAGTGAGCACTTTGATCTGGTGATCCTCGACGAGAACATGCCGGGCTACACCGGTCTTGAAACCCTTTCACTCATCAAGCAGCGCCAGCCCCACTTGCCTGTAATTATGATCACCAAGAGCGAGGAAGAGAACATAATGGACCAGGCCGTCGGCAGCAAGATAGCCGACTATCTGATCAAACCCGTCAATCCTAATCAGATCCTGCTCGCCATCAAGAAAATACTCCACAGCGACCGTCTCGTGGCCGATCAGACCACCCAGGACTATCGACGCGACTTCGGCAACATCTCCTCTCAGATCAACTCTGCCCGCACTATCGACGATTGGTATGCCCTCTACGACAAACTCGTCTATCGCGAGCTCGAGCTTGCGTCGACCGACACCAATATGGACGAGCTCCTTGAGATGCAGAAGGTTGAGGCCAACTCTGAGTTCAACAAGTTTGTGCGCCGAAACTATGAAGATTGGGTGACGACCGAGGGCGACGACGTGCCTCTGATGAGTCCCAAGATCTTCTCGCGCAAGGTCTTCCCCTTGCTCGACAAGGGCGAGAAGGTTTTCTTCATCCTCATCGATAACTTCCGTCTCGACCAGTGGCGCACCATCAAGCCGCTCCTTACCGATTATTTCACCGTCGAAGAAGGTCTCTACACATCAATCCTCCCGACGGCCACCCAATATGCCCGCAACGCCATCTTCTCAGGCCTGATGCCCCTCGGTATCGCCAAGATGTTTCCCGAGCTTTGGGTCGACGAAGACTCTGAGGAGGGCAAGAATCTTAACGAGTCGCCCTTGATCGCTACTCAGTTTGAGCGCTATCGCCGGCAGTGCCGCTTCTCATATAATAAGATCAACGACACAACTTCGGGTGAGCGTCTTATCCGCGACTTTGCCCAGCTCGAGCGCAATGATCTCAACGTCGTGGTGTTCAACTTCATCGATATGCTCTCCCACGCCCGCACCGAGTCGAAGATGA
>CAYRFB010000045.1:0-15775 GCA_964423485.1 uncultured Bacteroides sp.
TTATGATTCTTTGCTATCCTGGCAACAAGTGGAAAATGTTGATTTCGAAAGGCGGTGAGAGTGTCATCATTCCCTATTTCCCTGAAGACATCAATCTCATTGAAAACGATATTATAGATAACGTTCATCCATTGACATTCAACACTCTTGTTTGTGGAGACAGTGATGACTCTTTCTTATTCCTCGCTGAGGTTGGAGACACAGAAGACAATCCTTACATCATAGAAGTCACTGGCGTTAACATTCCGCAATAAAACAACTATCGCAGAGCAATATCCTTTCGATTCTCATTTAAGACTCAAAATCGTATACTCCTTTAAGATTATGATAAAAAAGCCTCTTACCTTAAATTATCGGATTGCTTTACTCGCAATCGCAACATTGACCATTATTAGTTCGTGCGTAAAGCAAACCGACAAGCTGTCATACACGGTGTCACCCAAAACAGATAGCTTCGTTTCGATCATCAATGTTGCGAATATTGACTCCATTGATTTGCCTATGATTGCATCGACCAAATCGATTAGTTTACATGACAGCCTTCTCTTGATGGAGACTGACGGAGATGACTGGTTTGCCTATCTCTATAATATTAATCGCAATTCCATAGTTGACTCAATCGCCAAGCGTGGCCAAGGCCCGGATGAGTTTGTCTCAGCGGCAGTCTCAATCATAGGTGAGGATAGCCTGCTGATCGTCGACAACGCAAAAATGTCGTGGGTTCTGCTCCACAATGGGGAGGGCGTAGCATCAGGCCACACAGTTGAAACCGCCCTAAACTCTATCAAAGCAGTGTCTTTTCCCATAATATGCTATATAGATTACAAGCCGGAATGCAGCAAGCTCATGCTCTATGACTTATTAAAGGACAATGTAAATGATTCGATTACAATCTCCAATATATCACGCGATGGCGTCGAAATAAACAGTGACTTTACGCAAGATTATAATAGCTGCAACAATACCTTGTCGCTTGCTTTTTATGATGAGAACAAGATAATGATAGGCAGCGTAGAAAACAATAAATTCTATAACATATCGGTTTATGACGAAGCTGTTTTGCCTAACCGAATTCATTACACAGACATTAAAGTAGCTTCTGATCGTGTCCTTGCGCTAAGTCAGAAAAACGTAGATATCGATTCTATGACAGGATATAGTGAGATTGAAGTTTTCGATTTAAATTGCAATCCAATATGTTTATTGCGTTTGCCCTCAATCTATATGAATTTTGACTACGACGAATCAACAGATTTAATAGTCCTGCAGTCAGCATTATACGATTATCTATATTTCTTTACGGTCAATATATAATCCTCAAGGCGCTATTCTTATTCAGCAGTACGGCAGATAGTTAATTGATGATATTATAAGATGCAAAGGCCTCCCGGCGATGTACCGGGAGGCCGTTGTAATATATGTCAATTAATATTAATAGCCTGTGTATGAGAAGGGGCTGAGAGCGTGGAGCTCGGCCTTGACTTCATCGCTGACAGCGAGGGTGTCGATAAAGTCTGAGATGCTCTTCTCTGTGATCGCTGTGTTGACGCGGGTGAGCTGCTTGAGTGTCTCGTAGGGCTTGGGGTAGCCTTCGCGACGGAGTATGGTCTGGATGCCTTCAGCGACAACGCTCCACATCTGGCCGAGGTCGCGGTCGATGGCGTCGCGGTTAAGCAGCAGCTTACCGAGACCCTTTGCCGTCGAAGCGAACGCGATGAGGCCGTGGGCGAGAGGCATGCCGACGTTGCGCAGGACTGTCGAGTCAGTCAGGTCGCGCTGCAGACGAGACACGGGCAGCTTCATAGCCAAGTGGCCGAGCAGGGCGTTGGCTATGCCGAGGTTACCCTCAGAATTTTCGAAGTCGATCGGGTTGACCTTATGAGGCATTGCCGATGATCCGACCTCGCCTTCTTTGATCTTCTGCTTGAAATACTCCATCGAGATATACATCCACATATCGCGGTCGAGGTCGAGCACTATGGTGTTGATGCGGCGCAGAGCGTCGAAGACGGCTGCGAGGTTGTCGTAGTTTGAAATCTGGGTGGTGTACTCTTCGCGCACGATGCCGAGGTTTTCGCTCAAGAATTTTCCGGCGAAATCAAGCCAGTTGATCGTCGGGAACGCTGTGCGGTGAGCGTTAAAGTTGCCTGTAGCGCCGCCAAACTTGCCGCTGATCTTTGTAGCGCGCAGCGACGCGAGCTGCTCAGTGAGACGATAGACAAAGACTTTGAGCTCCTTGCCCAGACGTGTGGGCGATGCCGGCTGGCCGTGAGTCTTGGCAAGCATAGGTATGTCGGCCCACTCGATCGACTGGCGCGAAAGTGTCTCGATCAGACCTTCGATCGCGGGGATATAAACGTCGTTGAGGGCATCTTTGATCGACATCGGGACGGCAGTGTTGTTGATGTCCTGCGAGGTCAGGCCGAAGTGGATAAACTCCTTGTAAGCCTGAAGGCCGCGCACGTCAAACTGCTCCTTCAGGAAATACTCAACAGCCTTGACATCGTGGTTGGTGACTGACTCAATGTCTTTGATGCGCTGAGCGTCAGCCACAGAGAAATTCTCATAAATGGTGCGCAGCGACTCAACGGCCTCTTTGGGAGCCGAAGCCAACTGGGGGAGAGGCAGATTGTAAAGAGCGATAAAATACTCTACTTCAACCTTTACGCGATAACGGATAAGCGCATATTCCGAAAAATAATTTTCCAACTGAGCGCATTTCGAGCGATAACGGCCGTCAATCGGCGAAATTGCCGTAAGTGTAGATAGTGCCATGTGATGCAAGACTGTCTTAAATAAACCTATTGAATAATGTTTTGAGACACAAATTTACGCAAAACTTCACACACACACAAATTAAGCGACGGTGCGGCTACAAATTAAGCGACGGCGCGGTTACAACGCCGCGCCGTCGCCAATATGACAAATATAGTCAGCCTGTGGCTTAGAGCCAAACGACTGTAGTGACTGAGTGCTTGCCGTTGAGATAGTAAGCGGCGCGGATCTGAGTTGCGCCTTCAGGTATCGCCACAGGCTCAGTGTAGACGGGCGATTTTTCAGTCGGGTTTTTGCTGTCAAATGAATAATGGATCTCACCCTTGCCTGCATAAGGAGCATTCATGACAGCCTTGCCGTCGACGACCTTCACGCCGGGCTGGCGGAGGTGATAGTTATAGTCGCCCTTCTCCCAAGCGGGGATCTCGCGGTTGGCGATGACGGCGTTATAGTCAGCATCGGTGTAGGTCGGAGTGCTGTTCCATGCACGCTCTGCGAGACCGAGCATGGTGGGCAACAGGCGCATCTCGAGATCATCAGCGCTGCGCACTGTCTCTGACCATACCTGGCCTGAAAGACCAAAGATCTTCTCGCGGTCGCCGGGCTGCATAACGACTAACTCCTCGGGGTAACCGCCGAGGGCGATAAATTCGTCGACCGGAGTGCTCCAGGTCAGGCCGCGTTCGTCAGGATGATAGCTCGGGGCCATATCGAGATAGAAACGGTTGACATTGCTGAGGATCAGCGGATAGTTGCCATCGAGGGCCTGACGCGATGGTGCATCGGGAGTCGACAGTGACTGAGTCCAGCTGTTTACGGCGTAAGTGTTGGGGGCTACGGCCTCATCATAAGAGTCAGGACGATCGCAGACAACTTCCTGCCAGCCGGCAACCTTCACGCCTTTAGCCTTAAGCATATCAGAAACGCGCTGGTTGAAGACACCGTGCATTTCGTGGTCAGAGAAGTCTTTGCGCACGCCATAGCCTTCAGATGTCAGGTCGAAGGCGCCGTCGGGACGCTTGCCGACTGTGCCGTGCTCCTGGCGGTAGCGGTTGACAGAGGGTGTGCCGCCCCATGCGCCGTGAGGCACTTCGTCACCGCCGATATGAATTGCGGGGAGTTCGACGCCTGCACGCTGATAGAGCTCGATGACGCCGTCATAGACCTTGTCGAGGAAAGCGTAAGTCGACTCAATGGCGGGGTTCATCACATTGTCGTGGAACGACTGCGCAGAGGTGTAGACCGATGTGTCGCCGTCCTCGATCAGGCGGAGCGATGCGTCGCCTGTGGTGCGATAGCGTTTTTCCATCGCCTTGATCGCAGCGCGGGCATGACCCGGAGACTCAACTTCGGGGAGCACCTGCACACCGAGACTGTCGGCATAGCGGAGCATATCGATAAAATCTTCCTGAGTGAAGTAGCCGTTGGCGGTTCCTGCTGTAGAGTTGGGGTCGCCGTCGCCTGCGTGGATCTGGGCGATAAATTCGTTTTCATCGAAAGTGTAGCCGCGACGAGCGCCGACCTCGACGAGTTCGGGCAGGCCGGGGATGTCGAGACGCCAGGCGTCGTCATCACTGAAGTGGAAATGGAGCGTATTGAGGCCATAACGCGAGATGAGGTCGATGATGCGGCGCATTTCCTCGGGGGTCTGATAGTTACGCGAGATATCGATCATCACGGCGCGATAAGCGAAGTCAGGCTCGTCCTCGACAACAGCGTTGGCCACTGTCGGACCGGCAAAACCGGCGACGAGATTCTCGGCGCGCTGACGTGCAGTCTTCATGAATGCTGGAGCGGCCTCGACGGTTGCGACGTTATCGGCGATAGTGATGGTGTACTTTTCGCCAACCGACGGGTCAGCCTCTTTCTCTACGATCTTGATGTCGGCAACAGTCGACTCGCCGTCAGTGAGGGTCACTTTCTTGAAAGAAGGTATGGCCTCGTAATCACCGGGCACGCCAGCGACGAGAGTTTCGTTGAACGCATAGATGTCCTCGCCTTTAGGCATACGGTCTTTGCCGGGGAGCGAATATTGGTCGGGGCGCTCGGTCATTGATGCAAAAGTGAGCTCAACCGGGGCCGTCGTGCCGTCGAAATTGGCGGTGTGGACACCGTCGGGTGCATAGCTTATGGCGCGGAGCATATCGTCGACGCGGATGTCGACAATGACAGTGTCGCCTTCGGCCGCGCGGAAGCGGGGCGAAGAGATGCAATAATAACCGGGCTTGATCTCGATAAGGGTATCGGCCGGGTTGAGGGGCTTCATAGTCCGGGCAAACTGATTGAACGCCAGACGGTCAAAATCGTGGTTACCCGTCACAGTGAAGCGTTGCACATAATAGCTACCTGATTCATCGGTCTTGTTGCCCAAAGTCTCCCACTGCACCTGAGTCGTCTTAGGCGACGAGCTGCATGATGCCATTGCGAGAGCCAGAGCAAAAGCCGGCAATGCACTTGTTAGTTTCATGTAATGTTGATTTTATGGTTGTTAGATATTTTTCCAACCACAAAGATAACACAAAAAACCGAACAAACAAAAACGCCCCGCGCAAGGCTACATAATTTTTACTATTGCTTTTATTATTGCTTAAGTTTACCTATCAGCATTATGTTATTACCATCGGGGTCAATCGAGTCACGAAATTTTTCAAGTTCGCGCCTTTGTGCTTCACTCATTTTGTTGTCGGGCAGCCAACGGTCATCAATGCGGTCACGCAAGAGACCCGGCTCCCAAATTTGCACAAAATAACCGTCGCGGAAACCTCCTAATGAGACGGGCGCGTTGCCCATATAATCATTTATGATGGTAGTGTTTGACAGTTCTCCGGTCCTTTTATCATACCAAATATTGCGCTTTTGCGGACTGTTTACCACCGCATAGGCTATAGCCTGAGGCAGCTCCACCCCAATATACCACGAGCCGGGTTCTTTGGCTCCTTTCTCTTTGAGAAATGCCCTTGGATGGATTTTGTTGTTAATATGGTCGTAGGCATACAGCGTGTCGTTGGATGTTGTCATAAACACATTTGTGGGCACATTTCGGTAAGCCCACATCTCATTATCCAATCCCACAACGTCCTGGGCGCTATTCATCAACGAAACGCCGAGAGCGGGGTAAAACACCGACTTAACTGAGTCTGACTGAGGGTCGAATGTCAGCGCAGTTGCTGTATCATCCTGATCATTAAATGTCAATGACGCAGCTGAAATCGTGCCGTCTGCATTATTGAAGAATACAGACTTCGCAAGTTTAGGAATACTATGGCTTCTAACAAATTTTCCTTTTAGATCATATTCCAATGTTGGTTGCGGGCTATACCAAGGAACTACAAAAATACTTCCCCTGGCTTCATCGATCAAAGCATCATATACGAGCTGGTATTCTCCAGGACCCATACCTCGCGCTCCCACTTTACCTATGAAATTTCCTTTTTTATCAAACAGCATCAGGGGTGCCATACCGCCTTGAATGACAACAACATAATTGTCAGACACAACAACTTTTTGCGACTTGAATATGGCAGAGTCGGTATTTTCAAAACTTACGACCTCATAGTTTTCGACCAAATCGCTCAGTTTTATTTCCCTATCACCAACAGATCGTCTTTCGTCCAGTTCTATAAAAGACAACTGATCTGCCGCTTCATCTGACTGAGCACTATGGTCGGCACTACAACCGATTATCGCCAATAGCAGAGTTGCGATTATGGAAAAACTCCAAATATATCTCATTTTAGTCTATTTTAATATTCATAAATGTGGTTTACTTACGACTTACGCCTCAGCAAGCTAATCAATGTCGGGACTATCATTACTAATGAGGTTGCGAGGATGATGATGGCCATGTCGGTGAGGGAGATGGGGCAGACGTTAAACATTGGGCCGCCGATGTAGACGATCGCTATCTGGCCTATGAATATTATGGCAAGTGTGCCGAAGAACACCAAGCTGTGGCGCGCGTCGTGGAAGGCTGTGTGGCCGCTTGCAAACGCACGGGCGTTAAAGAGATTCCAGAACTGAAGGAACACAAAAATGGTGAAAAAGATCGTCAGGTCGTAGGTCGTCAGTGCTCCCCCGCCGGGACGGCTGAAAAGCGCCGCAAAAAATTGGTTAAGGTTAAAATCCTCAAGACGCTCAATCGGACTCACGCGGAAATACTCCATCACGCCGTAAAGCAGCACCGTGAACAACACCCCTACCCCGATGATGCGAGCATACATGGGCTTGGTGATGATGAAGTCTTTAGCTTTACGCGGCTTATGGTTCATCACCTCTTCGCTCGGCGGAAGCGACGCGAGAGCAAGGGCGGCAAAGGTGTCCATAATCAGGTTGACCCACAACATCTGGGTCACGGTCAGAGGAGACTCGGTGCCCGTAAATGCTCCGATCACCACTATCACACAGGCTACAAGATTGACCGTCAGCTGAAAGAGGATAAATCGCTGGATATTCTGATAGAGTGAGCGCCCCCACATCACGGCTTTAGTGATCGATGCAAACGAGTTGTCCATGATCGTAATGTCAGAGGCTTCTTTGGCTACAGCCGTGCCGTCGCCCATCGACAGACCGACCTGGGCGGCATTGAGCGCCGGAGCGTCGTTGGTGCCGTCGCCGGTGACGGCCACAACCTCACCGAGGCGCTGAAGCATCTGCACAAGGCGCGACTTATCAGTCGGTCTCGCGCGCGACATCACTTTGATGGCCTTGGCTCTCTGCAGAGCCTCCTCATCGCTGAGCTCGGCCCAATCTGTACCGGAAATATGCGCCTCATCGCCGTCGCTGTCAGTCCAGAGACCGATCTGGCGACCGATTTCGCAAGCTGTGCCGGGAGTATCGCCGGTGACGATCTTGACTCCTATGCCCGACTTAAGCGTCTGGCGGATAGCGGCAGGCACCTCAGCGCGGACAGGGTCGGCGATGCCGCAGACTCCGATAAATTGGAGCTCGACAGCGGGATTGACCTTGCCGTCGGTGATGACGTCATCGACGCCGTCAGGCACAAAAGCGTAAGCGAAACCGAGTGTGCGCATCGCCTTTGACTGGTATGAGGCCAAAACAGAGTTGACTTCGTCGGCGGTCATATCGCCGGCGAGTGATTTAGAGGCAGCGAGCACCATCTCAGGCGCGCCTTTCACATAGACCGTGCGTCGGCCGGTCAAAGGTGAGTCGACAACAGTGGCCATATATTTTCGCTGAGTCGAGAACTGCATCTGCTCGAGCACCGCAGCATCCTCGCGCAGCTTCAGATAGTCGCGGCCGTTGTCATAGAGCCATAGCAGCAGCGCCCCCTCAGTCGGGTTGCCCACAGGCGAGGGCTTGCCTGACTCATCATAATTCAAAAACGCAGTCGAATTGACCGCTATACCTTCAGCGATTATATCAGCTTGCAGACCCTCTGACGGAAAGCGGCCGTCACGGCCGAGCCACGCGAAGGCGGTTGACTCGACGGTCATGCGGTTCATCGTCAGTGTGCCTGTCTTGTCGGTGCAGATAACCGTCGTAGCGCCCATCGTCTCACAGGCATGGAGCTTGCGGACAAGGTTGTTTGACGCCAGCATGCGCCTCATGCTCAGCGCCAGACTCAGAGTCACACTCATCGGCAGTCCCTCGGGGACAGAAACCACTATCAGCGTGATGGCCAACATTATAGTGGTCAATGAGTAGTCGATTGCTTCGAGCGTGGTGGCTGCGCCCCAGTCAAACATTGCGCAGCGGCCGACGACTATCAGACCGCCGACGACATAGCTTGCCGTGGCGATGAGCCGGCCGAGACGCTCAAACTGCAGTGTGAGCGGGGTCTTGACACCATTGTCGATCTGAGCAGCCTCGTAGACCTTGCCATACTGGGTGGCGTCGCCGACGGCAGTGACCTCCATCAGGCCGCGGCCCTCGATGACGGTCGAACCTTTGAGCACCGTGTCTGACGCATAAGTGGCGTCAGAGTCGCGCTCTGACTCAAGATGAGATTTGCCGACCTGCAACTCGCCTGTGAGCGAACTTTCGTTGACAAGCAGGTCCATAGAGTCGAGCAAGCGGCCATCGGCCACGATCTCGTCGCCTTGCTCAAGCAAGACAAGGTCGCCGACGACCACCTCGCGTCGCGGTATCTGCATCACTCCGCCTGAGCGGATGACTTTGACAAGCAGGTCATCGTTGACCTGATTTAATATCTCAAATTTTCGGTCGGCGCTCACTTCGAGCCAGAAACCGATCAGCGTGGCGAGGGCGATAGCAAAGAATATACCCGTCGGCTCAAAAAACACCGAGGCTCCCTTGGCTCCGGTGACAAACTCATAGACCGAGATACCAAGCGACAGGAGCAGCGCGACGAGCAGGATTTTGATCAGTGGATCGCTGAAACAGCCGAGAAACTTGCGCCAAAGCGACGGACGCGGCGGTGGCGTCAGCACATTTTCGCCAAGAGCGGCGCGCGACTGTTCGACTTCGTGCGGGGTGAGCCCCTGAGGTGTCTTATGTGAGGTCATTTTCGCTTATTAAAGGTGATTTGCATGCCTTTGTGGCTGTCGTCTATCGCGCCGTCGGCATATACAAGGTTGCCGTTGACCCATGTCTTGACGACCTTATGATGCAACGTTTCGCCGGCCATCGGCGTCCAGCCGCACAGGCTGAGCGCATCAGCGTCAGTGATGGTCACGGGTTCGGACAATTTCTCCACCAGCACAAGGTCGGCGTAACAGCCCTCGGCCACGCGGCCACGGCCGGCGATCAAAAACAATCGCGCCGGATTGTCTGACATCACGCGCGTCACGGTCTGCGGGTCGTAAAGGCCAAGCATCACGGGCAGTGAAAACTGCACCATCGGAGCGCCGCTCACGGCCTTGAACAGCGAACCTTGCTTCTCGGTCAGCAGATGAGGCGCATGGTCAGTGGCTACAATATCGATGCGACCTTCGGCCAGAGCGCGGCGCAGAGCCTCACGGTCGTCGGCTGACTTGACTGCCGGATTCATCTTTATGCGCGCACCCTTGCGCTCATAGTCACCGACGGTCCACATCAGATGGTGAGGCGAGACTTCGGCGGTGATGCGCTTGGCTTCGACCGGTGCGGGCGGGTCGAGCAGCGAAAGCTCGGCAGCCGTAGTAAGGTGGGCGACATGGAGACGGGTGCCATAACGGCGGGCGATCTCAACAGCGTGGGCCGTAGCCTTGTAGCAGGCTTCGGTGGGGCGCAGACGAGTGTGGAGGCTGACCGGAGCATCCTCGCCATACTCGACCTCGATTTCTTTTCGGGCGGCGCGAATGGTCGCCTCGTCTTCGGCGTGGACCGATATAATTGCCGGCGCTTGCTCAAATAGCTCGCAAAGAGCATTTTCCTTATCGACCAGCATATTGCCGGTCGAGGAGCCCATAAAAAGCTTTATGCCGGGCACCCGCGAGTAGTCGGCCGTCAGGATCTCGCGGATATTGTCATTGGTCGCGCCGATAAAGAACGCATAGTTTGCGACCGACGTGCGCGATGCAATGGCGGCCTTCTCGTCTACGGCCTCCATCGTCACCGTCTGCGGCACAGTGTTTGGCATATCAAAGAACGATGTCACGCCTCCGGCCACGGCCGCGCGGCTTTCAGAGGCCATAGTGGCCTTGTGGGTCAGGCCGGGCTCGCGGAAGTGGACATGGCAGTCGATCGCGCCGGCCATCAGCATTGCTCCGTGGCCGTCGACCGCCGTGGTCGCCTCGGCCAGAAGCTCGGGCTGCGGCTCGCCGTCGCCGACCTTGGCGATGCGACCGTCGTCACCGACGGCTACAAAACCGCGCGACACCCTTTCGGGTGTCACTACGTCTACATTATAAATAAGGGTTGCGATCATCTTTTATAATTCTTAAAAAGGCTGTTCCATTTCATCCTGATGACTCCAAACACGGCCTCGCCGAATATGCCGCCGTTCATCTTGCTGACACCGAGCACACGGTTGACAAAGATGATCGGCACCTCGACAATCTTGAAGCCGAATTTATAAGCCGTAAATTTCATTTCAATCTGAAATGCGTAGCCCTTGAATTTAATAGCATCGAGATCCATCGCCTCGAGCACGCGGCGGCGGTAACAGACAAAGCCGGCCGTTGTGTCATGGATCTTCATCCCGGTGATGACTCTGACATATTTTGAGGCGAAATACGACATCAGCACGCGCCCCATCGGCCAGTTGACGACATTCACACCCGATACATAGCGCGAGCCGATTGCCACGTCGGCGCCCTCGACAGCCGTAGCGTCATAGAGCTTCATCAGGTCGGCGGGGTTGTGAGAGAAATCGGCATCCATCTCACAGACATATTCATAGCCGTGGTCAAGCGCCCATTTGAATCCGGCGATATATGCAGTGCCGAGACCGAGCTTGCCGGGGCGCTCGATGATATGGACGCGCCCCGGCCTCTCAGCCATTTTTTCTTTGACTATGGCAGCAGTGCCGTCAGGCGAATTATCCTCGATCACGAGCACATCAAAGTCGTGAGGCTGCGAGAGGACAGCGTCGATGATGGCCGAAGCGTTTTCACACTCGTTATACATCGGTATGATGACGAGCGCGTCGCTATGAGCTGTTGTCATTGTCATCCTGTCAGTCAAGCTATTGATCAGATAACGTCGTCTTCGACTGTTTCGAGCTCGTCGATTGCGGGCTCGGGCTCGTCAGTGTCGCTGGTGGCGGCCTCGAGTTTCTTCATGATCGAGAAGATAAATGCAGCCGAGAGCAGGCAGAGGCCGATGAGGATAGCCCAGATGAGCGTGGTCGGGATTTTGCCCCAGAGCAACATCGGGATAGACACGAGGTAGTTACCGATGGCCGTAGCCGCAAACCAGCCGCCCATCATAGCGCCCTTGAGTTTGGGAGGAGCCACCTTCGACACAAATGAGATACCCATCGGAGAGAGAAGGAGTTCGGCGAATGTCAGCAACAGATAAGTTGAGATAAGCCAGTTTGACGATACGTCGCCGTTGGTGCCGACAAGCGAGAGCGAGCCAAAGACCATCACAACATAGGCCGCGCCGGCCATGACCATACCGTAGCCGATCTTGCGCGGAGCCGAAGGCTCTTTGCCTTTCTTGGCGAGCCAGCCGAAGAGAGCAAGCGAGAAGGGGGTCAGCGCCACAACATAGAAGGGGTTGAACTGCTGATAAGCCGCCGGGTCGATGCCGGTGACAGTCGCGGGGGTATAACCAACATAGATCCAGATCACTGCAGCGATACATGCGGCCAACACTACGCCGCTGATGGCGCGAGCTTTAGCCGTTGCGCTTTGGATTACGCTGAAGAATGCATATACGCCGATCCAGATTGCTGTCAAAGCCCAGAGGTTAAAGCCGATGCGGGTCCAGCTGCTTGAGTCGGGCGACGTACAGCTCTTGGCAAACTCGGTGAGGGTCTGACCGTTCTGATGGAACACCATCCAGAAGAAGATCACAACTGCAAACACAAGTAGCAGAGCGACAACGCGCTGCTTGGTCTGGGCGGGCGAAAGCTCCTTGACGGGCGCGCCGGTCTGCACCTTAGCGCCGTCGGCAGCCTTCTTGTCGTTGATGATGTGAGCGTAGGTCTTGCGGCCGAGGATATAGATGAGGAAGCTGACCACGAGCGAAGCGCATGCGAGCATGAACGCGTAAGAGCATCCGGTCGAGAACGATGTGATATACTGCTCTGCAAAATCTGAGATGCCCGTGTATGCGACATGACACTGAGCTGCAAAGTCAGCAATATATTGAGACAGGAACGCTCCGACGTCGCCGCCCGACTCCATGCCCTTCTGCAGGGCGAAGTCTTTCATCGCCGTCAGTTTGTCGCCGTCGACGGGCATATTGGTGAAGCCCTGGGTGTCGAGACACCAGTTGCTGACCGTAGCCATCATTGAGTCGTTGGTGAGGAAGCCGGCATTCTTGAGCGCCAGGTTCTTAAGAGCGATCGCTGCGCCGGGCGCATACATTGAGCCAAGGTTGATGGCCATATAGAAGAGCGAGAAGGCCGTGTCGCGCTTGCTGCTGTACTTCGGGTCGTTGTAGAGGTCGCCGACCATCACCTGAAGGTTGCCTTTGAAAAGGCCCGTGCCGACCGAGATCAGGAGCAAAGCCGCAAACATGATCATCATCGATGTGTCGTTGCGCACAGGTGTCGGAGCCGACATAAGTGCGTAGCCGATAAACATCACGGCGATACCCGAAACAACGCACTTCGAGAAACTCCATTTGTCAGCCAGCCATCCTCCGACGAGGGGCATAAAGTAGACTAACGCAAGGAAAATTGAGAAAATCTGACCCGTCCAAGTGGAGTCAAAGCCGAATTTTGCCTGCAGATAGAACAGGAAAATCGCAAGCATGGTGTAATAACCAAAACGCTCACCCGTATTAGCCAACGCCAACACATAGAGACCTTTAGGCTGGTTTTTAAACATAAGTTAGGAGTTATTTTAAGATTTATATTTACTTATTTCAGTTTCAAGCCGCTAAGATACTAAAATAAATTGTAACTCACAATTAACATTTATGACAAAAACCGCTACACCTAAGCAATCCGTGCGGTTAGCGGAGGGTGAGTTTGAGGGTTTGGGAGGTGGTGGGGGTGGTAATGTGGAGGAGGTAGACGCCGGCGGGGAGTGAGGCGGTGGCGATGGTTTGGGTGGCGGGGCCTTCGTGCCACTGTCGGCCGGCGGCGTCGAAGAGGCGCGCCGTTGCGCCGTCGGCGCACTCACCGCTGATGGTGATGCCTTCGGCGGTCATGGCGTAGCTGAATGTCGGGTCCTCAGCCGGCGCGCCGGGCCGTGTGGGGTCAGGGTCTGAGTTGTGGAGCCGGGCGAGCATGTCGTAGACGCTGCCGCTGCCGGGATTCGCGCGGCCGTCCATGGCTCTTGAGGCCACTTGCGGGCCGGGCTGCTCGTCGGGCGGACAGATGGTGACGGCCGACTGCTCCTGGTCGCCGGCGCGGGCAGTCACCTGCTCTACCACAGGCCACGCGGCGCCGTCGGCATACCATCGGCTGTGGCTGACAGTGACGCCGCTGCCGCTGACCTCTGTCTCGACGCAGTAGGTCGACGCTATGGTGTCGCCGCCGGGGAGTATGAATCCGCAGCCCTGACGGCTGCTGTAGCGGCTGAAGATGTCGTTCTCGCGGTCGATGGTCATGAACACGTTGTGGCGCACCGAGTCGCCGCCCTCTGTGCTCAGGCAGGGCAAGAGGTATGGCAGGCCGTGGGCGTAGCGGGTGTTTTCGCGGCGAGTGTCGGCGCCCAGGCTCCAGACCGTGTCGCCGCTTACGCGCAGCCAGTCGGCTTGAAGCCCGGCCACGCGCCTGACGAGGCTGTCACCATAGTGCTCGAAGCGCATCCCCGTCTCACCCGTGACCGCGGCCCCCGAAAGGTCGCAGACCCCGTCGGCACCCGCGTCGATCTCAGCCTCGAGCCGATAGACCTTCACACACTCGCCATCGCCAGGCAGCAACTCCACCGCAGCCGCCCCCGCACACACTGTCATCATAATCCCTATCGCCGTCGCTCGCATAATTCAATTAATAAGATTTATAACTCATCTTCGGTCATTCCATAATCCCGGGGTAAATAATCCGGATATTCACCATGTTGCAATGCTGATAAAACATGATCATTCCATTTAATTTTGAAACCTTGGTGATACATATTCTCTTTATCAATAGCATAGCCATAGCCCAAGACCTTAAATGTTTGCAGATCTGCTTGCTTAACGACTCGTCCTTCATAATAAATATTAGTTTTATCAAATGCGTAATCATTTCCAATATATTGGAAAGTTTGAGGGTCAGCTCCTTTAATGGATAGATCTCCTGAAAATACTACACCTCCGCAATCTTCTGCCTCAAAAAACTCTTCGCTGCTATCATAATTATTATTTGCCGTGAAATAAACATTATTCTTATCTCTAGCATAGGGTGACTTGTCTTCATTGATGTTCACTTCAAATGAAGCAACGTCAACATCTGGCAATGGCGGAACAAAAGTTGAGTAATCATAAGAGCAACCATCAGCGAAAGAGATTTCACAAGCGTATATGGAATCTCTGATAAGATAGTAAGAGCTTTCATAGGTTGTATCACTGACGCTGACCCACATACCGACCTCATTAGGTAAATCATAGGGAAGATTATATCTCTTAACATTACCTGTACAGGATAGTAATGAAACCAATATAATCGATATAATTATATTCAGATTTGATACAATTATCTTCATATCTATCTTTTTATTAATTTTTTCTTCCTTAATGCCTTTTGCAGTATTTCGACTCGCTTGCTTAAATCGGTGTAGGGATTCATATCTTTTATTTGATTCTTCATCTTGTAGTTATTAATCAATTGTTTTATTTGGATCGGTTCGAGCTGCCTGCATGCGTTTTTATTAAATTCTTTAGGCAAATCTTTTATCTGAGTCATTAGGTTAAGGGAGGAGTCGTTGATTTTTAATGTATTACGTTCTGAAGTTACATCGCGTAAACCTCCAGAGTGTCCTAACTCGTGGGCAATGGATCTCTGATTCTCCCCGGAAATTGTTTGTGCAGCCAGTTCTGTTCCTATCTGGATCGTATAACCATTTGTTAGTGCTAAGTAAGTAGACTTTCCTAGACAAGAGTTGTCTACAACCATAAATATATGATCTGATACAACAATATCATTTACTGATTCAACCAGTCTAATATCAGCCGTCAGATTTACTGAAATGCCATCCAGCTGACACGAATATACAGTTTCTAATTGTTCTTTTATAGAATTATTCAACGCTTCCATATCGAATCTTTTACTACTCAAATTCAATAATACACCGGTTACTCTAATATTAACTTTCAAACCGTTTTTATCCCGAATTTCCTCAATTTCCCATTCTCTGCCATCGGGATCGATTCTGTTTATAGGATCGCCTCCGCAGTAGAGGTATGGAAGGAAGGGGGTGTAGTCGCCTGCCATTGGGTCTTGGGTGTGGAAGAGGGGGATTGAGGGGTCGTAGGTGCGGGCGGTGAAGTCGAGGAG
>CAYRFB010000046.1:0-15462 GCA_964423485.1 uncultured Bacteroides sp.
GGTGATGGTCGACGAGGCTCACTCGATCGGCGTATTCGGCGAAGGCGGCCGCGGCGTCTGCAACCATTTCGGCGTGACCGACGACGTTGACCTCGTGATGGGCACATTCTCTAAATCATTTGCTTCGCTCGGCGGCTTTATCGCTACTGACAAGGAGATCACCAACTTCCTCCGTCACCACTCTCGCTCATATATCTTCACTGCCAGCATCACTCCCGCCTCGACTGCGGCTGCCCTCAAGGCCATCGACATTATGATCGCCGAGCCCGAGCGTCAGGAGCACCTTTGGGAAATCACCAACTATGCTCTCGAAGGCTTCCGCAACATGGGGTGCGAGATCGGCCACACCTCGACACCGATCATCCCCCTCTATATCCGCGATAACTTCAAGACTTTTGCCATCACCCGCGACCTCCTCAACGAGGGCATCTTCGTCAACCCCGTCGTGTCGCCGGCAGTCGCTCCTCAGGACACTCTCATCCGCTTCAGCCTTATGGCCACCCACACCAAAGAGCAGGTGACCACAGCGCTCGAAAAGATCCAGAAAGTGTTCCGCGCCCACAACCTTATCCCCTGATAAGGTCGGTATATGGCTGATTATGAATAAAAAATATTAATGCAGGGATGCGTCGCCCCGAGCGGCGCATCCCTTATCTTTTACCTATAAAACTAAAACCGCTATGACTATCAGATCAATCATTCGCATTGGTGCGATTGCGTCTGTGCTCGCCGTGACTTTGGTCGGCTATGCCGCCAACCCCAAACCCTTCACGGTGCCCGAAATCCGCGAATGGCGCGGAGCCGACGGCTCGCTCGAAATCCCCTCTGACGCCCGCGTCACTTACTCTGACCCTCGCCTTGAGGACATCGCCCGCCGCTTCGCTCAGGACTATACCACTATGACCGGCGGCAAGCTCGAAGTCGTCAATACTGCCAAGCCCCGCAAGGGCGACATCGCCTTTGTGATGAAACCCTCTAAGAAGGCTTCGCCCGAGAGCTACACCGTCGACATCGCCGACCGTGTGACCGTAACCGCTCCCGCCGAGCAGGGCGCCCGCTGGGGTGCGGCCACACTGCTCCAGATGTTTGACCAGGCTCCCGCGCTGCCCAAGGGCCATATCGCCGATGCTCCGGCCTACGGCTTCCGTGGTTTCCACATGGACGCCGGTCGTAAATACATCCCCCTCGACTATCTCTATAATCTCATCGACATCATGTCATACTATAAGCTCAACGAGCTTAACCTCCACCTCAACGACAACGGCTTCACATACTTCTATGACGATGATTGGGACAAGACTCAGGCCGCTTTCCGCCTCGAGAGCGAGACTTTCCCCGGCCTGACAGCCCGCGACGGATCTTACAGCAAAGATGACTTCCGCGACTTCCAGCGCTATGCCCTCAGCCGAGGTGTGGAGGTGATCCCCGAAATCGACGTGCCTGCCCACTCGCTCGCCTTCACCCGCTTCCGCCCCTCGATCGGAAGCACACCCGAGGAGTATGGCAAAGACCACCTCAACATCATGACTGACGAGACCTACGGTTTTATCGACTCGCTCTTCACTGAGTATCTCGCCGGTCCCGACCCGGTGTTCGTCGGCAGCCGTTTCAACATCGGCACTGACGAATATTCTAACCGCGACTCAATCGTGGTCGAGAAATTCCGCTACTTCACCGATCGCTATATGCGCATGGCCGAGGACTATGGCAAGAAAGCCCTCGTGTGGGGTTCGCTCACCCATGCCAAAGGCGAGCAGCCTGTCAAGGTCGATGACGTCGAGATGATCGTGTGGAGCAACGGCTTTGCCAACCCTCAGGAAATGCACGATCTTGGCTATGAGATGGTTTCGATGCCTGACCAGATCCTCTACATTGTGCCTCATGCAGGCTACTACCACGACTACCTCGACACCCGCCACATCTATGACAATTGGGCTCCCAACGATTTCAACGGCTTTACCTTCGAAGAGGGCGACCCGCAGATCGTCGGCGGTATGTTTGCCGTCTGGAACGATCATCCCACTAACGGTGTGACAGTCAAAGATATCCATCATCGCGTGATGCACGCCCTGCCCACAGTCGCTGCCAAAAACTGGAGCGGTACCAAGGTAAGCGTGCCCTTTGATGAGTTCGAGGCCAAGAGCGCAAGCCTGTCAGAGGCTCCCGGTGTGAACTATCTCGCCACCTATGGTCCCGGCCAGCTTGACATCCTTGAGGTTGCCGACCTTCAGCCCCTGACCACAATGCTCGTTACCGAGATCGGCTATGACTACACTGTCGAGTTTGATATCGACGGCGCTGACGAAGCCAAGGGCACAGCCCTCTTCGAGTCGCCCAACGGCACATTCTGGCTCTCTAACCCCATCACCGGCACCCTCGGCTATAGCCGCGATGACAAACTCTACTACCTCCGCCACGACGTCCGTCCCGGCGAGAAGAGCCATGTCAAGATCCAGGGTGACAAAGACGCCCTCCGCTTCTACCTCAACGGTCAGCTGATCGACGATATGAACCTCCGTTGGTGGCGTCAGAACGAAAACTCGCGCAAGATTGCCGAGCAGCGCACCCTCGTCTTCCCCCTCCAGAAGACCGGCGACTACAAATCCAAAATCACCAACCTCCGCGTCACCAACTACCTCCACTAGTACGGTCGTTGCTAGGATCGGATCAGTTGTACGGTCGTTGCTTGCAACGCCCCCCCAAAAAAAAGGATCCCAGGCCCCTCCACAAAATAGATACCAAAAGTTTAGGGACATCGGTTTACGATGTCCCTATTTTTATCGCTTAGATAGTCTGTTGTTTGAGAGATTCGACGTAGCGGTCGATGCGATGGAGTTCTTTGGGGATGTCGATGCCTTGGGGGCAGTGGTGCGAGCACTGGTTGCAACCGATGCAGTGGCTCGCCTGACGGAGTTTGGGCACAGACCTGTCGTAGCCTATGAGGTAGGCCCGGCGCGCTTCGGCGTAATTGTCGGCGCTGCTGTCTTTGACGATGTGTCCTTCGTTGACACATTTGTTGTAATGGTTGAGGATGGCCGGGATGTCGAGACCATAGGGGCAGGGCATACAGTAGTTGCAGTCGTTGCAGGCCACGGTTGGGTACTGCACCATCAGGTCGGCTGTGTCATAGAGGAAGTTCATCTCTTCGTCGGTCAAGGCCACGAGCGGACTGTAGGTGCGCAGGTTGTCTTCGAGGTGCTCCATATAGGTCATGCCGCTTAGCACGGTCAGCACTCCGGGATGTGTTCCTGCATATCTGAATGCCCACGAGGCCACGCTGTTGTCAGGTTCGCGTTGCTTGAGGCGCGCAGCAATGTGGTCAGGCACTTTAGAGAGGCGTCCGCCAAGCAGGGGCTCCATAATTACTGCGGGTATGCCGCGCTTTTCAAGCTCGCCGTAGAGGTATTCGCCGTCAGTGTTGCGCGGATTTAGTTCGCGGGCGTGTTTCCAGTCGAGATAGTTGAGCTGGATCTGCACGAAGTCCCATTTGTATTTGTCGTGATTGGCGAGCGCCCAGTCAAACACGGCGACATCGCCGTGATATGAGAAGCCGAGATTCTTGATGCGGCCCGCATCGCGCTCTGCCATAAGAAAGTCGAGAACGCCGTTGTCGATATATCGTTTCTGAAATTCCTCCATGCCTCCGCCCATGCCGATGGCGTGGAGCAGCATATAGTCGATATAGTCAGTCTGAAGCTCCTTGAGCGAGTTATGATACATATTGATCGACGCCTCGCGGCTCCATGTCTGTGGCGCGAAATTTGATAGCTTGGTAGCGATGTAGTATGATTCACGCGGATATCGCGACAGGGCGATACCCGTGGCGCGCTCCGAGCGGCCCTTGCAATAGGCGGGAGATGTGTCAAAGTAGTTTACACCGTGGGCTATCGCAGTGTCGATAAGGCGGTTGACCATTTCCTGGTCGATTTCGCCGGCATTGTCACCGCTAACGGTAGGCCTTCGCATACAGCCGTAGCCGAGTATCGAGACTCGCTCGCCTGTCTTGGGATTTTCACGATATGTCATTTTGTCGGTAGGGATCTCTGAGTCAGCAGAGTGGCTTTCGGTCAGTTCTTTAGACTTGCTGTCACATCCGGCCAAAGCAAGGCCTGTCACTCCGGCCCCCAAACCAAGCTTCTTTATGAAATCTCTGCGGGTGATAATATTTTTCATCATATATGCGCGTTATCAGATTGTACGGTGAACTTCGTGGCCCTCGACATAAATTGCACTGAAGGGTCGGGCAGGGCATAGGTTTTCGCAGGCTCCGCAGCCGATGCATCGCTCGTTGTTGACGACCGGGATGCGCGGAGAGTCGGGAGTGTCGGCGTCTGACGCGATCATTATGATGGCGCCGGTGGGGCAATGGCGAGCGCAGTTGCCACACTCCACGCCGTCCGTAAGAGGCACACAGTTATCTTTGATCCATACGGCGTGACCGATCTGGACCGATGATTTGTCGGCTACGGTTATTGGCCTGATGGCGCCGGCGGGGCAGACATCCGAGCAACTTGTACACTCAGGTCGGCAATAGCCGCGCTCGTAGGAAGATTCGGGCTGCATAAGCGAGCCGATCGATGTTGAGGGCCTCAGCACTCCGTTGGGGCAGGATGCCACACACAGTTGACATGCCGTGCAGTGCGACTCGAGATTCTTGATGCTCAGTGCGCCGGGCGGCACGATTTTAGTCTTTCGTTTGGGCGCCTTCTTGTCGACGATTACGGCTAAGCCGCCGTCGACGGTCTTTTCCTGAGCGTGGAGCGCGGCGCTCGTGGCAATAGTCGCAGCGACAGTCATAAAGCCCCTGCGCGAAGCGTCGACCGGTTTATTGACAAACTTGTTGACTACCGAAGGCTGCCGCCGCGCGTAGGAGATAGCCCCTTTATTGCATTTGTCGAGACAGTCAAAGCAGGCTACGCAGCGAGAGTAATCGATGGTGTGCTCACGGCTGTTGATACACGCCGCCTTGCAGTTGCGGGCGCAGAGTCCGCAGCTATTGCATTTGCTTGTGTCAATGATGGGCCGCAGCAGCGAGAAACGCGACAGAAAGCCTAACACCGTTCCGACCGGGCAGATGGTGTTGCAGTAAGTCCGGCCGTTGCGCCAGGCTAAAATGGCGAGGGCAATCAGTGTCACCGAGGCCACGGCTAAAGTGATGCCTCCACGGAGCCAGATGTCAACCGAGTAGAAGGCATAACTCTCTTTGGCCTCAGCCCATGATGCCAAAAGATTGTTGCCCCATTGCCACACAGGAGCCAACAGGCTCTGGGCGATGCGGCCGTATGCACTATAGGGAGCGAGCAGCGCGACCACCGCTCCGATGCCGGCGATTATGGCTGCGATCATAACCGCGAGAAGGGTGTATCTGATGACATTTTTAGCGGCAGAATAGCTATAGCGGTTTTTCTTGGCTTTTTTACCGAGCCAAGCGAAACCGTCCTGCATTATGCCGAGCGGACAGATTACCGAACAGTAAAGACGCCCGAAGACCAGTGTCAGTATGACAAGTGCGGCGACCACAATCAGGTTGAGCGAAAGCACGGCGGGGAGAAACTGGATTTTTGCCATCCAGCCAAACCAAGCGTGGGTAGTTCCTGTAAAATCAACAAACAGCAACGTCACCATCGCAATGCTGATGGCGGCAACGATTTGTCTGATTCGTTTGAGCGCAGAGACATTCCTCGGTATGCGCTTGGAGGGAGAAGTGGGGTTATCTTGATTCATATGATAATGATTGGCAATTATTTTCTTAGTGTCACATAGAGACACTAACGTTGCAAAGATACAAAATATTACGACACAGCACGCATCGTTTGTGTCGGAGTGTTTGCATTAAATTGGGATTTACAGATATTTGCAGTAATTTTGGTATGTTTTGCCACGATTCGGGTTACATCACTCATACCGCAAGAAGCTAACTTTGCCAGTGATAAACTAATGAAATAAAATATCTGAGATGACGACTAAACAATTTATCGAAATAATGGATTCCGGCGAGCTTATAGTCGCCGGCAGTGATGTCCACAAGAAGATGCACGAGCTAAGCCAGGAAGCTATACGCATTACTATGCAGATCAACAACGCTTATCATAACCACGATGAGGTCATCGCACTGATGTCGGAACTGACCGGCGCGGAGGTTCACGAAAGCTTTGGCCTGTTTCCGCCGTTCTACACCGATTGCGGCAAAAATATCCGCATCGGTAAGCGGGTTTTTATCAACGCCGGTTGTAAGTTTCAGGACCAGGGCGGCATCACTATAGGCGATGACGTTCTGGTCGGTCACAATTGCGTGATCGCCACGCTTAATCACGCAATGGATCCTGAGCACCGGGGAGACATGATCCCGGCGCCTGTAAAAATCGGTGACAAGGTGTGGATCGGAGCCAATGTCACGATCCTTCAAGGCGTGACCATCGGCGAAGGCGCGATTATCGCCGCCGGAGCTGTGGTCAATAAGGATGTCGCGCCCCGCACCATCGTCGGCGGAGTTCCTGCAAAAGTGATTAAAACCATCCTTGCCTAAAGAAGTTTACCTTATCAACTGCAAAAAGCAATTGATAAGGTAAACGCAATAATTTCGAATAATAATAAGCTTAAATGTAGATGTATAGAGCCTTACCTGAGCCGGATATTTCAAGGCTTTGGGCTGAGGCGGGGATTAGGGCTGTATGGCCGGCGGTGAGAGTGCGACTCGAGCCGTCGGCTTTTACAGTGATCGAGCCGTTGACGGCCATGACGACTATAAAAGATTGGCCGGTGGGCTTGATGCTGATAGCCTCGCCGTCGGTGACTGCGAGATAATCGACAGTGAAATATTCGCAGCTTACAGCCTCAGGCTTTGTTGTATCAAATATTTTGGCCGTGGGCTCTACATCGTTGGGGAAAGTATAGTCTATGGCTTCGCGCGACTCATCGATATGGAGCTGGCGCGGCTTGCCGTCTTTCCCGACGCGGTTGTGGTCATAGACGCGGTAGGTTATATCGCTCGACTCCTGGATCTCGGCTATAAGGTTACCGGCGCCGATAGCGTGGAGAGTGCCTGCAGGTATAAAGTAGAACTGACCGGCTTGCGAAGGATAGGTCATAACATCATCCATGATTATGTTTGTCCTTACGTGCTCTGCAAAATTATCGGCTGTAAGCGTGCCTTTGAGGCCGCAGTAGATCTTGGCGTCAGGACGAGCGTCGATAATATACCACATCTCAGTCTTGCCCCTCGAATTGTGTCGCTTGGCAGCGAGCTCGTCATCAGGGTGAACCTGGAGCGAGAGGTTGTCGAGAGCGTCGATAAGTTTGATTAGCAGCGGAAATGTCTTGCCGTAGGTGCCTACAACCTTGCTGCCTAAGAGTTCTTCTCCGTAGGTCTCGGTCAGCTGGTTGAGGGTCATGCCTTTCTGATTGCCTTCATCAACGACTGATTCATTGCCGTTGACGGCTGAGATCTCCCAGCTTTCACCAATGTTGGGCAGCTGTAAGTTTTCGCCTTTGAGTTGGGCTATCCATGATCCGCCCCATATCACCTGCTTATACAGCGGAGCAAAAGTAATAATTTTATCAAGCGTCTTGTTCATAATGGTTTATGCGTGATTATGCGATTATTATTCTATGCACCGTAAGACAGGAGCGCATTACGCAAGTCATCCATCGTCTTACAATTGAAGGTCATGCTGATTTTAGCTTTGGTTGTGAATTCGCGTTGCATGCTACGACCTTTAACGACAATCTGCAGCATCGTTTCAACGTTATCCGAAATTCGCGTAAGTTTTATGTGGTTAAACTTATTACATAGGTTGCAGAGTTCATCAGCAACCGAACGCGAAATGAATGTCACATCAGACATATCAACAGATTCAGTTGACTCGTCAATATGTTGATAAAGCTTCCTGACGTTTGCTCGTGATAGAACCTCCGTTCCACAAATATCTGATAATTTAACTGTTGCCATTTTTTTATTGCGTTAATAGAGGTTATTCTATAAAATTATATACATTAAAGTCGGTATCTTGTTTCAACGGTATTTTTACTAATATTATTGTCCCGTCCCAATGTAAGCCCTGGGGAAGATTGACAAACTGTTCACCCTCTTCATCACTTCGGTAGAAGGCTTGACCTGACATAAGGAAAAATGCACCGCCAAGGCCATTGACAACCATATTTAAGTTGGTTGAAATGCCGTAGCCTCTTTCGTTAAAGGGCCTATCTTTAGTTGAAATGCCTTTGGTTGAGTAACGTATCGCTTCCGCGTGGTCAGGACCAATCAGGCGTATTATTTCAGGCTTATTGGAATTAAGGTAAGAGCCGTGGATTGTTATACCGTTGTCTGCTATGCAGATTGACAAGTAATCATCGCCTTCTGGACATTGCACAAACATAAATCCGTGAGAAGCATGGGAGTGCTCTTGAATGTTGCAAATCAACTCACTCAAAAGGTAAGATACGGCGCTGTCTGGTCTCCATCCTCTAACACGATTTCTGAGTACCCCTGCTATGATGGAGAATAGCTCGGTCTGCATCTCATCAATTTTGGTGTAACCGCAGCTGAATTTACATATTGGTGATAGACCTTTGGCTTTATATGGATCTAAAAGAGGTTTTGGAGAATGATTATTTTCAAATAAAACAGGAGACTTGAAGCTTATGTCATCTAATTTCTTATTTAGATTCTCGCAGATATTGATAGTTTGAATCTCTTCGTCAAAAGAATCCTTAAAAACTGCCAGCGCGCTTATAAAAAATGGATGTAAGGACTCAATTTCTCGAAAGTCCCAAGTCACACTCTGGCCACACTCCTCCGTTTCTGACATTATAGAGAACATAGCCAAAAGCACCTCAACTATTTTTGCGTCAAAGTCTGCTTTAGGTATCCTGATGATATTAGATGATTTAGCCATACTTCTGTCACTAATATTGGCAAAATTAAGTAAATTATCCTGCATAAACAAATCTTGGGGTGGAGAAAACATTATCGAGGGTGGGGTGTTTTAAATATAAATGCTTTTATGACTTTGCTCCGAACCCGATTTTCAAGTTGGCTTCCCTGCAAGATCGTTTCAACTAATAATTGTGCTTTAAAAGAAAAGAGAGGCTAAACTGATGAAAAGGATTTCATCCATAATACTTACAATTCTGGCTTGCAGTCTGAGCAGCGTTGCGAGAGTCTACACCGACAGTGTCGAGGTGCTCTACCGACAGTCTCACTCAGACGTCAATCTCAATTTTGACGCTAACCGCCGGAATGTCGATTCGCTTGTCGGCCGTTTGCGTCTGCTGACAGCCGATGACTCACTTTTCTCACTCCGCAGTCTCAAATTGGTCGGCACAGCCTCACCCGAAGGCTCTGTCGAATATAATAATGTGTTGTCGGCTCGTCGCGCCGACGGTCTTCTGCAGTATGTTGACCGCGTAGTCGCACTTCCCGACTCTCTCGCTCTCTCGTTTGACTATGTCGGGAGAAACTGGAGCGGTCTTTACCGTATGGTTGAGGCTGATAAAAATGTGCCTGCACGCAGCGAAGTGCTTGCTTATCTAAACACGGTTTTAAATGACCTTTACGCCGGCAATCCCGACAATGCAGCTCATCTCGAAGGCTTGAAGAAGATTGACGATCGCCGGCCGTATGACTATATGTATCAGACAATGTTCCCGGCCCTGCGCACATCGGTGATGTATATGGACTACACTTTTGCTCCTTATGAGCGGATGCAGCGTCTCGGCGCTCCCGACTATAAGTTGTCGGCCTCTTTCACTTACCCTGACGCAAACATACTTCCGGTAGCAAGCGCTGCTCATAACAGTAAAAACTTCTATATGGGTCTTAAGACCAATATGCTCTATGATGCTCTGGCGCTGCCGAGCATAGGTGCCGAATTTTATCTTGGCAAAAACTTCTCTATCGTCGGCAACTGGACCTACGGATGGTGGGACACTGACCGCCGTCACCGTTACTGGCGCGCTTATGGAGGCGATTTAGCCGTGCGCTGGTGGTTTGGCTCAAAGGCCAAGGCAAAACCGCTTACCGGCCATCATATCGGTGTCTACGGTGGTGCGTTCACCTACGACTTCGAGTTTGGCGGCCGCGGCTATATGGGTGGCAAACCCGGTCACTCTCTCTGGGACAAATGTATGCTCAACTGCGGTGTCGAATATGGATATTCACTCCCGGTCAGCCGCCGACTTAACATTGACTTTACGATCGGCATCGGCTATGTCTCGGGCCAGTATTACGAATACACCCCTCAGGACGGTCACTATGTGTGGCAGTCGACCCATAACCTCAAATGGTTTGGTCCGACCAAAGCTGAGATTTCGCTCGTGTGGCTCCTCGGCCACGGTAACTACAACAGCAAGAAAGGAGGCAGCTTATGAAACGCATCAGTGTTTACGCAATGTCGCTGATCGCCATCGCGGCGCTGACATCTTGCGACCACAAGGAGCTGTGCTTTGACCACACTCACACTATGAGCGTCAACGTCGTATTTGACTGGCGCAAGGCCCCTGACGCAAACCCGGCTTCGATGGAGCTCCATCTCTTTGACGAGTCGACCAATGAGGCGTCACGCTACAGTTTCAGCGGACGCGACGGCGCCCCGATCCACGTCAAAGGCGGCAAATACAACAGCCTCTGCCTCAACAATGACAATACAGACTGGGCTCTGCTCAAAAATACGTCTGACATCGAGACATTTGAAATATATACGATGGACGAACCGACCCTCAGAGGTTATGGCCTGCTTTCAAGGGCTGTGCCAAGAGCCGAGGGGACTGAAAACGAGCGCATCGCGATGACTCCCGGCATGGTGTGGTGTGACCGCGAGGACTCGATCAATATACCCATCGACGTGTCAAACAAGACCATCACCCTCTATCCTGAGGAGGTCGTCTGCCATTACACGGTTGACATCGACAGCATCGAGAATATGGATTACCTGTCAGGCTCATCAGTTGATGCCACTCTCTCAGGCATGGCCGAAGGATATATGCAGGGGTGCAAGTCAACGAGCGATGATAAGGTGACGATGCCTTTCGTGCTCGAAGCCGAGCCGTCGCGAGACCTTCTCCACGCCGAGTTTCTCACCTTCGGAGAGTGCAGGTCTTCAAAATATCCTCATCTGCTTACGGTCTATATGATACTGTCAGACGGATCAAAATGGTATTATACGTTTGACGTTTCGCAGCAGATCTACACAGCTCCCGATCCGCGCCATGTCCATATAGTCATCCACGGATTGAAATTCCCCAAACCTATGTCGGCCGACGGTGGTATCAGACCAAATGTCAATGACTGGAACACCGACATTGTAGATATAACGATGTAAATAAAAATTGCTTTGCTAAATATATATTAGAACTTTAACCGAAAAACAGTTACGAAAATGAAAAAGTCTTTTTTAATGTTTGCTATTGCGGCGCTTGCATTAGCTTCTTGCTCACAGGACGAACCTGTCAGCGTCAACAAAGGTCGTCAGATTGATTTCAGACCGGCAATGGGTACACTTTCACGTGGCACCGAGATTACCAACGCTAATCTTTCAGACATCACCGTCACCGCCCTCCTCGGCGATCAGACATTGTTCAAAGATATTACATTCTCCAAAAACGGAGGATTCTACACCTCAAGCCCCGAGTACTACTGGCCGGGCGACGACAGCCAGCTTGATTTCTATGCTTACGCTCCTGCAGCTCCCGGCGGCAATATCACAATCGACAGCCAGACAAAGACTATGACCGATTTCTCTCCTGCCGGCGACATCGCTGATCAGGTCGACTTCATCAGCTCTTATGCTACAGGCAAGAAATCTGAGAATGAAGCTTCAGGCGTCGAGCTTACATTTGACCACCGCCTCTCTCAGATCGAGATCCAGGGTAAGACCGACAATGATGCATATACATTTAAGGTAATGGGTGTCCGCATCGGACAGCCAGTGTCAAAAGGCAGCTTTGACTTCTCAACTGACGCGTGGACACTCTCGACAGCGTCGACTGATCGCGCTCTTTATGAGTCAACTTACAATGATACCATCACTCTGGGATCAGAACCTGTGACCCTTATGGCCAAGGTAGCTGCGACAGGCGCATCTGACAACGCTATGCTTATCCCTCAGGAGCTGACGGCATGGGATCCGACCGCCGACGCAACCAACACTGCCAACGGTGCTTATCTTGCCGTAAAACTTCAGATCAAGACCACCGAGACAGGTGCTCAGGTCTATCCCTTCCCCTCTGACGGAAATTGCATCTGGGCTGCAGTGCCTATCGACAACACTTGGGAAGCAGGTAAGAAATATATCTACGTGCTTGACTTCACTCACGGTGCAGGTTATGTAGATCCTCACGATCCTCAGCCCGGCACGCCTATCCTCGGTGGTCCGATCAAATTCACAGTCAACGTTACCGACTGGGTCAGCGAGACAATCGATAAAGATATGAAGACCTATCAGGGCGAAGAATAATAACAGATAAAAATAAAGTAATCTAAAAATCAGGAATAGCGATGAAAACAGATATCCTTTTCAAAAATGTCAGTCTATGGTTGTCGGCAGCCGTAGCGGCGGCAGCATTGTCGGCATGCGCTGACGACGATTTGGGTGTGACTGCTCAGGCCGGGAAGGAGATTCAGTTCAGAGTCGCTAATTCCTCATCGTGGACTCACGTTGCGTCGCGCAGCGGTGACTCCGGCAGCCGGGCAACAGTGTTGCCGCTCGTTTCAGGCGCCGACAGCCTCTATCTGTCGGCCGTCGAGAGCGAGTCGTGGCCCGGGGATGCCGTCGCGTCGCGCAGCGCGGTGGTCAGCAGCAGTGATGACGTCGAGACGGTCGGCGTGTTTGCCATCCGCTCAGGGCAATCTGCCCGGCCGGCTTATATGAGCAATGTCGAGGTCACCAAGGCTTCAAACTGGACACCCCAAAGCGAATACCTCTGGCCGGGCGACGGAGCCCTTCACTTCAACGCCTATTCGCCCTATGTGGCGGCGGCCGCTGACGATGGCATCCTCGATGTGCCTCAGTTTGGCGAGGGCGACTCGCTGGAGCTCGACTATCTGACTCCGGCCGATGTGGCTGACCAGATTGACCTGATGTATGCAGTGGCCTGTGACGCGACGGCTTCGCCTTGTGCGCTCGAAATGAACCATGCGCTGACGGCGATACGCTTTGTCACCGGCTCACAGATGACGCCCTGCACGGTGTCGAAGGTTGAGATCGACAACGTGGCTTCGCGAGGCACGCTCAACCTTGAGAGCGGGCTGTGGTCAGACGTCAGCGGCTCGGCAAGCTACTCGGTCACCCCGGCGGTGACGCTCGAAGCTGCGAGCGGATCAAAGTATGTAGCGGCCGACGCAGTTCTCACTGCCGATGATCAGACGTTTATACTGATGCCTCAGCAGCTTGGCGACGACGCTAAGATAGTGCTCACGGTCGAAGTCAACGGCAAGGAGTCGACGTTTGAAGCGTCGCTCGCAGGACAGACCTGGGCCGCAGGACGCGCGGTCACTTACCGCTTGTCGGCGACGGCCGAAAGCTCTGAGCTCATACTCTCAGTGGTCGACGCCGATGGCAACCCGATCGACAAACTCAATGCGAAATACACCGGCAGCAAGCTCAACTACACAGTCAAGAGCTACTATAGCGCTGACGGCTCGACCCGGGAGCCGATCGACTGGGAGGCAAATCTGATCGACAAGGACGGCAATGCGCTGACTCAGTCACCTGACTGGATCATCAGCTATCCGGCCGACGGCAGCGGCGAGACAGCATGCACGATGAACACCGACCTCACAACGCCTGTGTTCCTGCAGATGAGCGACGGCACCCGCACTCTGCGCAGCACTGCCGACATCAACACAACCAGTGGCCACGAATATTATAACCTCGCTAACTCGACCGGCGCTGACGCGGTGGAGAATACAGCCAACTGCTACCTGATCAACGCTCCGGGCAAATACTCGATACCGCTGGTCTACGGCAACGCCGTGAAAGACGGCGCGACCAACAGCAGCGCGTATGTTTCGACGCTCCATAATACGCGCAATAACCAGCGCAAAGCCCTATTTACCTTTATAAACCACCTTGGCAATGCAATCACCGACCCGTATATCTACAACAATGCGGGCTGTGTGCCCGACAGTGCGAAGCTCGTTTGGGAGGAAAAGCTTGGGCTTGTAAGCAACGTGACTCTGTCGGCCGACAAGAAGAGCCTCGAGTTTGAAATACCGGCAGGATTTATCCGTCAGGGTAATGCTGATGTTTCTGTGACCGATAAGGACGGCACAGTGATGTGGAGCTGGCAGCTTTGGGTGACCGACTTTGTCAACGGCAGCGATTGGTATACAATTCCTGTTAATGGCGTCGACTATCATATGTATCCTCATACAATGGGTCGAGTAAATGCCGGTGATATTGCGCAGTTTAGTACTGACCCGGTAGTGATGAGATTTACTCAGAAAAACGTGCCAGACGGGGTTGAGCCGTTGACAGTGGATGTCGAGGTTGAGATGACTGAAAAGACAATAGAGACCAAAAGCTATTACAGTTTCTATCAATGGGGTCGTAAAGACCCGATGGTTTCGGGCATCAATCAATTTTATGACGGAGACCACGATGAAATCGATGTAGAAAACTTGCCGCATCAGAGTTTTGGCACGAGCCATAAGGACGCTATAATTAAATCGATTAAAGAGCCCGAACTGTTTTTTACAAACGAAAGCGCGGCAGGTAAATCAGGCACAGATCTAAACATAACCCCTTATTATATAAATCTATGGGATATAGATGATGTGTCGATGAAACCTGACACAATTAACGCACTCAACGTTAAAACGATTTATGACCCATGTCCCGTCGGAGCCAAGGTGCCTGTCGGCAATGAGTTCTTTACCATAATGTTTGACAAGTATGAGTTCAGTTACGACGCTCAAGCAAATACAGTATATTTCACATTGCCGAGTGGGCGAAGAGTCGATTTCGCTTTGTTGGGATATAGAGCAGTGCAGACCGGGCAGGAAGAGATTTCAGGGCAATTTGGCTTTTTCTGGACAGCAGTCGGATCGTCATCTAACACTGTGCAATACTTCCGCGTAGGTCAGAGTCTGAGCGATATGACATTTCCTCATGGAAGTCCGTTGTATGGACTGGGTGTAAGGCCGGTTAAGGATGAGTGATGGACTTTTTTTGAAAAATTTTCGTAAGATGACGAACAAAATTGCGCCTTTGTTTGTCTTATATATACAGAACAGCAGAAAACGAAACAGAATTAGTTTTTTCATAGGATTAGATTTTAAGGTTTTAAATCAGCGCGGCAGTCGTGAGACCGCCGCGCTGGTTGTTTGTGTGTCCGGGGGGCGTTGCAAGCAACGACCGTACAAGAGACCGTACAAGAGATCGTACAAGGGAGAGGTTAGTTGAAGGGGTTGCCCCATGCGTCGCCGCCGCGGTCGTAGGAGGCTTGCATCAAGGGTTCCATTTT
>CAYRFB010000047.1:0-15204 GCA_964423485.1 uncultured Bacteroides sp.
GCAAATGTCTATATTGCCGTCTCGGCCACCGCATCCTGGCCGGAATGGCTCATGCTCAAATCACAGAAAATTAATCTAATAAAAAAATATGACGCCGAACAAGATAGACAACGCATCCAATCCAATTCTTGAGTCCCTTTACATCAATGCGTCCTCTGTCATTGAACAAGCTCGCGAAACGGCTTATCGGCAGATTAACGAAGCGTTGGTAAAAAGGAACTGGGAACTCGGTAAACTTATAGCGGAAGAAGAGCTTAATGGTCAGGATCGAGCTGGTTACGGAGCTTCGATTATTAAAGGGCTTTCCAAACGACTTACTGCCTATTACGGCAAAGGATTTACCAAGACCAATCTATATAGCTATACTCAATTCTTCAAAATGTATCCTGAAATTTTCCACTCACTGCGTGGAAAATCTTACAATCTCCTATCTTGGACACACTACCGCACACTGATTCAAGAACTTAATGCTGAAGCGCGCGCCTGGTATGAGCAAGAGTCATTACAGCAAAACTGGAGTGTACGCACTCTCCAGCGTAACATAAGTTCTCAATATTTTTACAGAATAGTTGCTTCACAGCGCAAAGACCTTGTGGAGAAAGAAATGCTTAATCTGACGGCGCCGTTCCAGAAACCTAATCCAACAGAATTTATCAAAAATCCTGTCATTGGAGAATTTTTAGGGTTTACTGCTGATTCTTCTTTCAGAGAGTCCGAACTTGAACAGGCAATAATCAGTAATCTTGAAAAGTTCCTCCTCGAACTTGGCAAAGGCTTCGCTTTCGTGGCTCGTCAGCAACATATACAAACAGAAAAAGAGGACTACTACATTGATTTAGTATTCTACAACATATTCCTTAAATGCTACGTTTTGATTGACCTCAAAACCTCAAAAATACGACATCAGGATGTCGGGCAGATGGATATGTATGTGAGAATGTATGATGAACTGAAACGCACCGAGGGCGACAATCCAACTATCGGCATCGTGCTGTGCGAAGACACAGATGAAGATATTGCAAGGTTCTCCATTCTTCACGACAACGATCATCTGTTCGCGTCAAAATATATGCTTTTTATGCCGACTCCCGAACAATTACGGGCAGAGATCGAGCGTCAAAAGACCATCTACTTCCTTAAACAAAAATCACGTGATGAAGATGAATTTGACTGATCTATATGGCTCATGCGGGGTCGGCGAGCATGAGTTCGTAGATTTGGCGGGTATCTTTTTCGTTGAGCTTGTAGTAGCCGCCTATCACGTCGCCCTTGTCTTCGTGAAGTTTCTTAACGAGCAAATCTATGTCCGGATTCTCGATGCCGAGAGCCTTAAATGTCAGCGGCATGCGCAGCACAGCGCTGAAGAATGCGCGTATCGACGCCACGGCTTCGATTGCAGCCGTGCGGTCATCGGCAGCCTCGACGCCAAACACACGGCGACCCAACTGCGCGACTTTTGATGGCTTATGATGAGCCATATAGGCCATCCACGCAGGAATCACGACGGCCAGACCGGCTCCGTGGGTGACGCCATAGACGGCGCTGATTTCGTGTTCCATAAAGTGTGACGCCCAGTCCTCGCGGCGTCCGCAGCCGACGAGTCCGTTATGAGCCAGCGTGCCGGCCCACTCTATGTTGGCTCGCGCCTGATAGTCAGTCGGATCGGCCAGAGCCTTCGGAGCCTCGTTGATGAGCGACATCAGAAGGCCTTCGGCCAGACGGTCAGTGACCTCGACGCGGCTTGTCGGCGAGAAGTATCTTTCCATAATATGAGACATCATATCCACCACGCCGCATGCTGTCTGATAAGCCGAGAGCGTAAACGTCAACTCAGGGTCGATGATGGCGAAGCGCGGACGCAGGATGCTGTCAGTGCGCAGGCTGAGTTTCTGGAGGGTGTCGCGCTTAGTGATCACCGCATTGCCCGAGCCTTCAGATCCCGCACCGGGGATGGTGAGGACAACTCCGACCGGGAGGGCGTTCTCGACCATCTTGCGGCCGATGAAGAAATCCCAGAAATCACCTTCGTAAGGCACACCGGCCGCTACGGCCTTGGCCGTATCGATGACAGAGCCGCCGCCGATCGCCAGCAGGCCGTCGACGTGCTTCTCGCGGGCTATGCGGATAGCCTCGTAGACCTTATCATCGGTCGGATTGGCCTCTATGCCTCCAAACTCTACAAACTCGATGCCTATAGTCGTAAGCGACATCTCGATGCGGTCGAGCAGTCCGTTGGCCTTGACATATTTCTTGCCATAGACGATCATGACTTTTTTGACACCCATAAGGAATGTCAGCATGCCTGTCTTTTCTTCGGCGCCTCGGCCAAATTCATAAAGTGTAGGAGTATAGAAAGTGAAGTTGTCCATAATGATGAATGTTATGATGATGAATGCTATATTGTATGTTAATAACCAGCATCTACGGTGCTTGGTTCGATATTTTACTGCAAAAAAGCAAACAAAAATAAAAATAAAAACAAAAGTGTGAAAGTTTTTTACTAAATTTGGCGCTTAGATGGCCCCTGAGCCATAATGTAACTCATTATTATATATTAACTATGGAAATGTGTGATCCCTCCGCTGTCGGCCATGCCGCAGAGGAACCGTCCTTGAATCAGACGCCCGCTGAAGGCGCCATTGAAAATGCTGAAGTTCAAATGCCCCTGTCAGAAGCTGACGGTGAGGCCTTGGCAGAAGATGAGATGACTGATGCGCTCGGCCGTCAGGCTGTAGCAGACACCGAGTTGTCGGTTGACTCGTTGCTCGCCCGTGTGCGCGAGTTGGCTGAGCGTCCGATTGCCGAAGTGACGGGCGAAGAGTTGCGCCGCCTGCGCCAGCTCAGCGTCACACTGCATAAAAATAAGGCTGACTTCGAGCGCGAGCAGTGGCTCGCCGAAGGCAACAAGGCCGAAGACTTTGTCGAGGCAGCTGACCCGGCTGAGACCACCCTCACCGAGATGCTCAACGATCTGCGCGAGCGCAAGGCCGCTTACGCCGCTGAGCAGGAAGCGCTCAGAGCCGCCAACCTGACAAGAAAAAATGAAATCATCGCCGAAATAATCAGTCTCGCTGACGACACTGACAACGTCAACCGCACTTTTGCACGCTACCGCGAGCTGCAGGACGAGTTCAACGCCTTAGGCGAAGTTGCTCCGACCGAGGAGACAGCCGTGTGGAAGCGATTTCAGGAGGCTCGCGAACGCTACTCTGACAATCTCAAGATCAACAAGGAGCTTCGCGATTATGACTTCAAGAAAAACCTTGACAGCAAGCAACTTCTGCTCAACGAGGCCGAGGGCCTATCAGTCGAAGCCGACGTAATCACAGCTTACCGCCGCCTGCAGGAGCTCCACAACAAATGGCGCCAGATCGGCCCCGTGGCTAAGGAGATTCGTGATGAGATCTGGGACAAGTTTAAAAACGCTTCGGCCGAAATCAACAAGCGCTATCAGGCTCACTTCGAGGAGCGCAAGGCCCGCGAGGCTGAGAATGAAGCCGGCAAGACCGCAATCTGCGAGCGCATCGAGGCCCTCGACTATTCTTCGCTCAAATCTTTCAGCGCCTGGGACGCAATGACCAAGCTCATCATCGAGGCTCAGGCCGAGTGGAAGAAGTTTGGCTTCGCCTCACGCAAGATGAACAACCAGCTCTTTGCCCGCTTCCGCGAAGCCTGCGATAAATTCTTTGCAGCCAAGGCCGAGTTCTTTGCCAATGCCCGCGAGGAGCACGCCAAGAACTTCGAACTCAAGACGGCCCTCGCTGACCGCGCCGAAGCCCTCAAAGACAGCACTGACTGGCGCAAGGCCACCGATGAGTTTGTGGCGATGCAGAAAGAGTGGAAGACCATCGGCACCGTCGGTAAAAAGAACAGCGACGCCGTGTGGAATCGTTTCTCGGCCGCTTGTGACTACTTCTTCGAGCAGAAAAAGAAAGCCACCTCTGACGCCCGTCAGACCGAAACCGCCAACCTTAAGGCCAAGCGCTCTGTGATCGCCCGTCTCGGCGAAATCGACCTCCAGCAGCCGCGCGAACAGGCCCTCGCTCAGCTACGCGCTCTACAGGACGAATGGCAGCAGATCGGCCATGTGCCCTTCCGCGACAAAAACAAGCTCTATGAGGCTTATCGCGCCAAGGTCAATGAGCTCCGCGACGCCCTTAACGCCCGTGAGAACCGCGCCCGCATGAACCGCTTCGAGTCAGTCGTGGCCGAGAGCGAAGGCGACGCCAACAAGCTCTACCGCGAGCGCGAGAAACTCCTGCGCGCCGCTGAGACCAAGCGCAACGAGCTGCGCACCTATGAAAACAACCTCGGCTTCCTCTCGTCAAAGAGCAAGTCAGGTGACTCAATGGTCCGCGAGTTCCAGCGCAAGATCGAGCGCATCAAGGCCGATCTCGATATGATCAACGAAAAAGTTAAACTCATCGACAGCAAGCTTTAATACCGATCGAACTCATAGGAAGGGATGACAGGTAACCGACGCTTACTACTCGGGCGCTATCTCAGACTCTGTTTCAGTCTGAGCGACCTTTTGGTGTTCAATCTTGTGCTTGGCATAGCCTTATGGCTTTCGCCTGACGTCGCCGAATCAGACCTGAAACTGATGTGGGTGATGGTCAGCGTCAGCTATCTTGCCGTGCTTGTCCGCCACCGCGGCCTGCGCCTCAAGGACAGGACCATCCTGCTTGACCGCGTCGTCGCCGACAGCCTCATCAATGTCGGTGTCCATGCTCTGTTTTTCCTGTCGCTCAGCGAACTTCTGGCCCGGACGCCGATACCCCTGTCGTTCTATCTGATTTACTATGCGATGATGGTTGTGGCTCTGCCGCTGTGGAATATCATATCCCGACAGTTGGTCAAGAGCTACCGCCGACGCGGCTTCAACTACACCCGCGTGGTAATCGTCGGCGCCAACCGCACGGCTGAGCGTCTCCGCGAACAGCTCGACTCCGACGCCGGATTCGGCTACCGCACTCTCGGTTTCTTTGATGACAATTGCCCCAAAGGATTCCGCTACAGCAAGCAGTATATCGGCAAGATCGCTGAGCTCGGCAAGTTTGTCGCTGACCATAAGGTCGAGCAGATCTACTACACCTTGCCCGGTGAAGGCAGCGACACTATGCAACGCGTAGTCAAGATCGCTGATGACAATTGCGCCGAGTTTTTTCTTGTCCCGACAGCCGACCCGTCGCTCGGCCGAGGCTTCACGCTCCACAACATCGGCGCGATGACCGTCCTTGCCGGACGCCGTAACCCGCTCAAGAATCCCTTTAACGCCGCCGTCAAGAGAGCCTTTGACTTTGTCGGCTCGACCGTCTTTTTGTGCACACTTTACCCTCTTATATATATACCCGTGGCCATTGCGATCAAGCTGTCATCGCCGGGGCCGGTATATTTTAAGCAAAAACGCACAGGCTATGAGGGCGAGTCGTTCAACTGCATAAAGTTCCGCACGATGCACGTCAACAAGGATGCCGACACCTGTCAGGCGACCGAAAATGACAAACGCAAGACGCGTCTGGGCGACTTCCTGCGACGCACGAGCATCGACGAACTGCCTCAGTTTATCAATGTCTGGAAAGGCGATATGTCGATCGTCGGCCCGCGCCCCCACATGCTCAAGCACACCGAAGACTACTCCAAGCTGATCGACCAGTACATGGTGCGCCACATCGTCAAGCCGGGCATCACCGGCTGGGCCCAGGTCAACGGTTATCGCGGCATTACAGACCAGCTCTGGAAGATGGAGCGCCGAGTGGAGTATGACGTCTGGTATATCGAAAACTGGACCTTCCTTCTTGACCTGAAGATTGTAGTCCGCACCATCCTTAATGCTATCCACGGTGAACGAAATGCCTATTGAATCAGAAATCTTCAGCCGCTCACGGCTATTGTTGGGCGACTCAGTGATGGCGCGCCTCGGATCGGTGCGCGTGATTGTTTTCGGCGTCGGCGGCGTCGGGTCGTGGTGCGTCGAGAGCCTTGTGCGCAGCGGCCTCAAGCACATCACTATAGTCGACTGTGACAACGTCGCCGTCAGCAACATCAACCGTCAGCTCATGGCCACGACCGAGACCATTGGCCAGCCGAAGGTAGTGGCGATGAAGGCTCACCTGCTGACCATCAATCCCGAGGCGCAGATCGACGCCCGGCGCGAGGTGTTCACGGCCGAGACTGCCGACAGCTTTGACCTCGACAGCTACGACTACATCATAGACGCCATCGATTCGCTGAAAGACAAAGTGTTGTTGATCGAACGCGCCACCGCTTCGCGCGCCAAATTATTTTCATCAATGGGAGCGGCCCTTAAGCTCGACCCAACGCGCATCAAGGTCGCAGAGTTTCGCAACGTCATCGGCTGTCCGCTCGCCCGCGCTCTGCGCCAGCGTTTTAAGAAGATGCAACGCTGGCCGCGCCGCAAGTTCCTCTGCGCCTACAGCGACGAACTCCTCTCGAACAGCGGCGAGAGTGATGAGCCTCTCGACATAATGCCGGACTTCGACGGCCCCAAGCCCTCACCCAAGGCTCGCATCAACGGTTCGCTGATGCACATCACCGCCATCTTCGGCCTCACCCTCGCCGGCCTCCTCCTCCGCGACCTCACCACCAATTAAATGCACACGGCTATGATCTGGAAAACAATTCTTATAACGACCACTGTAATCCTTATATCATCAATCCACTCTTTTGCGCAAGGGAAGTCATCTAATAGCAAAGTAATTGAGAATTCGTGGGTGAAATTCGTTGTGCCTGAAAGTTGGCGGGAAGCAGATTATAACCAGCTAAAAGTCCCGAACAGAGATTTTGATATAAATGGCAATAAATACGTTTATTGGGCATGTGGATGCTTTGACCTTAGACACGGAGCATCTGTTTTCATTGAAAAATTATCATACCCGGACAAACGCCCGGCAGATATTGAAACCGGTAAGAGTCATTTTACGAGACACGCTAAAGGGCTGATCGAAAGCAATTGGCAAACGATTTCTAATAACGAAATTAGAGGACGTGCAAGAGTCAAAAACTTTAAATATGACAATGGAGTGATCACAGAACCATTGTGTAGTCAAGTCAATTTGATAAGAAAGGTTGACGATGATATATATATTCTAAAAATTAGATTCGAGGACGGGTACTACACAGACGAGGAACAAAATGCAATCGCAGACAATATTATAAAATCCTGGCAACCCTTAGTCAAAAATAAGTAACCACTCAGATAAATAAGTTATGAAGAAACCACTCCTTACCTTTGGCATAGCCCTCTCATTGTTCGCGTCTTGCTCATCACCTAAAGGCGAATCCACAGTTCTTGACCTCACCGGAGGCCGGACTGTGACCGTAGATAGCGTCGCAACGCCCTGCCTGTTTGTTCCGGCTGCAATGAATATCATTGACGATGAGTTGATTATCGCCAATATTAGGCAAGACACGCTTTTCTATGTCTTCGATCTGCCCTCGCTCAGTTACTCGAGGAGTGGTGGGGTTATCGGTCCGGCGCCCGAAGAACTCACTACCGGTGGCTCACTTGCGTTAACTACAAAAAAGATTCATCATAACTTATTATCTGTAATCGATGAGACAGGCCATAGCGTAAAAATAATCGAACCCAAGGACTTAACTGTTACCGGCCAAGAGCCGTTGTTGATCCCTGCTGATTGGTATTACGTTCAGAACTACCAATTTATGTCTGATGGGCGGCAGTTGATGCAACAAGGTCAGCTGCCGATGGCGTGGGCCATTGTCAATAGCGGCAATCATATCGATAGGGCCATTGAGCCTCAGTTGCCTGAAGATGTCAACGCCTGGGCGACAGATGACATGAACAAGATCTTTGTGCGCACTGCCCATGGCGCCGTGTCTGATAAGCACAAGGCAATAGCAATCGTGTCAAGCGCCCTGCCTATCATTGACTTCTATGACTTTGATGGCAACCATAAGAGCCGCGTCATCGGCGAATACACCCTCGGCCAGAGGCTTTTCAAGACTGGGATCTACGTTCAGGCGACCGATGACCTACTGTATGTGAATTACCACGACCCGGCTGACACCGAAAACACCCGCTCTACAATTGCCGTATTTGACTGGGATGGCAATCGGGTTGATGCATATCAGGTCGGGATACTGGTGACGACTTTTGCCGTTGACGAAAAGAACCATAAAATCTATTTCACCTCCGACAATGAGAATGACAACCTTTATTGGTTTGACATCTGATTTTTAAGCAAAATAAACTGAATTGGCGAGGGCGGTTGGCGAATTTTGTTTATTTTTGCTGAATGAACGAAAAGAGGCAGTTTGTCATTGAGCGATATTCACCTGAGCGCGCCGCAGAGTGGGATGCTTTTGTCGAGCATTCGCGCAACGCTACGTTTCTGCTCGAGCGCGGCTATATGGACTATCACGCCGACCGTTTCGCCGACCGCTCACTGATGATATGGAGCGTCAGCGGGGAGCGACAGCGCTTAGCAGCCCTCTTTGCAGCCTGTCACATCAACGCAGAGACGGTGTCGGCTCACGGAGGCTTGACCTACGGCGGCCTCATTTTGCCCTACAGCGGCGTCGACGGAGCTGACACGATCGAGATAATGCGTTGCATTTCAGCGCACTACCACTCTTTAGGCTATATCAGACTGATTTACAAGACCATTCCTCACATCTATCATCGCTACCCGTCGGAGGATGACGTGTATGCATTATTCCGCAGCGGCGGCCGCTTGGCCGAGTGCAACCTTTCGTCAACAATCTCGCTTGACGAGCCGATAGAGTTCAACGAGAACAGCCGTCGAAACATGCGTCGCGCTTTAAAGGCCGGTGTCACAGTCGGGCGCAGCGATGATTATGCGACGTTCTGGCCGGTGCTTGAGACCCTGCTTGCCGAAAGGTATGGCGCGACGCCGGTTCACACTTTGGCTGAGATCTCGCTGCTCGCAGAGCGTTTCCCCGACAATATAGAGCTTCACCTGGCCCGCAACGCTGCCGGCCAAGTCATAGCGGGTACGGTCATATACAACACGCCTATGTGTGTCCACACTCAGTATATCGCCGCGTCAGCTGAAGGAAAAGAGTGCGGCGCACTTGCTTTGCTGTTTCACCGGCTGATCGATGAGCGGCGCGGCGCGGCGCGATATTTCGACTTCGGAACGTCAAACGAAAACCACGGCCTTGTCCTCAACGAGGGTCTGCTGCATCAGAAATACGGCATGGGCGGCCGCGGAGTGGCCTACAATATTTACGAAATAGATTTATAACTCGATCACGCCTATGCCCTGACGGGTGATTTCTGGCGCCGATGAGTCGAGACAGTCAACGATTGTCGACACATCGAGCCGACCTTCACCACCGTCGATCAGCAGATCGGCGTCGTGCTGGTAGGCCAACGCGAGAGCCTCGGGCGACATAGCGTCGTCAGGATCGTCTGTCGCCACCGATGTCGACAAAATCGGATTGCCGAGCGAGTCGGCAAGCTCACGTGCGATCTCATTGTCGGGGATGCGGACACCGACACTCTTTCGTCCCTTGAACACTTTAGGCAGCGAGCTCGATGAGGGCAGAATGAAGGTGAATGGGCCGGGGAGATAATCTTTCATCAGCCGGAAAGCCTTGTTGTCGATGCGGGCATATTCAGAGGCCTGCGACATCGAGCCGCATACTATCGAGAGCAATTGTTTGTCGGGGTTGATGCCTTTGAGGCGGCAGAGGCGCTCGATGGCGCGACTGTTGAGCGCATCACAACCGAGGGCATACATTGTGTCGGTCGGATAGATGATCACGCCTCCGTCGCGGAGCAAGCGGACAGCGTCATCGATATGGCGGGTGTTGATCGAGTCACCGAAAAAACGAAGGTGTTTCATGGCTTAAATATATTAAATGTGATGTTTTTTGCGTCGGCATACTGTTCAAGCAAGCGGGTCGTCATGGCGATGATGTCTTCGTCGCTCATATCGTGACGGTAGACGTTGATGGTCATGAGCAGGCGGCGCGTGTCAGGGCTGATCTTTGTGCGCTCATTGTCAGAAGTCGGGGTGCCGACACCTCCGACGCTGTCGCGCCACACAGGCAGACCGGCGATGTTGAGCTGGCCGCGGCCTATAGCCTCGTAAGGCTCGCCCTCGCGACCCACGCCGAGGGTCAGAGTGTCGCCCTCGATCTTGTCAGCATCAAAGCCACCGATCGAGTGGCCACACGACACCGACAGCAGGTTGATGAGGTCGATCAGCGCAAGTGAGCGATAAAGCTCCAGCCCCTTGACAAAGCGGCGGCAGAGCGCTTCGGTCGACGGCCGGTAGCGGTTGGGCTCCTTGCCAAAGGCCTTGTAGGCGTCGCGCGTGCCGGCGATGCCGGGGCGCTTGTTGACCTCGGCCATTTCGTGGATCGCACGATAGCTCTCGCCGAAGGCTGTGAGTTCGCGCCAGAGCTCGTCGCTCGTTTGGGGCGACTCGACGTCGGCCTCGACTGCTATGAGTTTATAGTCGGGGGCCTTCTCTTTAAATATAGGGTCAAATTGGAATTTCATCGTCGGCAAGGTAAAAAAAGAAACCCCGGGGCGACATCGGCCGATGTGCATCCCGGGGTTTTATCAGTTGATGATCAAATAGTCACTGGGGAGTGATTATTTAACGTTGAAGTTAGCAAATTCGAGGTCGTTGGCAGCGCGGTCAGCCATAGCCTTGTCGAGGCTGATTGACTTAGCGAGGTTAGCCTTGAGCTCAGCTTCGTTGTTAGTGCGGGCAGCGAGAACGGCCTTGAGGTAGTAAGTGGTTGCGTCGGGCTTAGCGATAGCAGCGAGAGTAGCTTTAGCCTTGCTGTAGTCCTTAGTGAGGATCTGAGCGAGGGCAGCGTTGTTAGACTTGCTGTCGCCGAATGCGCGAACTGCAGAAGCGTTGTCACCCATCTTGAGGTAGTAGATGCCGAGAGCGTTGTTAAGACCGTCAGCGCCTGCAGCCTGGCCGAAGTATTCGTTAGCCTTAGCGTAGTCTTTGTCCATAACGGCGATGAGACCGAGGTTCATCTTAGCGTCAGCACACTTAGAGTTGAGTGAAAGGGCTTTCTGGAAGTTAGCCTTGGCAGCGTTGTATTCGCCGGCCTCGTACTGAGTTACACCGAGGTTGTTCCAAGTGCGGAAGTCGTTGGGATAGATGCGAGTAGCAGTTTCGTAGATCTTCATGCGCTCGTTGAGGTTGTCAGTGAGGGTAGCGCAGTAGAGGATTTCGTCGATTGAAAGCTCTTTGGGGTTAGTCTTGAAGAGATCCTGGATTTCTTTGTCGCTCTTGCCGATCACGTCGATTGAAGCTGTGATGCGAGAGTAACGGAGCTGGGGAAGGATCTGGTCAGCGAGGACTTCGAATACGGCAGCGAGGTTGCGGAGCTCGATTTCGCGCTGCTGGGGATCGTTGTACATTGAAAGCACGCTGAGGATAAGGTCCTTGTCCTGGATGTTGCTCTTAGAAACGAGTTCTTTGAAGCCTTCCCAGTCTTCAGCGGTGAAGTGTTTGGTGAGTTCGCCAAATTCAGTGATCTTGTCCTGCTTGAGAGTCTTCTCTACATAAGCAACAGTGTTCTTTTCACGTTTTTCAGCGAGCTGATAGTTGAAATCGTAAGAACCGTCAGGCGAAGCGTAAGAGTTGATGTTGATCTCTTTGAGTTCGCGAGAGGGGTTGGCTGCAGTTGAGAGGATTTCCTTGCGGAGCTCGTCCATAGCGTTGGTCTTGAGCTGACCTGCGCGGATGTTAGCCACGTTGATAAGGAACATGATGTCTGCCGAGTACTTTTCGTTGATCACACGCTGGAATGCGTCGGGAGCGATAGCGGGGTCAACAGTCTTTGCAGTAGCAAAAGCTGCAGTGGGGATCACGCCGGTAGCGACCTGCACGCGGGGGAGGACATACTGCTTGCTGCCCTGGTTAACGGTGAAAGCGAGCTCGAGCACGCTGTTGTCCATTTCGGGCTGGTATACATAGTCAACGGGGATAGTGACTGTACCGCCGTTTTCATAAGAGATGACGGGGTTGTTGCCGCGCACCTTTTCACCCTGGAATTTGTAAGCCTGTGAAGCGACTTCTGTGCCGTTGAAAACGAGGTAGGGAGTAACAGTAACTTCGGCGTTCTTCTTGAAGAACTTCTGGGGAACGCGACCTGTAACAGTTGCGGGCACCTGGTCACCTACTACTTCGAGGGGATTGGGGTTTACACTGAAATAATCAGACTGGAACTGTCCGAGTTTCTTGCTGCAAGACGAAAGAGCTACGGCTGCACCAAGCACTGCGATAAAACAAAGTTTACGATTCATGACTTCGTGATGAATTGGTTTTATGGAATAATTATATAATTAATGTTTCTTGTCTTTATCGAATTCAGCTGCAAATATAGATATTTTTTGAGTGAGAACTGCCCATTTTGAGCATTTATTTACTTAATATTTCAAAAAAGCACTGATAAAACTCTTTTTTCGGTGAATTATCATTAATTTTTCCGCTCTTAGGACTGCCAGCCCGACTCTTACTTCAGTTTTATGGCTCACTTCTTCAACCTCCAGGCCTTCCAGACATTATCTACCGCCCGGCGGTATTTTGCATCTGATCTGTACCTCTCCTCAGGCACATTTATTGACAAATGATGAACATATTTGCTTCCTTCAACCAGCACATCAATAAAGCGGTCGTATGCAATCACTTTTTCGGGGCCTTTGGCGCCAACTTTAAAGCCTTCGCTTTCTGCAGCCTCCGACTTCATATAGCCGTGCTCAATCTTTTTCCAGGTTCCCGGACGCGTGTTCTGGCGATCTATCATTGCCTTCAGAAACTCGATGTCGACTTTGCCGCCTTTAGGCAAAATATAGCTTTGGATGGAACAATGCTCCGAGTTTTCATAATGCTTCTTATCGAAAAATTTCCATACCTGATAGCTCAGATGGCACTTGGTCTCACCTCCTACGGCATCAAGCAAGAGCGCACCGCGCACCGGAGGCATGCCTGAGGCATCGACCGGATATTCACGAACCCAGTGTGCCGGCAACGTGATTTCGTAGAGCGAGCATGACTCTTTGCGCGCCCCGCTTGCATTGTCATCGACTGAGAGTGCCGACAAGGGAGTGGTCAGCATCACTGCTATCAATATGGCTCTAAAGATCTTTAGGCAATTCATATAGATATATTTCATTTGAGTGTTCGATATCTTTTGTTATCAACCGGTGTGACGCTGTGTCGACAGCGATGACGTTCACAGGCCGGTCAAGCCTGAATGCAGCTGTCGGACGCCCATCCCAATCCCACACTTCAAGCAATCGTGTCGAATCACTGTCGGCGCGCAAGGCATAAATGTTGTCGCCGGCAGCCTTAACTCCGTAATAGCATGCCGGAAGCTTGCTCTCGTCTTCATCCTGATTAAGGCCACTATCGCGACTGACCGCGACGTCCTTGAGCAACCTGCAATCGCGGTCAAAGAATCTCACCCGGTCGAAATGCCAGTAGAAAGCCGCAAATTTCTTCCCGTCAGGACTAACTGCCAGAAATTTACCATAGGGGATCAGGAGCGGCATCCCCTGGGCTTCGGCCGATGCATCTATCCAGTCGGGATATTCTCCAACTTCATGGGCAGATCCATCCGAAAGGTCATATATGCAGAATTCCTTTTGATTGGATGTCGCACCCAAGCTCAGATAATGCAACGAATCAAGTTGATGAAACATATTGATGGCTCCACCGGCGTCCAACGGCTTAGACACACCGACAACACGCATCACGCTGTCGCCGGCGAGCGTCATCGTCTTTACGCGCCATGTCATTTGCTCCAGGGCGCTGAATGTAGTATCCGCCACTTCGATATTGCGGCTCTCAAGTCCGAGCAAATCATCTGGCCCCTGTCCTCTGAGGCCTGTGCTGCAAATGAATTTGAAATCCGGGAGGGTGTAGAAATCCAACATATAATCTTCACGCTCCTTATAAATTCCCAATTTACCGTCAACCACAAACATTGCTCTCGGCAACAAAGCATCCACTTCGGTCACAACCGTTTCGGCTGTCAGGGGTACCGCTTCCGGGATCGTCACACTGTCAGACGAGCGGCCATCACCGGCGCAGCCCCACAGACACGCAGCCAACGACATAATTCCGACAAATGCAAGAAAGTCTTTTCGTTTCATTCCATTTAAATGGATAATTTTGTTTATCTATTTCTATCGCAAAGATATATATAAATTTTTATATCAGGAAATCCTTCGGATAACTTACTGACTCAATCGTTTCAGCTTTTTTTAGAGCGTGAACTGTCCATTTTGAGCATTTATTTACTTAATATTTCAAAAAAGCGCTGATAAAACTCTTTTTTCGGGGAATTATCATTAATTTTGCCCCGCTTAGGGGCGTTATCGCCGACTTGAGCACGGCTCTAAGGAGCAGAGCGAGATATAATTTTTTACCCATATTGTTTCATAAGATTTTTAGCGATTTTTTTGAAGAATGAGAAGATGGCGCATCGAAGACAGTGCTGAGCTCTACAACATCAACGGTTGGGGGCTTAATTATTTCACCATTAACAGCAAAGGGCATGTGGCCGTCACGCCGCGCCCGGGATTTGCGTCAGTCGACCTGAAAGACGTGATGGATGAGCTCCAGGTGCGCGACATCACGGCGCCGGTGCTTCTCCGTTTTCCCGACATCCTCGACACCCGCATCGAAAAAATCTCTAACTGCTTCTCTGAGGCAGCCAAACAGTATGACTACAAGGCCAATAACTATCTGATCTATCCCATAAAGGTCAATCAGATCAGAGAGGTGGTCGAGGAGTTGGTGAGCTATGGCAAGAAATTTAACATCGGCCTCGAGGCCGGCTCCAAGCCCGAGCTCCACGCCGTGCTCGCAACCAACATCGCCGAAAACGCCCTCGTCATCTGCAACGGTTATAAGGACGAGAGCTATATCGAGTTAGCGCTGCTTGCCCAGAAGATGGGTCGCCACATCTATCTCGTCGTCGAGAAGCTCAATGAGCTGCGCCTGATCGCCGACATCTCAAAGCGTCTGAAAATCAGACCCAACATCGGCATCCGCATCAAGCTCTCGAGCTCAGGTTCGGGCAAATGGGAAGAGAGCGGCGGCGACCAGTCAAAGTTTGGCCTCGACTCGTCAGAGCTGCTTGAGGCCATCGAGATCCTGCGCAAGCGTGAGCTCGTCGACTGCCTGAAGCTAATCCACTTTCACATTGGCAGTC
>CAYRFB010000048.1:0-14560 GCA_964423485.1 uncultured Bacteroides sp.
TCCCACATAGCGGGGATGTCGACAGTGGTGTTAGGAGCGCCCATGATGAAGGGTGCGCCTTCAGAGAGAGCTGCGTAAGCGTAGCACACTGAGGGAGCGATGTGCTCTTTGTCGTCAGCCTTCATAGCAGCTTCGAGAGCCTCGAGGGTGCCGTGAACCTTTTCGTCAACGGGAACATAAACTTCAGTTGAAGCTGCCCAAAGCACAACAACGCGGTCAAGGTTGAATTCTTTCTTGAAGTTGCGGATGTCTTCGCGGAGCTGTTCAACCATCTCCCAACGGGTCTTGCCGACCATCACGTTTTCGCCGTCGAGGCGCTTAGCGTAATTTTTGTCGAAAGCAGCCTTGAGGGGCTTGATGGCTTTGAGCTCGTCCTTAACGGGATCGATGTCTTTTTCTTTGAGCACTTCAGCGTTGATAGCTGACTCATAAGCGTTGGCGGGATAAACGTCCCAAGCAGCGAAAACGATGTCATCGAGCTTAGCGATGGGCACGATGTCATCATATTTCAAATATTTGTCTTCTTTGCCGTCGAATACGCGAATTTTGTCATACTGGGTCATAGAACCAACGGGTTTGGCAAGACCTTTGCGAGCCATGAGGACACCAGTCATAAAGGTAGTTGTAACAGCACCGAGGCCGACAACCATTACACCAAGTTTGCCCTCAGCGGGCTTAACATTACTTTTACTCATTGTTGATTAATGCTTGATTGTGATGTTATTTTTAATATTTTATGTTCTAAGTAATTGCTTGTCCATGTACACACATAGAAGCGCAGCAGCAAAAATTGCGTGTAAAAGTACATATACTTTTTGGACTGCAAAAAATATTATAGTATAAAGATAGTAAAATTATGCAAACTAATGCAAATATTTGGCGTTAATTGCTAAATATGGCGAAAATATGACCAAAAACGATGTGGTTGTGTTAACTGATGTGAATTATGGTTTGGGCATCAATAGTCGCCGTTGTCGAGTTTTCGGATGAATTTGCGGCATATCGATTCGTGGCGGATCACCATATAGATGAGCAGACCGTTGAGCACGACGAGTTCGAATGCAAAATAGAGCCATGGCATCTGGAGGAAGAGCGAAACGAAGAGTGCGATACAGCGCCAGTTGAACGACAGGATGTTAGTGAACTTCATCAGCGGCAGGGAGGCCTTGCGGAAATCATCGCGGAACGACTGCGGGATGCGGCCGTCGGGGAAGCGGCGGGCGAGTGCGGCGCGGAGGCGCTGCATGGCCGGCGCGGTAGCCTCCTGCTGGACAGTGTAGTTGGTATAGAAGGTGAGAGTGAATTTCTGCCAGAAATTTTTGCTCCATGACAGTTCGGCAAGACGTTGCTTCAGTTTTGAAGCCGACTCGAGCTCGCTGCCCTCTTCGCCCTTTAGGAAGTAGAGGTGGAACTGACGGTAGTAGTCGGCCATCGCAGCCTGCTTGGCGTGACAGAGTCCGGCCACGACAGCCACGGTCCAGATCACCCAGTGATGAGCGCTGAAAAACTCGGATGTGACGTTCTCTCGCAGGCAGATGGCAACGTAGATGGCCGCAAACCAGAAGTCGCCGCTAAGACCGTCGAGGATGCGGCCCAAGCGAGAGTATTGCTTGGTCATGCGGGCGAGCTGACCGTCGGCGCTGTCAAATGAGTTTGCCCAGATGAGCAGCAGCATGCCGACAACGTTGATCCACAGCACGGGGTAATAGAAAGCGACGCCGGCAGCAATGCCGATAAAAATCGACGCAATGGTGATGGCGTTAGGTGTGACACCCAAGCGCTTGGCAAGGCATGCCCAGGCATAACCGATCGGGCGGTAGAACACGAGGTCTATGCCCTCCTCGGTGTCGAGCGATTTGAGAGACTGAAGATATGCGCTTTGATGCTTTGATTGGCTTTTTTCAGACATTATTATTTAAGCTTAGAAAGTTCGTAAGTTTTTTCACGCAGGAATTTGCCGAGCTCTTCGGGCGACGAGTTGTGGAACGCCTGCTCCTCGACTGATATGGGCTCGCCGACGCTGATGTGCATTTCGGTGCCGTTTTTGCGGAACACTTCGGCGGGGAGGCGCAGTGAACGCGCGGGCCAGCAGACATGGCCGAGGAAGTTACACCACCAACTGTTGCCTCCGTGAAAGAAGATGGGGATGACGGGCACCTTTGCGCGGTGGATGATCTGAAGCACAGACTTCTGCCACTCGCGGTCCTGGATGCCGTGACGGAAGGTCGACTTACTCATGGCTCCTGCGGGGAAGAAGCCGACGGGATTGCCGTCGCGCAGCTGACGCAGGGCCTGACGGATGCCGTTGACCGACACGGCGCGTTTCGACGGATCGTCAGAAGCCAGCGGGTCGACAGCTATGAAGTTGGGGCGCATAGCGCTTATCTGGTTGAGAATCATATTAACAAGCACTTTGAACTCCGGGCGGCGCGAGCCGACGAGATAGATGAGGGCGATGCCGTCGAGCGCACCGAAAGGATGGTTGCTGACAGTGATGAACGCGCCTTCGGGCAGGTTGTCGAGCACCTCGATGTTGTCGACGCGCAGAGTCATCTTGAACTCGTCGAAGAGCAGACGGCGCGTAAATTCAGGGCCCGGCGTGTCGCAGCAGTTGGCGTGGACACGGTTGACCTTGTCGACAGAGAGAAAATGGAGGAGCCAGTTGACAAATTTTTCGTGACCGTCGAGCTTGGGGACGATGCGGCGGATGTCGTCATAGTTGAGGACATCAGGCCTTATGTTGAGATTATCGTTGTTTTCAGACATTGTCAGTACACATTAATTATATATAGGATCAGACAGAGTGAGGAGAGAGCGAGGCGGTAAGGGTCAGCGGCGCGTCGAGTTTTTGTCTTTGATCGCACTCATTATGAATTTAGCGATTTGAGTGGCGGCCTCCTGACGGCAGGGGGCGAAGCTTGGCCAGTCGTCAAAATCGATTATGCGCATTTTGCCATCTGAAGTGATGACGCAATCGCCACCATAGATGCTTACGTCGAGGATTTCGGCTGCAGCAGTGCACAAGGCCTTGAGCTTTTCTTCGTCGAAGGCGGGTGACTGGACTTTGCCTGGAGTCTTGCGATTGGTCGATGAGTCCTTTTCAGAGAGCCAGTAGAAGAATGAGGTGCCGGCTATGCCGTAAAACTTTATGAGGTCGCCGTCGAGGTGACGGTTGATGACCGCCCGCTTGATGCCACGGAGGAAATACTCCTGAAGTATCTCCTGAGCCTCCTCAGGGTGGCGGACGTAAGTGACGTCTTCGTTGTGCATCGTGTGAGAGTCGCCGCGCTTGATCCAGCAACGTGATATGTGAGCTTTGACAAGGGCATCGCGGATGGCTTCGTCGGTGCTGACGATGATGCTGTCGGGGTAGGGGATGTTACTGCCCATAAGGATGCGGGCCATGCGTTCGCGCACACAGTTTTCGATGCCATAGCCTGAGTTGATGACGAGTGCGCCGTTGTCTTCGAGCTTCTCGAGGAGTTCGATCGAGCGGGGCTCGCGACACATATTGACGATGACAGACTCATTAACGCCTGAGGTGATGAACTGGTCTTCGCTGTAGACATTGACTATGCAACCGCGTTTGCGCAGCTGCTCGGCGACTATGTTGAAGATCGCCGAGTCGTTGCCGATGTGATTTGGCGAAAACGCTCCGGCTCTCATTATGCCTGCTATCTTAATGTCTGCCATGATGAATGTTATGAATGAATTTGGTTATGCTGGGTCAAATCATTTCGGCCAACCGGCGTATGCCCTCTGACGCTGTGGCCTTGATGACAATCACGCCCGGAGGCACCTGGGCCGGGTTAGGATCTATGTAGTAGACCGGTATGCCGGGGCGCACATATTGCAATAGCGAGGCAGCCGGATAGACTACGAGACTGGTGCCGATGATGACAAAAATGTCAGCTTGGCTCACTACTTGGGTTGCAAGCTCGAAGTTGGGCACTGCCTCCTGAAAGAAGACGATGTGAGGACGCACATGGTGACCGTCGATGACAGTGTCGGGAGTGGTCACGCAAGCCTCGGGCTTAAGCGTGTAGACCTTGGTGTCGTCATCGAGGGCGCGGACTTTCATAAGCTCGCCGTGGAGGTGGAGCACATATTTTGAGCCGGCGCGCTCATGGAGGTCGTCGACGTTCTGGGTGATGACCTGCACCTCAAAGCGCTTTTCGAGCTCGACGAGGGCGAGGTGACCGGCGTTGGGCTTGCAGTCGACGAGCTGAGCGCGTCGCTCGCTGTAAAATTTATGGACGAGAGCCGGATTGCGTGCAAAGCCGTCGGCGCTGCAAACGTCCATCACGGGATAGTTTTCCCAGAGTCCGCCGGCATCACGGAATGTCGAGATGCCGCTTTCGGCGCTCATGCCGGCGCCGGTTGATATCACAAGGCGTTTCATGGGAGAAATTCGTCATCAGAAAATTCGATTTCTATAGTGCCCGGCTTAGGCTCGGGAGCGATGTTGGTCTCTGGTTTGCGCGCAGGTTTGGCTGCGGGACGGGCGGCCTGTGAGTTAGATTTTTTCTTGCGGTGATAGGCCGGAGAGTTCTCAAAGGCTGCGATCGCCTCATCGTTGTCGAGCTGGTCGCGCTCGAGGATGATATAGTTGAGCACGTCGCGCTTGCGCTGCATCTCATCGACCTTCTCATCGCCATAGAAGTCGCGGATGCGGTCGATGTTGATTGCTTCCTCGCTGCTCGGTTTGGAGTCAGCGCCGGTGATCTGGATCGAGTCAGAGCTGCCGCGGCCTTCGCGGATGGTTATGTCAAATCCGGCGGCGAGAATCGTGAACTTGACCTTGTCGCCGAGAGTGTCGTCATAAGTGATACCCCAGATTACGTCGACATTCTCATCTACTTTGTCGACGAAATCGTTGAGCTGCTCGACTTCGCTCGCCAGGAATGGTACATTAGATTGGCGCGAGTAGCAGAGGTTGAAGAGCAGGCGCTTGCTCGAGAATACGTCGGTGTTGTTGAGCAGGGGAGAGTGCAGGGCGTCGTTGATGGCCTCGGTCACACGGTTTTCGCCCTCACCGTAGCCGATCGAGATGAGGGCTGTCTTGCCGTCGCGCAGGGTGGTGTCGACGTCGTTCATGTCAAGGTTGATCTTGCCGGGATTGGTGACAATCTCAGAGATGCTCTGGGCTGCGATAGAGAGGGTATCGTCTGCCTTGGCGAATGCAGAGTCAAACTGGAGGTCGGGGTATATCTCAGAGAGACGCTCGTTGTTGATGACGAGCAGGGCGTCGACATATTTGCTCATTTCGTCCTGGCCGGCAAGAGCCTTGGTGATCTTTTTGGCGCCTTCAAAGCGGAACGGTATGGTGACGATGCCGATGGTGAGGAGTCCGCGCTCGCGGGCGATGCGGGCCACAACGGGAGCCGCGCCTGTGCCTGTGCCGCCACCCATGCCGGCTGTGATGAAGACCATATCGGTGTCAGGGCTGAAGAGGGCTGCGATTTCAGCGGCGCTCTCTTCGGCGGCTTCGCGGGCTTTTTCGGGCTTGTTGCCTGCGCCGCGGCCTTTTGTGGTGTTGGGGCCGATCAGCAGTTTCTTAGGGACAGGTGATGTCCTGAGAGCCATATCGTCGGTGTTGACGACCACGAAAGAAACGCCGTGGATCTTAGCCTCGGTGTACATGTGGTTGATGGCGTTGTTACCACCGCCTCCCACACCAAGAACCATTATGCGGTCAGGTGCGTCGGTTGTCTCTGTATACTTGTTGAGATACTGGTTGTCTGATTCTTCGCTCATTGTAGTATATTATGGAAGTTGGTAAGGGAGTTGTCGGTTAATTTGTGGGCTCGTCCATGTCGCCATCCAGATCGCCGGGGTCACTGAAGAAGTTGGCAAATCTTTTCTTGAGATTTCCGATGAGCGTGGTTTTGGGTTGGTCATCGTCATCTTCGTAATCGTCATAGTCAGGCGCGGGCTCGTCATAGGCTGACGTCTTCCAGCGTTTGCCCTTGCCGGGGCGTTTGCCGGTCTGTATGTCGTCATCATCATCCTCGAGAAGGCTATCATCATCGACATAGGGGCGACGGCCTCCATAGCGGGCGGGCTGGTCGTCGTAGACGTCGGCGGGCTTAGGTTCGGGCGCCGGTTCTTCGACCGGTTCAGGAGCGGGCGTGAGACACTCGATGTCTGACTTCTCGGCGGCATACTTTGCGATGGCGAGCAGGTCGATATTGGAGTTGCGATCATAGCCTGAGCCTTTGAACTGGAGCGAACTGTCAACGGCGGCGAGGCGGACAGGCATTTTTGACTGAGCCTCCATCAGCTTGTCGATGTTGCGGAGATATGCACCGCCACCGGTGAGGATTATGCCGCCGCGCAGAGCCTGAGGCTTAAAGCCTGCGACCTCGATCTGGTGGAGAATGTTGGCAACAATTTCGCCGGCGCGGGCAACGATGTAGTTGTTGATTTCAGCATCGGTCGATGTCGAGGTCTCAACCGGCGTGGCAGAGCCGACTCTGATTTTTGCCATTTCGGCGCTGTCTTCGGTCATGCTCAGGCCGACCATAAGGTCGCGGGTGATGTTGCGGGAGCCGATCGGCAGGGTGACAATGGTCTGGAGCATATCGCCCTTGTAGATGCAGATTGTGGTGGTTTCGGCGCCTAAGTCAACGAGGACACAGCCCAGTTGCTTCTCTGAAGCCGAAAGGACGAGATCGGCCAGCGCTGTGGGGCGGACCACGTAGTGACGATCGAGGGTGCGGCCGTCAAACTTCAGGCGATCGAGGTTTTCGCGGATCGACGGAGAGATCACAACTGCCGAAAACTCGGCTCTGACGTGGCTGCCGACTACGCCGACAACGTTTTTCACCTCAGAATTGTCGACAAAGAAGGCGTGAGGGATCATTTCGAGATTGAGCTTGTCGGTTACCAGCCCAAACGACGCCTCGCGCTTGAGGCGCTCGACCGTCTCAGGCGAGATCTCGATGGAGTTGGGAAATTTTGCCTGAGCCTGGGCGGTTACTGTTGTGAGAGATCGGCCTCCGAGAGCTAAATAAATGTCCTTGACCTTGCGGGGGGCAATATTAGGATTGTTTTCAAACTTCCGGATTATATCATTGACATGGGTCGACACTTCCTGAACATTCTGAATCTTGCCATAACGCACGCTGTTAGTGAGAGGCGTCTCCTCGACGGCGAGAACGTTGATTTCGCCGAGTTCGCCAATGGCAGCTGCGAGGCCCTTGATTTTAGAGCTGCCAATTTCGAGAACTACTATATGTCTTGTGTCCATGCTGGATAATATTAATATTGTTTTTCGCTATGATGATTAATTGGTTGTGGGAGAGTTAGCTGGGGTGTTATCGTCGACAAAGCCGTCGGCGTCGGGGGTCATTGTCGAGATGTCGTCGATGAAGTCAAACTCAGACTCCTCGGTGTGGAGTGTGAGCTGGCCGAGACTTTTTTCGCGGTGAGAGGCTACGACCTGACCGGCCCATTTGACCGAGATGGTGTCGTAAGTGTTCCAGCCGCGGCGCGGCAAAACCTCGGTGTAGAATGATTTGAGCCGGGCAAACTTGTCTTTGACATTGTCGTTGTCGCCAAAGTTGATGACCTGGCCGCGGATGACGGGTATGATCAGTATGTCGCCGCGATTAGAGAGGGTGACCGTTGAGACGAGAGCGTTGAGGGTGGGGTCGGTCGCGATAACTGAGAGCATCGGCAGCAGCTGGGCCGCGCGCATATGACCCGAGTCAAAGTTGCCGATGACCACGGGGACATCGACGTGATAGCGGGCGTCGGCAGCGACACGCTTGCCTGAGGCATTGATGTAATATGACTTGCCCGAGGGGTCAAAGACGCGGGCTACGGGCACCATCGGCGACACCTCGATGTTGAGCGTGCCGTCGCAGAGCGTCGAGACATTGGCGTTTTCGACCACGGGCATATCGATGATGCGCGTTTCGAGATCTTGCAGATTGATGTTGCCGCGAGGAGTTGTGGCGATGAGGGAGAAAAGGCCGTCGCACTCTTTGTCGATGTCGTCTTTAGAGACGAATCCACTGCCGATCGAATCGATGACGTTGATCTGCAGACCGGTATAGCGGTCTGCGCGCTCGGCTGAGCCTGTCATTGCGAGAGCAAAGACAAGGTAAACCGAGAGCAACGCGGTCAGGGCGATCTTTATGACGGTGTCTTTTTCCATTTATCAATTTTGACTCAGACTGCTGCAGAGCTCGGGGAGGTAGAGGTTTAAGTCTCCGGCTCCTGCTGTCAATAAGATTTCAAAGTTACGATTTTTTACTGTTTTTACAAAGTCTTCCTTAGAAATCATAGTTTTATCGGCACATTTTATCCTGTCGAAAATGATTTTTGAGCTTACGCCGGGTATCGGGAGCTCGCGAGCGGGATAAATGTCGATGAGGATCACCGAGTCGGCGGCTGAGAGTGCGTCGGCAAATTCGGGAGCGAAATCGCGTGTGCGGCTGTAGAGGTGCGGCTGGAAAGCCACGGTAAGATGGCGGTCGGGATAGAGGGCTTTGACCGAAGCGATGCTCTGGCGCAGCTCATCGGGGTGATGGGCATAGTCATCGATGATGGCGCGACCGTGCGGGCCGTCTTCCTTGAGGTGAAACTCAAATCGGCGCTCGGGACCCATAAACGTTTTCATGGCGCGTCGGGCCGACTCAGGGTCAAAGTCGCCTGTGAGCCAGACTGCGGCTAAAGCCGCTATGGCATTGTCGATGTTGATCTCGACGGGTACACCGAGCTCTACGTCGCTGAGCTTGCCGCCGGGATAGATGAAATCAAAGGTGATCGTGCCGTTGCCGTGGCGGATGTTGTCAGCGTGGAAGTCGCCGTCAGAGACTGAGTAGGTGTAGGTCTCCACGCCTTGCGGGGGGCGGGCCACGAGCTTAAGACCGGTGTGGACGAGCAATTTGCCGCCGGGCTTTATAAGCTCGGTGAAGTGGGCAAAGCTTTCGAGATATGCTTCTTCGGTGCCATAGATGTCGAGGTGATCGGGGTCAGTGGCGGTGACAATTGCGATATAAGGCGAAAGCTGGTGGAATGATCGGTCATACTCGTCGGCCTCAATCACCGAGTATGGCGAGTCCTTTGACAGAAGCAGGTTGCTGTTGTAATTGCGCAGGATGCCTCCTAAGAATGCGTTGCAGCCTACAGGTCCTGAGTGAAGGACGTGAGCCGCCATCGACGACGTCGTTGTCTTGCCGTGGGTGCCCGAGAAGCATAGTCCTTTTGACTCGCGGGTGATGTTGCCTAAGACGGCAGCCCGCTTAAGGAGCCTGAAACCATTGTCGCGGAAAAATGACAGGGGCACATTGTCGGCGGGTATGGCGGGAGTGTAAACGACCTCAGTCGTCGCCGGGTCGCGGAAGTCCTCGGGGATTGCATCCATCGAGTCGTCGAATGATATGTCTACGCCTTCGGCTATCAGTGCGTCGGTCAGCGGTGAAGGGGTGCGGTCATAGCCGGCAACTTTATAGCCTTGTGAGAGATAGTAGCGTTCGAGGGCAGCCATGCCGATGCCGCCTGCGCCGACGAAATATATTTTTTTCATTTTTGGTCAGAGATAATTTCAATAATGTTGTCAACGATTTTTTCGTCGCTGTCGGTAAGCGCCATTGCCGCGATGTTTTTTGCCAGGGTCTTGCGGCGGTCAGAGTCAGAGATAAGCGACTTGATGACTTCGGGCAGACGCTCGAGGCAGTCCGAGTCTTCGACCATCACGGCAGCGTCGTGAGCGACCAAGGCAAGGGCGTTCTTGCGTTGATGGTCTTCGGCTACGTTGGGTGAGGGCACGAGGATTACCGGTTTGCCGAGGGCCTGAAGTTCGCTGATACTGCCGGCTCCGGCTCGCGAGACAACGAGGTCGGCAGCGCGATAGGCCACATCCATCTCAGAGATAAACGGCTTGGCGATGACACCGTCGGCCGCCTCAGCGCGTGACAGGGCGTCAGTATTGCTGAAGTTCTTGCCTGTCTGCCACAAGAGCTGTGCGCCTCCCTCGGTCAGCCGGTCGAGATTGTCAGCGATGGTGCTGTTGATGGTGCGCGCACCGAGGCTGCCGCCGACTACGAGCACCAAAGGGCGGTCGGCCTTGAAGCCAAGCTGCTTCTTGGCGTCGGCTTGCGAAAGCTTGAGCTCGAGCAGGTTTTTGCGGATGGGGTTGCCGGTCATCGCGATAGTCTCGGCGGGGAAGAAACGCTCCATGCCCTCATAGGCCACGCAGATACGCTTTGCCTTCTTGGCGAGCAGCTTATTGGTCACGCCGGCATAAGAATTCTGCTCTTGGATGAGGGTCGGCACACCCAATTTCTGGGCTGCTTTGAGGGTTGGGCCCGAGGCATAGCCGCCGACGCCGATAGCGATCTGAGGCTTGAACGTGCGCACGATCGAGCGCGCCTTGCGGATAGCCCGTTGGAGCTTTATGAGCACGGCAATGTTCTTGAATATATTTTTTCGGTCAAAGCCGCTGATGGTCAGGCCTTCGATCTTATATCCCGCAGACGGCACACGCTCCATCTCCATACGGTTGTCTGCGCCGACAAAGAGGATTTCAACGTCGGGGAAGCGTCGGCGGATGGCATTGGCGATAGAGATGGCAGGGAAGATATGTCCTCCGGTGCCTCCACCGCTGATGAGAACGCGTTGCAGTTGCGGATTTTTGTCTGATGACTTTTTCATATTTTTTTTACAATTGCGAAGGGTTGTCGCTATGGATGCTTGCCGGAAGGGTGTTGAGCTCTTCGCGGATAGCGTCTTTGTCGTTTTTAAATGCGGCGTGGCGGCTGGTAGAGAGCATGATGCCGAGGGCCAATGATGTGACTATCACCGATGTTCCTCCCTTTGAAATCAGAGGCAGGGGCTGACCTGAAACCGGGAACACGCCCGTCACGATAGCCATATGGAAGAGCGCCTGATATACAATATATATAGCGCAGCCGATCACCAGCAGGCAGGGGAAGGTCGACTTGCACTGAGTGGCGACTCGTCCCGCTCGGGCGAGCAGCCACAGATAGCAGAGCAGCACGAAGATGCCGGCTATCAGTCCGAGCTCCTCGATCACGATGGCATAGATGTAGTCAGAGAATGCAAGCGGCAGGCGGGCGTTTTCGCGCGAATTGCCGGGCCCGACGCCGGTCAGGCCGCCATGAGCCTGAGCTATGTAGCTGAGCTGCTCTTGCTTGTTGGTGTCGTCGATGTCATCGCCGGCCTTGTTGAGACGGAAATGACGCTTGATGCGGGCTACCCAAGTCGACGAGCGGTTGCCCGTCGAGGCGCCGACTTCCTCTTTGTTGAGGTCGGCGATTTCGATGGCTTCGGGGGTGGGAGCCGCATCTTTATTCTGCATAAGCTTGTAGCCCATTGCCAGTGAACCTATGCACGCATAGACCGCACAGACGATGAGAAATTTCTTCATGCCGACACCGCCGATGAGCATCATCGACATGCTGATGGCAAAGATCAGCAGAGTGTTGGTCAGGCCGTGGGAGAAAAGCAGTCCGGCGCAAAGCAGGGTCAGGCCCGCGCTCCAGACCACGCCTTCGGTGGTGACATCTCGCTTGCCGGGCATCTGTGTGCGGCTGAGTATGTAGGCAATGCCTAATGCGGCTGCAAGTTTGAGAAATTCGGCGGGCAAGATCATGATCGATCCAAACTGGAGTGCGCGCTGGGCGCCATTGACCCTGACACCCATGGCCAGCACCAAGAACATCGCCATGATACTGCCGAAGACATACAGGGGAGTGAGTCGGTAGATATATTTGAAGTGGAATTTCTGAATCACTAACATCAGTACCAGGCCGATGGCCAGAAAACGCGCGTGGCGGATGATCGGGCCATAGATGTCGTTGACCTGAACTTCTTGGCTCGAGGCGCTGAAAAGTTCGATCACTGAGATGATGAGCAGAGAGATGTAGATGCCCCAGATGTGCTGGTCGGTGCGCGTCTTGGGCTTGATCTTGTTGAGGTCTTCGGCTGCAGAAGTCACGGTGGCGGTTGCAGCTCCGTCAGTGGTGACTTCGTCGATGTTGAATGCAGGTTCCATAGCAGGTGAGAGAATGTGTGGTAAAAGGGTTAAATTAATTGTTGTCTGATAAAAGTTTTTTGACTGCGTCTTTAAACTGTCGGCCGCGATCTTCATAGCTTGAGAAAAGGTCAAAGCTTGCGCAGCAAGGCGACAACAGCACTGCGTCGCCCGGCTGTGCGAGCTCGCGGCAGGCCGCTACAGCGTCAGCGAGAGTGTTTGTGTCGCGGATCGCGGGCACTGAGTCTTTGAAGAAGTCGACGATCTTCTCATTGTGCAGACCCATGGCCACGATGGCCTTGACTTTCTTCTCGACCAAGGGCAGGATCTCACTGTAGTCGTTGCCTTTGTCTTTGCCGCCGAGGATGAGGACGGTCGGTTTGGTCATAGAGTCGAGAGCATACCAGCATGAGTTGACATTAGTTGCCTTTGAGTCGTTGATCCACTCAACGCCGTCGACAGTCCCGGCCGGCTCGAGACGGTGCTCGACGCCCGTGAAGTCGCTGAGGGCGGCGCGGATATCATCTTTGCGGATATTGAGCAGACAGGCCGATATGCCTGCGGCCATAGAGTTGTAGAGGTTGTGGATGCCGTTGAGAGCGAGATCAGCGCGAGGCATCGACAGCGACGATGCGGGAGTGTTGATGATCATATTGTTTTCGGCGTCGATATATGCGGCACATGACTCCTCGTCGTTGGCCGTGAAGGGGTAGAGCGCGGCCTCGGTGGTGATCTTCTTAAGCTGGGCGCTCACTACCGGATCCTCTTTCCAGTAGATAAACGAGTCGGCGGGCGTCATATTCTGCAGTATGCGGAACTTTGCCTTGACATAGTTCTCCATCTTGTAGTCATAGCGGTCGAGATGGTCGGGGGTGATGTTGAGTATCACGGCGATGTTGGCCTTGAAATCAAACATATTGTCGAGCTGAAAAGAGCTTAGCTCAATGACATAAATCTCGTGGGGATGGCGGGCGACCTGAAGGGCAAGGCTGTTGCCGACATTGCCAGCAAGCCCGACGTCGAGACCGGCGCGGAGCAGGATGTGATAAGTGAGAAGGGTGGTGGTGGTTTTGCCGTTGCTGCCTGTGATGCAAATCATCTTTGAGTCGGTGTAACGGCCGGCAAATTCAATCTCGCTGATGACGGGAATATTTTTTGACAGCACTTTCTGCATGATCGGGGTGGTGTCGGCGATGCCGGGGCTTTTCACGACTTCATCTGCAGCGAGTATGCGCTCTACGCTGTGGGTGCCTTCCTCCCAGACGATGCCTTCGGAGTCTAACATTTCCTTGTATTTCGGAGCAATTTTGCCATAGTCGCTGACAAATACGTCAAAACCTTTGTCTTTGGCCAAAATTGCGGCCCCGGTGCCGCTCTCGCCAGCGCCGAGTATGACGATGCGTCGCTTAGATATATTATTGCTCATTGTTTTTTTATCTGATTTTGAGAGTTACAAAAGTGATTACGGCGAGAATGATGCCGATGATCCAAAAGCGGGTCACAATCTTGGCTTCAGGTATGGCCTGGATCGGGCGCTGGATGAGGGCCTGTATGCCGGCGTTGCCGGGCTTTTGGAAGTGGTGGTGGAGAGGCGACATCTTGAAGATGCGTTTGCCGCCGGTGCGCTTGTAGTAAGCCACCTGCAAGATGACCGACAGGTCTTCGATATAGAAAAGCGCGCAGAGTATCGGAAGCAGCAATTCTTTGTGGATCAGGATAGCAAAGATAGCGATGATGCCGCCGATGGTCAGGCTGCCGGTGTCGCCCATAAAGACCTGAGCGGGGTAGGCATTATACCAGAGGAAGCCGACCAGGGCGCCGATAAATGCGGCCATAAACACTACAAGTTCCTCACTCTCGGGAATATACATTATGTTGAGATATGACGAGTAGATGATGTTGCCGCCGAGATAGGCCATGATGGCCAGAGCCACGCCGATTACAGCCGAGAGTCCGGCGGTCATGCCGTCGAGACCGTCGTTGAGGTTGGCGCCGTTGCTGGTGGCCGATACGATAAAGATGACGACAAGAAAGAATATTATCCAGCCGCCGGTCTCGGCCTTGTCGCCCATCCACTGAGTGAACCAGCTGTAGTTCAGGTTATTGTTTTTGACAAAAGGAATGGTTGTCTGGGGTGATTTGGTCGAGGGGCTCTCATAGATCACCTGCTCTACTTCGTGAGTGTCAGAATTGATCACCTCGGTGTTCTGGATGATGGCAATGTTAGGGCTGAAAAACATTGTGCCGGCCACGATTACGGCGATGCCCACTTGGCCGATGATCTTGTATTTGCCTTTAAGGCCATCTTTGTTCTTGAATTTTATCTTGCGGTAGTCATCAAGAAATCCGATAGTGCCGAGCCATACCGTTGCGACAAGCATCAGCAGCATATAGACGTTTGACAGATTGCCGACCAACAGACAGGGCACGAGGATCGACAGTATGATGATTATGCCGCCCATAGTCGGTGTGCCGGTCTTTTTGGTCTGACCTTCGAGGTCGAGATTTCTGACGATTTCGCCGATCTGCATTTTCTGGAGCGAGTCGATGATG
>CAYRFB010000049.1:0-14397 GCA_964423485.1 uncultured Bacteroides sp.
GACCCCAACATTAAAAGTGTTGTGCTCTACCAGCTGAGCTAGCGAATCTCCCTTTTTGCCCTAAGAGATGGTGTTTCCCTCAAAAGCGATGCAAAGTTAGTCAGTTTTTCTGAGTTGTGCAAATTTTTTCACTTAATTTTTTGACGCCACGAATGACGGCATTTCTAATTGTTTTGCCGCTAATATTTTAAGGGATCTGCAAATTCAGAAATCAGTGGGCTAACAGTTAAAAAATTCTTTGAATGAGGCGATGATGTACTCGTGGTCGATCGCTGAGGCTGTCTCGCGCACTGAGTGCATGGCCCACAGAGCTGCGCCCATATCGACGCCGCGCAAGGGTATTTGCGAGGTCAGGATGTTGCCGAGCGTAGAGCCTCCGGCCACATCGCTATGGTTGACGAAGTACTGATAGGGCACCCCGGCCTGCTCGCAGATGACGCGGAACACAGCCGCTGAGTCAGCATCGGTCATATATTTACAGTTGGCGTTGATCTTTATCACCGGTCCACCGCCGAGGCGAGGATGGTTGGTCGGATCCTGTTTCTCGGGATAGTTGGGGTGGACGGCATGGGCATTGTCGGCCGAGACCATAAACGATTTTGCCACGGCCCGGAGGTAGTCTTCCTCGCTGCCTCCGAGGGCACCGCAGACGCGGCGCAGCAGATAGTCGAGTTCGGGCGAAGCAGCTCCCTGCTTGGTGCCTGAGCCGGTCTCTTCGTTGTCGAATATTGCCATCACTCGGGTCATCGTCGTGTCGTCAGACTCGAGGAGGGCCGTCATTGCGCTGTAGGCCATGCTGAGGTCATCGAGGCGCCCGGAAGTCAGAAATTCATCGTTGGCGCCTACAAGACATGCCGGAGTGGTGTCGTAGAGCGAGAGGTCAAAGTCGAGTATGTCGCTGCGGTCGACGCCGAGCTGATCGGCAACCATATTAAGCAGATAGTTGTCGCGCTCGGCTGCGTCGTTGATCATTGCGAGCACCGGCAGCATATCTTTTTGCTTAGACAGGGGATTGCCTTCGTTGACGGCGCGATTAAAGTGGATGGCCAGATGGGGGATGGTGAGCAGCGGGCGATCAAAATTGATCAGCTGATGGTCGGGGTGGAGAGGGTCGGAGCTGCGCAGGATGACGCGTCCGGCTATCGATAGCGGACGGTCAAACCAGGTGTAGAGTATCGGGCCGCCATAGACCTCGGTGTTAAGTTTAAGCACTCCGCCAGCTGCGGCAATCTCAGCGTGGGGCTTGATGCGGAACCCGGGCGAATCACTATGGGCCGAAATGATCTTGAAGCCTGCCGACGGCGCACCGCTTCCGGCGACAAACGCAAAGATGGCCGAACCGTTTTTGACCACGTAGTAGCGTCCGCCCGGTTCAATGGTCCAAGGCTCTGCCTGGTCGAGACAGACAAAGTCGGCGCCTTCGAGACGGCGGCGAATGGTTTCAACGGCAAAAAAGTTGACCGGCGACGCGTCCATAAACGTCATCAGGTCGTCGATGTGAAGGAGTGATTCGGGGTTTGACATGGCGGGAGGGGGTTAGTCTTGTTTGTATTTTATCTGGTTGAGGGCGCGGAGCACGTTGCAGAGTGGGCGGCTCCAGTATTGCCCGAAGTCTTCGCTGACAAGGGTAAGGGCGGCGGTGATGTTGTCTTCGGTGGTGTCCTTGACTGTTTCAAGAAAGTTGTAGAGCACTTGAAATATATCGCACAACCCTTCGGCAACGCTGGCTGCGATTGGCGTGTCGGAATATTTCATATCCTCTTCAAACACTTCGAGATAGCTGTCATCCTCGCCGAGCAGCGTGGCGATGGCCTGGCGGGCGGCGTCGTAGCTGTCTTCGTCGAGCGAGTCGTCGATATAGCCGATCTCATCGTCGGGCAAAGTGTTGGCCAGGTCGCTGGCCGAGATATAGATGCGGGGGAGCAGACGGGTCATGTGATTGACAAAGTCTTCGCGCTCGGTTTCGATCGCTGTCTCGATCGCTTCGCAGTATTCGTTGCTTAAGGCTATAAACGCCAATGAGTTGGGCGATAATTTTGAATTTTCGGTCATAGTTTATTTCTTTTGGGTCTGTGGCATATACAGGCGGTTGTCGCGTATATACTTATAAACGCCTGAAGGCAGAAAATAACTCACGTCCTTGCCTCGGATAATGGCATCGCGCACAAAGGTGCTCGACAGGTTGACGGTCGGCGCGTCGATGACCTCCATGCCGTCGACATAAACTGAATCAATCGGATAACCGGGGCGTGGATAGACAAGCACGCCATACTCGTCGAGGATGCGCTCGTGGTCGCGCCATTTGTCGAAGATGCGCCAGTTGTCGCTGCCGATGACCAGCTTGAATCGCTTGTTCTTGTGGCGTTTGCTCAGCAGGTCGAGGGTGTCGATCGTGTAAGAGGGGCGGGGCATCGACAGCTCGATGTCGCAGGTCTCTATGTCGATCGCTCCCTTGGTGGCGAGGGTGATCATGGCGAGGCGCTTCATGTCGGGTATCAGCCCGGCGGCTTCTTTGAGCGGGTTAAGCGGCGAGAGGGTAAGCCACACCTTATCGACATATTTCCATTGTGTCAGATATTGAGCGAGCATCATGTGGCCCATGTGGACGGGGTTGAACGATCCGCCGAGTATGCCGACAATCTGTTTTTGCACGTCTGCCATGATTGGTAAGTGTTAAAGCGTTAATTATTGATGAAGTCTTCTATCAGTGAGCGAGTCTGGTCGATGGCCACGTCGAGGTGATCGTTGACCACGCGGTTGTCGAAGCTGTCGGCAAATGACAGCTCATATTCAGCCTTGCCCACGCGCTCCTCGATGATTTCGGGCGCGTCAGTGCCGCGTCCTTCGAGCCTGCGGCGCAGCTCATCAATGCTCGGGGGCAGGATGAATATAGTCTTGGCGCGGTCGCCATAAAGTTTTTTGACATTTACGCCACCCTTGACGTCAATGTCGAGGATCACGTCGCCCCCGCGGTCGATGATACGGTCGATTTCGCTTTTGAGTGTGCCATAGTAACGGCCCGGATATACCTCCTCCCACTCTACAAACTTGTCGGCGGCGATGGCGTCGCGAAACTCTTCGGTGGTCATAAAATGATAATGCACTCCGTCGACTTCGCCCTTGCGCGGACCGCGATTAGTGGCCGACACCGAAAAACGCAGCTGAGGCGTTCCGCTGTCGAGTATCGAGTTGATGATCGTCGACTTACCGCAGCCCGACGGAGCTGAAACAACTATGATTTTGCCGCTCTTGCGCGGTGATTTCTGATTATCCATTGCCTTGGTTGTGTTTACATTACGTTAAGCACTTGCTCCTTGATCTGCTCAAGCTCATCTTTCATCTTCACTACGATGCGCTGCATATCGGCGTGATTGCTCTTAGAGCCGAGGGTGTTGATTTCGCGCCCCATCTCTTGCGAGATAAACCCGAGTTTCTTGCCTTGACCCGGCGTGGGCGACTGCAAGGTCTCGATAAAGTAAGCGAGATGCTGGGTGAGACGCTGCTTTTCTTCGTTGACGTCGAGTTTCTCGATATAGAATATCATCTCTTGCTCCAGACGGCCCTTGTCAATCTCAATGCCGGGGATTTTCTTTATGCCCTCTTCAATCCTGATCCTGATTTTATCTACGCGCTCTGTCTCGTATGGTTCGATTTCGGCCAGAAGAGCAGATATGCGCCTGATGCGCTCTGTGAAAAACTCTTCCAGCTTACGCCCCTCAGTGCGTCGGTAATCCATCAAAGCTTTGACAGCCTCAGCGGTGGCGGCAAACAGAGCCTCGATCTCTTCGGTCTCGATTTCAGCCTGAGTGTCGGTGTGCATGACGTCAGGAAATCGCAGCAACACACTGTACCAGTCAGCCGGCACCGGTATGCCGAGGGCTGCCGAGGCCTCTTCGATTTGCTTTTTGTATGCCTGCAAGGCCGTCACATTGAGAGTTGTGCTTGTCTCTCCGCCAAGATTCTCAACCGTCGCAGTCATGTCGACCTTGCCACGCTCGAGCGGACGGCTGACGATGTTGCGCAGTTCAAGTTCCTTATCGCGATAAATTGACGGTATTCTCGCATTGAGATCGAGCTGCTTGGAGTTAAGCGACTTGATTTCAACGGTTATTTTTTTATTTTTTGTCACGGCCACGGCTTTGCCGAAGCCAGTCATTGATAAGAGCATATTGATAATATTGGTTGTATCTTGTTTCTGATTTCGCAAAGTTAAAAAAACTCATCGGTTTTTCATATAATAATGTTAGGATTTTTATTGTAACTTTGCGCCATAATCAATCCAATTGTAATGGCAGTAATTCTAAATATCGAAACATCGACTACAGTGTGCTCGGCCGCTCTCACGGCCGAAGGGATGATTCTGACTCATTATGAAGATTTTGAGGGGCGCAACCACGCGGCTCTGCTCAGCGGCTATGTCAAAGGCTGTCTCGACTTCCTTGCCGAAAAGGAGCTGAAGCTCGACGCAGTGGCCGTCAGCATCGGTCCCGGCAGCTACACCGGCCTGCGCATCGGTCTCAGCGAGGCCAAAGGCCTGGCCTACGCACTCGACATCCCCCTCATTGCCATCTCCACTCTTAAGCTGATGGCGACCAGAGTGATGTTTTCGACTCTCGACATTGACCCTGACACGATTTTCGTGCCGATGATCGACGCCCGCCGCATGGAGGTCTATACCGCGGCTTATGACTTTGCATTAGACGAGCTTATGAGCCCTCAGCCGCTGATCCTCGACAACGACAGCTATGCAGACCTCATCGCCACCGGGCGTCCCCTGCTGCTCTTCGGCAACGGCAGTGCCAAGGCTGCCGACGTGGTCAAGGCCCCCAACGTAAAAATCGTCGAAGGCGTCGATCCTCTGGCCGTCGATATGATTGCATTGGCCGAAAAAGCTTACGCTGAGCGCGACTTTGTCAACCTTGCTTATAGCGTGCCCGTCTACCTGAAAGATTTTGTGGCCACCAAGCCTAAAAAATTGATATGACCAAACAATATGTGAGCTCTCGAGGTTTATATATTAACTAAATAATTTATAACATAACACATTTTAATTCGTCATGCTATCAAGAAACTCAAACCTCTTTCAGGCCATCATCGTAGGTCTGGTCGGAATATTGCTCATCTTTCTTCATGGCCGCATCGATCTGCTCAACTGGGTGTCGATTGCCGTCGGCCTTATGTTTGTATTGCCCTCCCTCTATGTGCTTTGCACCAGCCTTGGCAGCAAGCAGCGCCTCCCGGGTGGCATCGCCTTTGTCTCCGTCGGCGGCATCATCCTCGGCCTGCTGATGTGTATCTTCCCGTCGGCCTTTGCCGGATTTTTTGTCTACGTCTTCGCAGCCTTGCTGACAATCTTCGGCATTTACCACATCGTCGACCTATCATCGTGGAGCAAGTCAGTAAAATTCCCATTCTACTTCTATATCATCCCCATTCTGATGGTCGCTGCAGGCATCATCATCCTCTGCACCTCGCTGCGCGATATTAATTCAACCGTCGTGCTGATCACAGGCATCGCTCTGACAGCCTCGTCGGTCAACTCCATTATGGAGTATATCGGCACGCGCAACGCCGTCACAAAATCAGATAACGAATAAGCTTTAGAATTACATAGCCACTCGTGGCAATGATTATCCCGGTCGCTCAGGCCGGGATTTATTTTTGCACAAAATGTCGCGTTTTTATCGCAAGAAGCTTTCATAATGAGAATATTTTTGTATTTTTGTGTCAAAATACTTTTATACTCAATTACGATCTTTATGAAGAAACTTTACACTATTCTCCTCGCCGCAGCTGCGCTTTCGCTCAACGTGTCAGCAGCCGTGACCGGGCAAAAATTTTCGAAACGCAATGCTGTTGCTCCTCTCCGCGCAGCCGCTGCCCCTGAGAGCAGGCCGGTTGTAGCCCTTGAGGAAGACTTTTCTAAATTCACTGCCGGCAGCGAGTCTGAGCCCGCCTCTGAGCCACTTGCCACCGACTGGTACGGCAGCTTCGACGAAAGCAAAGTCGGTGTCTATGGATGGGGCGGCAATGGCGTCTATGAGGCCGGCGGCGCAGCGTTTATCAAGCAGGACGCCGTGATGTGGACGCCGTCAATCGACCTCAATGATGCAATTAACAAAAAAGTTATCATTACCTTCCGCGCCCGTCTCGGCGCCAAGGCCGAGGCCGGTGTGCCGTCAGTCCAGATCGGTTATAACTTCCTCGATGACCTCCCTGCCCTCACCGCTGAGTGGCAGGACTATCGCATCGAAGTGCCTCAGGCCTACAGCGGCGCTGACTTCACTTTCGGCGCGACCGCCGACTGGCTCATCGATGACATCAAGATTGAAAAGTTTGTCTCATATGTCGACACTCCCAGCGGCCTGAGCTTCTGCAATTATACCGGCACAGGCTTCCGCGCCATCTGGCAACCCGTCAGCCAGGCTGACCATTATCTTGTCAGCGTCTATAGCGTCGACAACTCACTGTCTACCCTAACCCCCGTCATCGAAGACATTGAGGCCGGCGATGTGTACTGCGACGTGACCGATCTGCCCCAAATCGACGATCTCTTCTGCTTCAATGTGACAGCTGTTGACGCCAAAGGCAATAAGTCAGAAGCCTCCTACCCTCTTTTGGTCGAGGCTCTGCTCACCCCTGATACATTTGATGCCACCGACGTGACAGACCAAGGCTTCAAAGCCTCATGGGAGGCCATCGACGGAGCGATCTGCTATGACTTCTATGTCTATCGCCAGGTCGAGGCCGAGAATGACTGCGACTTCGCCATCGTCGACACCGATTTCAGCTTCATCACAGCCGAAACCACATCAGAAGAATATTCGGTCAGCTTCGATATGCTGCCGGGCTGGATCATCAATGTGCCGATGTTTGAAGAGGGCGCTATCGGCATGGACGGCGCCAAAGCCCCCATCTTCACCACTTACTTTGCATCGATGGAGTCACCCGCTCTCAACCTTTCGGCCGGCGGTGGCGAGATCGAAGTGACAATGACAGTGCGCGGCACACGCGGCGCCTCGGCTTCTGTGTCACTGTTCACAATGAAAAACGGCGTTTACCCCGTCTACCCCGAGAGCTATGTTATGCTCGAGAATATGCCCTTCGAGGAGTATGAGACCCGCACATTCACCCTCACCGGAGGCGGCGAAAACTCTGTGATCTATATCGAGACCGCCGACTGGGGTCAGGTATGGGTATCCGATCTCAAGATCGTGCAGCACGTCAAAGCCGGAGAGACCGTGTCAGCGCCCGTTGTCAACTATATCACAATCGACAATTCTGCCGAAGTTTCAGGCATTGACCTTACCGACGGTTATAACTACTATTTTACAGTTCGCGCCGTCGGCATCAGCCGTGACGAAGAGTACTATATCAGCAGCGACTTCACCGCTCCCCACTTCGTCAAATATGACACAACCGGCATCAGCGAGGTTGCCTCATCAGCTTCATCAGCCGTGAGCGTCGAGGGTGGCGCAATCATCATCGAAAATCCCGCCCACCAGCCCGTCGAAATCTTTGACCTTACAGGCGTTAGCGTCTATACAAGCAAAGGCGCGGCCGATCACCAAGAGATCAGCGTATCCCCCGGCTTCTATATCATCAGAATAGGCAACACCACCCACAAAATAATCCGCTGACCCATACATAAAGCCAAAAGGAATACTCTTTTTATGATTGACCGCGGCTCCAGATTAGGAGCCGCGGTTCAGTTTATTAATAGCAAATAGTTTTACTCAATAACTTTGCAATCAAAAAATACTGAACCATATTACTGTAATAATTTAACACTGTCATATCACAGATGAAGATCAATAAGCCTTTAAAGAGGATCATTAAGCCCTTAAAATGGATGGGGGTGGTTGTTGCGATATTGATTTGCGCGGTCGTGGTGGTTGTGGTGTGTTGTGACCGCAAGGTCAATAATGCAGCCAAGGGATTGTTGTACAGCAATGTCGACAGTGTGCCTCATCGCAAGGTTGGCCTGATACTCGGCACATCGCCCGTATCTGCCTGGACAGGCCGTCACAATTATTATTATGACTATCGCATCAAGGCCGGAGCCGACCTTTATAAAGCGGGAAAGGTTGACTGGCTTGTGGTCAGCGGCGGTGATTACCGCAACTCCGAGCACGGCTACGATGAGCCCGTCGCAATGCGAGATTCGCTTATCTGCCAAGGTGTTGACTCAGCCCGGATCGTACTCGACTATGATGGCACCCGCACTCTCAACTCTATCTCTAAGATGCGCGACGTCTACCGTCAGGACTCAATCATCATCATCTCTCAACAATACCACAACGAGCGCGCCTTGTATCAGGCCAAGCATCTCGGCGTCAATGCGATCGCATACAACGCTGTCACTCCCGGTGGGCGAAGGTCGTGGATTAGAAACCGAAGTCGCGAGATACTCGCCCGCGTCAAGCTCTTCATCGACTTAGCGCGTGGAGTCAATCCTGACATCAAGGAGTCGATGGACGCTGACTCCGCTGATGATCAGTCGCGTGGGTGGTAGGGGTCGTTGCAAGCAACGACCGTACATTCGACCGTACATTCGACGGGATGAGAGACCGAAAGAGAGAACATCTATTATCTTGTATTATCTTGGGAGGGTGTCAGGGCCGTCCCAGAAGGGAGAGTAGCTGTCAGGATGGCGGTACCAATTGAGTTCGCTTTTTGTGAGAGGACGAGCATCTTTCTTGGGGACCGGAGCGGGCTTTTCTTCCTTGACTGATTTTTCTTCTTTGGTTGCTTTAGTTTCCGGCTTGGGTTCGTCATCAGGGGAGGTCATCATCAACTCGCTGTCGGCAAGGTTGATGAGGGCGCGGGTGGCGGCTTTTGTCGTGTCGTGGAAGATGACGAGGATAGAGATTTTGTGGCGCACCTGCAAGGCGACGAGGCGCTTCATCAGATAGGCCGGCGAGGCGTTGCGGCCGAATGACAGGGCAGCGATACGGCTCAGTGAGTCGACGATAAAAACCTTCGCTCCGGTCTGGGCGATGGCGTCTTCGAGGTCTTGGAAAACGATGTCGGCGAAGTCGGTTGGGTCGTCGGGCGCGGCAAATTCTGACTGGTGGACATACAAGAGGCGGTTGCCTTTCATCTTGTCGAGCAGGCTTTTGTTAAGGCGGTTGGCGGTGAGATAGAAGACGGGAGTGTTGCGCGCGGTGATCGACAGGGCGATGTCGACGGCGAGGGCGCTCTTGTCGAGTTCGCGCGGGGCGTGGAGGAGGCAGGTGGTGTTTTCAGACCAGATGTTGTTGTAGAGATCAGCATTGGGGCTGAGGTTTCCGATATAAGAATCGGCCAATTTAAAACGGTTTTCCATAATGAGTAATTGTGTGTTTGATTAATTATAATGCAAAATTATAATAATAATTTGAATTATGCAAATTTATTTTTAAATATGTACAATCGTTGCACACTTCGGTGACCTCGGTGACAAGGTGATACCCAACATAGTCGGCGTCGACATAGGCTGTGGCATGCTCATAATCAAGCTCGGCCGGATTGGCGACATAGATTTCCACGCTTACAATGATCATATCAGGGCATCTATTCTGAGTCAGTCAACGATTTCACCCTCGATGAGTCGCCAATGGCTTATAAACCAGCCAAAGACATCATTGACAATATAGGCGATACTGTGATCATCGACTCAATCATTCGACCGATTTTTAATTTCAAAGCGTCGAAGTGACCGTTGGGAATAGGCGATATTGGACTCTCAATGTGGCAATAGTGTTAAAATTTTAGTATGTATGGCCTATATCCTAAAATATTTATCTTACTTTTGCACTAAAATTAAAGTCTATTCCCAATTTTCTAAATACTTATCTTATGAACAAATTTCTACTTTCAGGCTTGGCAGCGATCGTGACGGTGTCGGCCTCGGTGGCTGATGTTTCAGCTGCTGTGCGCAGCACCGGTGACAACACCAATGATGCTGCCCGCATGACCTCCAGCCGCGAGCTATTGTTTAATCAGCAGAAGACTTATCTGAGCGCTCCCGCTAAAGCGTCTGACACTGACGTTACGGTCACTCCTACCGTAGTTCAGAGCAACAGAGATGAGTTTTTGTTTATCGGCGCAGTGCGCATGGTCGACGGTGCTCCCGAAATCTACGGTGGTGAAGTCTGGGATGGCGAGGCTGACCCGTTCACTTTGCCCGAAGGCACCTACACTTTCTTTGCTTATGGCATGACTAGAAAATCTTTAGGTTCTATCTTCCTCGTGCAAAAGGATCAGAAAGTTGAGGCCGGCTTTACTATCTCATTTGACACAACAGAAGGCACCAACAATATCAACATCAAGCAGATTTCACCTTCAGGCGAAGAGCTCAAAACTGACTATGACGAAGACTACACCATTTCAGTGGCAGAAGATGTGATCACCTTTGGCGGCGAGGTAGCTTTTTGGGCCGGCTCTGATCTCTACTATGATCAGATGTACTACATCGCCACTAACCTTACCGAAAACGATCCTGACCTCGAGTTCACTCGTCTTCACGTAGCTCCGTCGTTGACTGATGGCATGCTCTTCGCGATCTGCCCTATCGACTTCTCTAAAAAAGAGGTAGGCGCGACCGCCAACGGCTGGAACATGGCTAACTATGATATCATCGACACCCCCGCAAAGGTCAAAGACATGGACGCTTGGCGCGAAGAGGGCATCCCCGAAAGCGAGGTGCCTTACACGTTCATCAAGTATTACATCGCTTATGACAATACGATGAGAGCCCTCGCCGGTATCGGCGAAACAGGCCCGATCGATGCCGGCAAAGTCGGCTTCTGGCAGCCTGCCGATTACGAAGGCAAGATCTCATTTATCGTCCTCCCTGCAGGCTCTGTCATCGCAGGCCATGACTCAGGCATCCAATGTATGCCCGTCACTTATGTGAAAGGCGAAGGCGTGGTTCAGCTTGGCTACAATCCCGTGTTCGAACCTGACTTCTTCTTCTCTTCAAAGGGCAAAGTCTTCGATACAAACAATCCTATGTTTACCCGTCCCGCTACCCCTGCAGTTATCGGCAACTGCACTCCGGCGCTCGTGACAGTTTCAAACGGCACAAGCATCAACTTCTCGTTCGCTGGTCGTCACGGCGAAGCTCTGCCGATTGACTCTTGGTACAAAGACAAATATCCCAACAATAAGGCCATCGGTTTTACCAACAAGACATCAGTGTCTGTCAATGGCAAGACCATAAGCTCAAAGCGCGAAAACTATCCTGACAAAATCGACTGGGAGCAGAAGGGCGTCTACAAGCTCACTTTCTCGACCGACAATATCCTTATCGACAACGAGTTGCCCGGTGTTGCCACAGGCACTCTCACTTACGACACCGAGACTTACAATAAGCTCATCCCGACTGTCACTTACATGACCTTCACCGACGCTTACGGCAACGTGACTGACCGCTTTGCGTCGGCTAAAGATGCGACAATGGAGCTTTATGCTGCCGTTACCAAATATGCCCGTCAATCATACGCTTATTACACGTTAAGCGCCCCCGCCGATGTGAAAGTAGAGTGGGCTCCGACAGGCACAAGCGATTTCGCAGCGCTCAATCCCGTAGCCGATGAGTCAAAAGATTTCGCTCCCGGCTTTGGCAGCTACTACAGCGTAGACATGAGCGACGTGACCGTAGAAGACGGATGGATCGACGTCCGCATTACAGTGACTGCCGAGAGCGGCGCCGAGCAGGTTCAGACTCTCACTCCGGCTATGTATATCAATCCCGAAGTGACCGGCATCAATGACATCATTGACGACAACGCAGGTGCTCCTGCCGAATACTACAACCTCCAGGGCATCCGCATCAACCAGCCCAAGGCAGGTCAGTTAGTGATCCGCCGTCAGGCTGGCAAGACCACTAAGCTCATCGCTGATTAATCAAGCAATCTTTTCTCTCAACCGCTATAACACCCGGCCGATTTTTGTCGACCGGGTGTTCATTTTTAACAATTTTTCTGAAATCTTTTTGGGGGACGTTTTCGAAGAACACAAAAAATAAGTAATTTTGCGTCAGTTAAAAATTTATGTCCTTAAATATTATATCGTTATGAAAAAGATCACTCTTTATATCCTTTCGCTCATAGTTTTGGGGTGTGCATGCACGCATCGCGGCGAGACAGCTAAAACCGATGAAAGCCCTGAGTTTGTAAGGGTCGAAAACGGATCGTTTATGATCGGCGACTCAGTCTACCGATTTATCGGCACAAATTTCTGGTATGGCCCGATCCTGGCCAGCGAGGGTCAAGGCGGAGACCGTCAGCGCTTGGCGCGCGAACTTGACGCTTTGCAGGAAAACGGCATCACCAACCTCCGTATCCTTGTCGGAGCCGAGGGCGATACAGATATGCCCACACATATCCAACCCATCCTCCAGCCCGCTCCAGGCGTCTACAATGACACCCTGTTAGACGGCCTCGACTACCTGATGGCCGAGCTTGAGAAACGCGATATGAAGGCTGTGCTCTATCTCAATAACTCCTGGCAGTGGAGCGGCGGCTACGGCACATATCTCGAGTGGGCCGGTGCAGAGAAGGCCCCCGACCCCAACACCGAGGACTATAACGACTACGTTAAACACGTCGCCCAGTTTGTGGTCAATGATTCAGCTAAGAAAATGGCCGCTGACCACGCTCGCTATATGGTTTCGAGAACCAACCGCTACACTGACAAGCCTTACTCCGAATCAACGGCGCTCATGTCATGGCAGATCTGCAACGAGCCCCGCGCATTTGCAAGAGACTCAGTGACAAAGGCAGCTTTTGCTGATTGGATTGCATCTCAGGCAGCGCTCATCAAGAGCATCGACCCCAACCACCTTGTGTCGACAGGCAGCGAAGGCAAGTATGGATGCGAAGTCGACATCGACTTGTGGGCTAAAATCCATAGCGATGACAACATCGACTACGGCCTCGTACACCTATGGCCCACCAACTGGCAGTGGGTCAACAAAGAAAACTTTGTGGAGAATGTCGACACCGCCTGCAAGAAATCACTCGCATATATCGAGCCTCACCGCGCACTGATGAATGAGATCGGCAAGCCGCTTGTGCTCGAGGAGTTTGGCTACCCTCGCGATGGATTCGTATTCACACCCGGCTCTCCGACCGGAGGCCGCGACAAATTCTATGATTACGTGTTCAAGCTCCTCATTGACGACAATATGTTTGACGGTTGCAATTTCTGGGGCTGGGGCGGCTATGCAGAGCCTGTCGCAGAGCAATGGCAACTCGGCGCAGACTATACCTGCGATCCCGCTCACGAGCCGCAAGGCCTATTCTCAGTCTTCGCTAACGACAGCACAACTATCGACGTGATCCGCAAAGCCGTCAAGCGACTCTAAGCCCACATAAAATGCGTAAATTTCTGTTTCTCATCGCTTTGTTGAGCGGTGTGTTAGGTTACGCCGCTACGGTTGACTCTCTTTTCACGCTTCAGGGTGTGCAGGGCAAAGTTTCTGTACATCTTCAGCTTCCTGAGATGGACGGAAAAAAGAAATTACCAATGGTGATCATCTGCCACGGCCTAGGCGGCAATCAGAACGAACCATTTATTTCCCAAATAGCCGCCGACGTGCTGAAAGACGGCATAGGCGTAGTGCGCTTTGATTTCAACGGCCACGGCAGCAGCGACGGCGACTTCCAATATATGGATGCGATCAACATACAGGAAGACCTTAAGCGAGTGGTCGAATGGACGCGCCGACAGAAGTTCACTAAGAACGTCTCTTTGGTCGGACACTCATTGGGAGGGATTGTTGCCGGCATGGTAGCGTCGGAATTACGTAACAAGCAGATCAAATCTGTTGTGCTGATAGCCTCGGGGGGCGTGGCTCCTGACCTGATGCTGATGGGTAATTTCTTTGGCATCAGATTTGACCCGTGGAATATGCCTGAGTATATCGAGCTTGACGACGGCAAAAAATTGGGCAGAAACTATATGGAGACCATGCGCGACCTCCCGATCTATCAAGCTGCCCATAAGTATAAGGGTCACACGCTCGTGCTCAACGGGACTCATGACACCGTAGTGCCCTACAACTACGCCATAAGTTATGCCGAAGTGATGCCCAAAGCCGAACTAAAACTGATCGAGGGCGAAAACCACGGCTTCACCAACACCGCCGACTCCACCGCCGACTCCATAGCCTCCTAGCTAAAATCCCACACTAAATAGCAACTCACTCCTTGCCGCTACTGATCTTAAGGTTGCGGCCGTTGATCAGGTCGGAGTGGGTAAGGCGATAGCCGACGGGCTTGCCGCCTAAGGTGACGCCGGGTTTGGCGGACGATGTCTTCTCGATGGTGAGAGTGTCGGTGTCGTAATACTCGGGGTTGAGGTGGATGGTGACCTTGTCGAAGGTCGGCACGGTCAATGAGTATTCAG
>CAYRFB010000050.1:0-14054 GCA_964423485.1 uncultured Bacteroides sp.
GTTGCAGAGGCCATATTCCATAGAGAAATAGGACACTGAAGGAACGTCCTTGCGCATTGGTTTCTTCATATAATCCTTGAAGTCAGCATAGACATGGGCTATGCGCTTCATGATATCGTCAGAGGCGATGATTTCCTGGATGCGTTCGAAACTGAGCTGCTGGAGGAGCATTACAGGGTTTTCGCCTGTAGAGCGCCATAAGTCTGGGTTAAGGTCGCGGAACAATGATTTGGCTTCGCTGTTCCACACCCACCAGAGGTTTTTTGCAAGCTCGTCAAGAGCCTTGAGTTGAGAAGGGAGTTCGGATTTGACGGTAACGTCACGCCAAACAGGGGCGTTAGTGTTGCTTACCGGTAGTTTCATATTGATAAAAATTTGATAGTTATTATATTCATTTATTTATTGCGCTTGCGTGCATTGCTAAGGGCAATGTCAAAAGCGGTGAGGTAGAAACATATAAAATTGCTCCATGCGGCGTCTTTGGCGGTTGAAACCGCAGCTTTGGAGACGGCTGACAAGGTCTTGGCAGGAGCGTTGACGAGCGAAGCGAGATCACCGGCGATATTATCGCGGACCTGATCATAGTTGCCATCGGTGCGGGGCTCGACTTTCACGCCGCATGCTTCAAATGAATTATTGAAGCTATCGAGTACCCACTGGCCGAAACCGGAAAGTGAAGTGGTGACAGTCGGCACACCAAAGGCTACGCTTTCGAGGGGTGTGTAACCCCAGGGCTCATAGTAAGATGGGAACACTGAAGCATCGAAGCCGGGGAGGAGCTGATAGTAGCTCATATCAAATGCTCCGTCGAAACCGTTGAGATAGCAGGGAACATAAATTACAGACACCTTGGCGTCAGGGTCGTTTGAGAAACCAATCTGGTGGATGCGGCTTATGATCGGATCGGAGTCGTAGGTGTGCAATCCGTGAGTGATAACCGCATCAGGCAAGCGCTCAGGTGATAATGAGCTTAGGTTGTTAAGCAAATCTGTGCGGACTTTGTCAACCCATGCGGGGACCATAATGAAAGCGAGGACTTTACGAGACAGCGTGTCGTCAGAAAGCCTGCGCATTGCATCAAGGAAGAGATCTATGCCCTTGTTGCGATATTCGCAGCGGCCTGAAGAGACAATGATGAAAGTGTCGTCGTCATATTTTTGGCCGGTCAGGGCTTTGGCAACTGCCAGCATCTTTGCTCTTGCCTCCTTGCGGGCAGCAGCAAATTTGGTTTTGGCGGGTACGAAGTTGTTTTCGAAACCGTTAGGGGTCACGACATCGGGACGTCGCTCGAGAAGTTGCTCGCATTCACGCGCTGTCACCTCGCTCACTGTCGTAAAGCAGTCAGCCTGATGAGCAGCGGCTTTTTCGAGCGAATGTTTTGCCTCCATATTGAGCTCCCGGGCCATCTGGTCGCCATTGTAATTGGGGAGCTGATCGTAGAGGGGCTTGCCGTTGCCGCAGATGCTGCGACCGATGCTTGTGGCGTGGGTGGTGAAGATGGTGGCCACTTCGGGACACTCGGCCTTTATGTAAAGGAGTCCCATGCCGGTGGTCCATTCGTCGTAATGGCTGATGAACTTGGGGCGCTTGGGATCGGCTACCAATTTATGATTAGTGTAAAAGTTGAAAAGGCTTTGAGCTACGATACCAGCGGCATGAGAGAAGGCGCAAGCTTCGTCATAGTCGCCGTAAGCGTGGAGGGAATCAACTCCATAGAGTTGCCACATACGGCCATAGAACTGATCTTTGACTCTGTACATGCCGTCAAACTTGACAAGCACGACGATAGGCTTGCCGGGGATGTCCCAGCGACCAACGCGCACATCGACACCTTCGGGCAGTTCAGCTTCGAGGAGCCATTTCTTCAAAAGTGATTTATTCTCAATAAAATAGGGTGAGGGTGTTTCTTCAGACCAAACGTCAGGCCCAATGAAGATTGTCTTATCTTTATAAATCTTTTGCAGAGTCGCTGCTTTAGTGGAAAGGACGGTGTAAATACCACCAATTTTGTTGCACACTTCCCAGCTTGTTTCTAAAAGCAGGTCGAACTCCGATTTGCAATTATCCATAGAATACAATACAATTTCGGCTATTTCGGAGTGCAAAGATAGTCATTATTTTTCAAATAATCAAATAATCAACCAACTATGTGTCTACTCCGCGCTTCTTAGTCCAGCATCAATGACATTGCAGGCCGAAATGTAGGTATAGAGAAAGTCTCGCTGATGCGTTTTGAGTTAAATATGATTTTTGCCAAGGTCTCGATCGACACATCGAGCGTCAAGCGCCGTAAGGTGGAGTTCGCTTTCTCTACTTTACCTCGGCGCATGATGAAAATGCCGTTGTTGTCTGGCAACAGGCTGTCGTGGACCCTGATAGTCTGCTCGGTTTCAGGGTATTGGGTGGCTATTGCTTTAAGCAGCATTTCGACGTTGACTATGCGGCCCATACCTCGGCTTTTAAGGGAATAGGGGTCATCGGAGGGTGGTGCCCAAGCGATTATCATGCGTTCACCAATCTTATCGCGCAGGATCGCCAACGCATAATCGGTGGCTTTATCAGACACAGACAGGATGGCTTTAACAATGGCTGCTGTTTTGCCGACGGTAGCGAACAGCATAACTGCCGGTTCGTCGGTCTCTTTATCTGTGATCGAAATCACTTCGCCGCCGTCGATAGCGTTATCATCGACGATGTTTTGAAAGTCAGTATCAGAGTGTAATACGGCCGAGCGCTGCTTTACCTCGAGCTTGTGATAATCATCAAAGCGTGGGGCCGCCTCGGCAAAAAGCTCGGAGCGCGGGAATTGATGAAGTGATGTGTATCGCTGTTCATCGGCAAAAAAGATCGTTGAGAATCCGAAATGGTCGTAAAAGAAGTAGAGCCGCTCGGAAGCAGGTATGAGAGCCGTAAGCGCGTAACCGCGAGAAACGGCCTCTCTGAGAGCGCCGTCGAGGAGTCGGCTCATAAAACCTTTGCGACGGAACTGGGGCGACGTTGTGCAGCAGGAAATGTAGCCCATATCGACAGTCGAGTCGCCGATCTTCAATTGGTATGGGTCAAGCATCAAGCATGCAGCCGCCTGATCGCCATCGTAAGCGAGCATGGCGTTATCGTTACGATAGGCGCGGTTGAAATACCAGTCAGTCCACTCTGGTGACTCTTTGAAACCGGCTGTGAAAAGTTTTTTGACTTCGCTTTTGGTATCCATAATCAATTAGTGCTAATGGGTGAGGAGGGATTGCGGCTCGGGCGCAAGATGAGTCGCAAGGAAGATGAGGAGGTGAAATATGCCCACACCCAGTTGATGAAGACCACAGCTTTGTTGCGCATGCCTAACAGGCTCATCAGGTGGACTGCCATCCACACAATCCAGGCAAACCAACCGGCAAAATGAAATTTATGGAGGTCGACTACCGCGTGGTTGCGACCAATAGTAGCCATAGAGCCTTTGTCATTATAAGCAAAGGGATGGATGTTGTCGGGATGGTTGAGGTTGTCGGCGAGACGGTGACCCTGCTGGATCGCCACTTGTGCAAGCTGGGGGCAGCCTCGTGACCACTCTTCATCTTCGTGATAAGATATGTCGCCGATCGCATAAATGTCGTCAACGCCTTCTACTTTGTTATATTGGTCGACTGCCAGTCTTGCTCCGGGACGTGGCTGAGGAGTGAAGCCTACGAAGTTGAACGGCTCAGCCGTGACGCCAGCGGTCCAGATGAGAGTGTCGGCTTTGATTGTCTCGCCGTCAGCAAATGTTATCACTCCGTTTTCATCATATGACTTCATCGTCTTATTGAGCTTGACCTCAACCATAAGTTTCTTTTGCAAATCACGCAGGGCGTCGGCCGAGGATGCTTCGCTCATAGTGCGCAGCAGACGATCGGATCCCTCTACCAGGATGACGTTGACCTCCTCGGGCTTGATCGTAGGATATTCACGATTGATGAGGTCGCGTTTCATTTCGCCGAGTGCTCCGGCGACCTCGACGCCGGTGGGGCCGCCACCGATAACAGCAAAGGTCAGCAAACGTCGACGCCGCTCTGGGTCGGTTTCGATCGCTGCGCGTTCGAGACGGAGAAGAATTTCATTGCGGGTGCGGATAGCCTGAGATGTGGACTTGAGCGTACACACGCGTTGCTGCAAGTTTTCGATGCCAAAGAAATTGTTGGTCGTGCCTGCGGCAATAATTAAGATATCGTAAGAGATGGTCTCATATTCGGTGGTGACAGTCTTGGCAACCGTGTCGATGGTCTTGACGTCGCCATAGTTGAAATTGCAGCCGCTCATTTTGCGATTGCGCATCTCCCGTCTGATAGGGAAAGAGATGCTTGCCGGATCAAGGCCGCCCGATGCCACCTGATAGAAGAGCGGGGGAAAGCTATGGAAATTGTTGCGGTCAATGATAAGCACATCGTATTGTGATTTGTCAATCTTTTTGCAGAATGACAGGCCTCCGAAGCCAGCACCGATGACTACTATCTTTTTTTTCTTTTCCATAATCATTAACAGGGTTTATTCCTCTGCTTTAACCGGGAGGGGTTTGAGGGTCATTAGTTCTTTGCCTGAAGTATTGAGCAGCATTACGCGACCTTCAGATCCCTGAATCGCGCTTGCAGCATCTTCAAGAGCCAAGAGGATGGCTGATTCCTGATCCATATTTGGGCAGGCCATACGGGTAGTGGCCAGATTGCTGAAATCAATCGCATTTGACTTGTCGGGATTGATGAAGAGCTGACCGTTGAAGAAGTTGCAGCCGGTGTTGCCGTGAACTTTGAGTTCGGCGATGTCTATGAATAATGTTGCGTCGTCAGTAGTGATTTTCTTGCCTCCAACCGAAGTTATCTGCCAGTTGCCGTTAAGGAATTCCATATTATGTCGGCGCGCTTTAATCAAATCGTTGCCTTTGCTGTCGGTTAGGGTGAGGAAACTCTCGTGACCGAGATTGCCGATGGTAGCGGTCAGCGGAGTGGCTCCTGAAAGAGCCGTCGTGATCGGGCCTTCATATTCTGTCTCGGGACACATTTTCATAGTTGACAACACGTTGTCAAATTTCAATGTTGAGCCGTCGAGTGTGTAAGAACCGTTTATGACGTTGCAGCCGTTGGATGCATAGAATCTTCCGGCTGATTTTTCAAACGTGAGGTAGGGCATCTCATCGGTGATGTCAACGTTTTTGCCGCCGGCCGAGATGATGATCCATTCGCCGTTAAGGCGTGATGACAGTTGGTCGTTGTCGCCGGATGACGTTACGGTTGTCGATGACTTATCGCTTTTTGGAGTCGTAACTGATTCGGTTTTTGAAGACGGGGCAGAGTCTTTTTTTAGAAAGCGGTTGACCGTTGAGCAAGAACTGAGCCCGGCGATTGCCATTGTTGCAATTAAAATATGAGTAAGCTTCATAAGTTGAAACGTGTTTATTTAGAATTTGACTTTAATTTTATAACACATAAAACCCGAAAATGTTACAGGGATGGATTTAAAAGAGGCTATATAACAAAGGCTGCCGGCAAAATTTGCGGCAGCCTTGTGTTGTAATCGTTAAGCGAGCGCTCTGGGGCAGCTTACTTGCGGATACCAAGCTCTTTTTGAGCGATGATAGCACGATAGCGATTGATGTCCTTCTTTGCAAGATAGTCAAGAAGGCGACGACGCTTACCTACCAACATCTTAAGAGCGCGCTCAGTTGTATGATCTTTGTGATTTGACTTAAGGTGTTGAGTCAAATGAGCGATACGGACCGAGAATAATGCAATCTGTGCTTCAGGTGAGCCAGTGTCAGTCTTGCCCTTACCGTACTTCTCGAAGATCTGTACTTTTTCTTCAGAATTTAAATGCATTCTTACAGAGTTTAGTGGTTAGTAAAATAATTGATTTGCGGGTGCAAAGGTATGAAAATAATTTAGAATGTTAAAATTTTTTCTTGCCTTTGTTGTGGGTTGCTATAGATTAACTTGTCTATCAATCAATTGTGCTGCGCTCTTTGACCGGATTGCGGAAGAAGATCTTGTGATCGACATACTCTTGAGCTGCAATCAGAGTGGGTTTGGGCAGCTTTTCGTAGTAGCGAGAGATCTCAATCTGTTCGCGGTTTTCAGAGATTTCTTCGAGGTTATCGTTAAGAGATGCGAATTCCTGGAGCTTCTTTTCGAGGTCGTGTTTCATTTCGCCTGCAATCTGATTAGCACGTTTAGCGATAATGCACACTGTTTCATAGACGTTGCCGGTGTCTTCGGAGAGTTTGATCATGTCGCGGGTGACAGTGTTAAGAGGGGCATTGCTTTTCTTGTAGTCCATGATTCAATAATTTTTATGTTACTTGTTTTGTAATGTAATTTTTAATTTAAAGTGATCAGTCGGTTACGTGCTTCGAAGCGATTTTGTAGATGTTTTCGGCCTCATGAAGGTTAGGACTGTCAGGGTAGTTATTAATAAATGAATAATATTCGTCAATTACTTCGCGAAAGCGGTCGGCCTTACGCTCGTCCACACTCAAGTCTGCTTCCTGGAAGCGGGCTTTAAGCACGAGGAGCTCGAGATCTTCCTTATACTTTGAGTAAGGATAGTCTTTGATGGCATTACGAGCGACGATGACGGCGCTTTCGTAGTTGTTGCCCATATAGGTGCCAAGATTGTAATAGAGCTGGGCATTCTGGAGTTGTTTGAGCGTCAATTTGTCCTGAAGCTCAAAGATGGCGTTTTGAGCAATTGAGACTTTGTCGCTGCGGGGGAAAAAGTCGAGGAAAGACTGGAGCTCTTCGATAGCCTTGATGGTGCCGGTCTGGTCAAGCTGAGGCTCGGGGCTGTCAAGGTAATAGCCGTAACCGCAGTAGAAACGGGCAAGCTCTGCATATTTGCCTTTAGGATAACGGGTGTAATAAGAACGGAAATATGTGCCTGCAGTCTCGTAATCACGATTCTCGTAGTTGCTCATTGCGAGCAGGTAGAGCGATTCTTCGGCCTTTTCGTTTCCTTTAAATACGGTGAAAATATCTTCGAGGATAGTTGCTGCCTGAACATATTTTTTTTCTTCGAAAGCCCTCTTTGCAAAGTCAAATTTGTAATTGTAGTCCGTGCTTTTTTGAGCGCGCTGATATTCACCGCAAGAAGAGAGCAGGGCGGCGGCAATCAAGACTGAAAAAATATGATATATGTGTCGAAGCATCTATAGTTCTGTTTATAATATGCAAAGTTACAACTTTTTTTGCTACAAAAAGTATTTTTTGTAGTGTTTTTCTGAGAGAAAGCGACTAATTTAACTTTCCTTAGATTAAATAAACCCAACAATAGGGTAGCAGTGTGAAAATTTACGGCCGCTCTAAGCTTAGAACGACCGCAAATTAAGTAAATGATTTATGAGTTATTGCTGATGAGCCGGGCGGAGGAGATCGTTGACGGTCTTAACGGGGTTGAAGGTCGCGGCAGGGACTTCTACGAACACCGTCGACCAATCGCTCATAGCGCCGTTCCAGAGACCGGGCAATTCAAGTGCTTTGAGCTCTCTGCCGGCAAAAGATTTTGAAGAAATGAATCCGGTGTTGGGATCAACATAATCGGGCAGATAGTAGGGAGTGCCGTCGGGGCGCTTCAAATAGCAGACGAGGTCAACGGGATTGAAGTGAGTTGCGCTCTTCATCATCTTCTGCGCTTCTTCTGACCTGGGGTCAATCTGAGTTGACTCGAGAATCTGAGGCGAGGCAGATCCGTCAGGATTGTAAGCAATGAACGGGCCGCCACCGGGCTCGCCTTCATTGCGGACCATGCCGCATACGCGCAAAGGTCTGTTGAGCTTTTCTTTTATCAGCAAGGCGAGATCTTTGCCCGAAAGGGTTTCGAGGCGATGGTCGCTTATTGAAAGGGTCGACTCCAGGAAATGTTTCATTTCATCCAGGTCGCTATCTGTGTAGCAACCGCAATGGAGAGCATCGAGATAAGCGGCGATCTTGTCGTGGATCAATATCAGTGTGCCACCAAGGATCTGTTTGTATTTTATTGTTGGCTCACGCAATGAATCAGGCACAACGTTGTCGATATTCTTTATGAACACGACAGCAGAGTCGATGTCGTTAAGATTCTCGATCAGTGCGCCATGGCCACCGGGTCGGAACACGAGTTTGCCATTGTCATCTCGGAAGAGCTGGTTGTCAACTGTAGCAGCCACAGTGTCGGTCGACGGCTTTTGCTCTGACATAGTGATGTCAAATTTGAGTCCGGTCTTGCGTTCGATGTCAGGAAGGACAGCGTTAATCTTTTCTTCGAACAGTTTGCGGTGGTCAGCCGAAACGGTGAAATGCAGGCGTACCTGACCGTTGGCTGCGGCAGTTTGCGCACCTTCGACGAGCTGCTCTTCAAGCGATGTGCGCACGCCGTCATTATACTTATGGAATGTAAGCAACGCCTTTGGAAGTTGGCCGTAGTTGAGGCCTTCGGGTCGAATTATTGCGGCAATGACATCTTTAGATCGATTCTCGGCAATCAGCTCCGCTATGTTTTTGCCGTAAAGCTTTTTGCACACGTTGTCGAGCTCTGCAGCAAAGGGCACGTCGGCAATATGATCGATGAGTTCGGCCACAGGGCTACCTTTGGCGGGGGAGTCTTCGCAGCCGTCAACAAAGCTAAACAAGGCCTTGAACATACGTGAAGCTGCTCCTGAGGCTGGTACAAACTTCATCACTTCGCCGCCGTCGGCAAGGTATTGTTTCCATCGGGCGATGGCTTGCTCTTCTTGTTCGGGCGAGAGACGCGAAATGCCGTGGCCTACTGTTGCTGATCCGGCGAGTTCGAGATACGGAAAGCCTGTAGAGAACCTGTTGAGCTGAGCTTCGACTGTTTGCTCGCTTACACCCTTTTGCTGTAATTGAGCGAGGTCATTTTGGTTTAGCATGGTGATAATTATTTTAAGTTTTGTTAGTTTGAAATGCGTTTGATGAGGTTGTAGGCTCCCACGATGCCGAGTTCTCCCGCTTTGCTCAGATCTGCTATTCCGGCTCGGCGATCTCCGAGCTTGAGATAAACATAGCCCCTGTTAAAGTAAGCTTCGCCCAGATCTGATTTTATTTCTATTGCGCGGGTGTATGCATCAATAGCTGACTGGTAGTCTTGAAGCTCGACAAGGATATTTCCTTTGTTATACCAGACGGGAGCCATCCGGGGCGAAAGATTGGCTGCCTTGGTGTAGCCTTCAAGAGCGTCTTCGAGCAATTTGTGACGCATCATTGATCGCGACGAGGCGTCAAGCTTGGAGTCATCTGCGTTTGGATTGGCGCCTTTGGTAAGAAGTTCGTAGGAATGATAGTCTGCCTGAGCGTTGAGCATATATGCCAAGGGATAGTCAGGAGTAAGGTTGAGGGCTGCGTCGATATCGCGACGTGCCGCATCATAATCCCTGACGGTGATGAAGTCGAGTGCGCGTCCGATGTAATCTATGGCTCGCGGCTGATGAGTGGCGAGATATGATGTGTAGTAGTCAATTGATTTGAAATGTCGGTCGAAAATATCTTCGTTGAGGATGGGCAACGAACTGGTTACGACAATAACGAACCTGAGCATGCGAGTGGAGTTCAGATCATCGACTTCCTTTATATAATATGTGCCCGGGCGCAGTTCGGTCGGCGACGAGTAGTATGAAAGCTCCATCAGAGGCTGAAGCTCGATCGTCAGGTTGCGGTCCTGGACATGGCCTCGTATGGCTGTATTGTTGTATTCTTCTTCGACGCGTGAATTGTTGTCGACCGTGAGCAGAGAGGCAAAGCGTTTGGACACTGCATCGGCTGACATATCATCCATTTCACCGGGACTGCTTTGGCCGTCGGCTGCGGTCTCGCCGCTTTCTGAGTTTGGAGTAGCCGCTTTTGCCAAGGCCATCGCCTTGTCGAAGTCGCGCTTGGCGGCATATAGATCTCCGCTTTGGCGCTCGAATTCTCCCCTGAGGTAGAAACCGCCGGGGAAATCAGGAAAGGCCTCGATTACGCGGTTGATGTCGGCGGTTCCTGCGGCATAGTTGCCCTTCTTTCCATAGATGACAGCACGGTTATAGAGCGCACGATAGTCATCGGGGTTAAGGTCAAGCACCTTGGTGAAGTCGTTGAGAGCGCGGTCATTGGCGCTGACTTCCGACAAGAGGAGGCCGCGGTTGAATAGCGCGGTTGCGTTCAACGGATCGAGCTCAATGGCGTAGTCAAAGTCAGACATTGCACCAAAGTAATCGTCGAGATTGTAACGAAGGTATGCGCGGTTGATGTATAGGCCGGCTAACTTAGGTTGCAATTTTATAGCCTCGTTCATGTCATTAAGCGCTGACTCGAAATCGCGTTTGGAGTTGATCGCAATGTCGGCGCGCATAATGTAAGCGTTGAGAGCGTTTCGGTTAAGTTTCAGCGCCTTTTCGATTTCTACAACTGCGGTGGCGGTGTCGCCTTGTGCGAGCTTGAGGTTTGCGTGGCCCAGATATCCATTGTCAAAATTGGGGTAATAACGCAGCAGTTCATTGTAGGTTGAATCAGACACCTCATATTCTTTTACGCGCTGCTGGGCTATGGCCATATTGAACATTATCTGACGATTGCGCGGCAACAGCTTTAATGCTTCCTGATAATCTTCGATGGCCGCGCGATCACGACCGAGGTTTTGACGTGCTACACCGCGCACCTCCCATGCGTCGGTAAGGTATGGATTGAGGTCTATGGCTTTGCTGGCGTCAGCCTCTGCGCCGGGGTAGTCTTCGAGATTTAGTTTGGCAATCGCTCGCATGAGATATGGCTTGGCAAGATAAGGTTTTGCCTGTATAGCCTGGTTGAAATATTGGATAGCAAGCATATAGTCTTCAAAATACAAGGCGTTTTGCCCGACGCGGATTACCTGATCGGTATTGGTCTGCGCCTGTATTTTGGCAGTGGGCAATGCCAGGCCCACAAGCAATATTATTATTTGTAACAGATATTTCTGCATTGGCTGATAGCAAGAAAATATTTTTTGACAAATATACGAATTATAGATTGTTATTTTGAAATTTGCTCGTCAGATTTCTTACGGTTTGGCTTGCGACGGTGAAAATTGCGCTTTTGGCGGTTTTTGTTTTTTGAAGGTGAGTTGCCTTTCGAGCGAGACTTGGGTCGATACTCAGGCACTTCACCCAACTCCTGAGGCAACGATTCTTTGCGGACTTCGGCGCCCAGGAATTTCTCAATGAAACCAAATCGTTGTTGATCGCGGTTGCCGACAAGTGTCACGGCTTTGCCTTCAGTGCCGGCTCTTGCGGTTCGTCCGATGCGGTGGACGTAATCCTCGGCTTCGCGAGGCACATCATAATTGACAACCATAGTGATATCGTCAATGTCGATGCCTCGGGCCACGATATCGGTGGCAATGAGAATGTCGATTCGCCCTGACTTGAAATCAAGCATCACTTTCTCTCGCTGGGCTTGATCAAGATCTGAGTGCATCTCACCGGTCTTCCATCCGCTTCGCCTCAGTTCACGAGAAAGATCTTTGACCGAGATCTTTGAAGCAGCGAAGACAATCACGCGCTTTGAGTGGTAAGTCTTGAACAGATGTTTGAGGGCGGCAGGCTTCTGCGCGTCATAGCAGATGATTGCCGATTGGTCGATGTTTTCTGACGGCTTTGATACGGCAATCTTCACTTCGACCGGCTTGTCGAGGATGGTTTCGGCCAGTTTTTGTATTTTGGGTGGCATAGTGGCCGAAAAAAGCAATGTCTGACGCTCGTTAGGCAAGTGCTTGGCGATTTGCAAAATATCATCCGAGAAGCCCATATCGAGCATACGGTCAGCTTCATCAAGCACGAAAAACGACACCTTTGACAAGTCGACATAGCCCATCTTCATATGAGCCAACAGACGTCCGGGTGTGGCAATCACGATGTCGGCACCCATTTTTAGACCTCGCTGCTGGCGTGCAAACTCTTTGCCGTCGTTGCCGCCGTGTATAGCCAGGCTCGTGACGGGGACGAAATATGAGAATCCTTCCATCTGACGGTCTATCTGCTGGGCAAGTTCGTGGGTTGGAACCATTACCACACAGTTGATGGCGTCCTCAGGGAAACCGCCGTCGTTGATAAGGCTGATGATCGGAAGCAGGTAAGCTGCAGTTTTGCCTGTGCCGGTCTGAGCACAGGCTATCATGTCGTGACCGTCGAGGATAGGGCCTATGGCTTTTTCTTGTATAGGAGTGCACTCTTCAAAGTGCATAGCGTCAAGCGCATCAAGCACATCATATCCTAAGTCAAATTCGTCAAATCTCATTTATTAGTAAAGTCTCTGGTTGGTAGTTTTGCAAAATTAATAAAAATGTAGGAATATGACGTTTGCTAAGACTTAAAAATCTTACTAACTTTGCACCCAAATCACGATCGGTTCTAACAATTCATCGGCATTGAAAAGCTTTTTGAAAAAAATCTTGATAGTTATGGTGCTTTTCGCAGCCTCATTAGAGGCGGGCGCCGTGTCGTTTGCGCTTGACTCTATTGCCGAGTGGGGCAGGTTCCCACGATTCTGTGTAGATGTCTATCGCTGGGGCGACAAGTTTTTTAACTCTTATGACTCGACGTTTGTGGTTGGTACCGGTTACAAATTTAACGTTAAGCTAAAGACTGAGTCGTGGACAGACTTGTATAACTTCAATCTGCCGTCAGATATGTTTATGACCATGACATCCGATCCGTCGACGACTATCGGTGTATATCTGACTTATCTGGCGGTGTCAGCCGGTTACGATATTAACCTAAGCAATCTTGTGACGGGAGCTGAGCGCACACGCACAAGGTTTAACTTTGGATTCAATTGCAGCTTGCTGGCGGTCGAATGGAACTATGTCAGCAATGACGTCGGATCGACAATAACTCGAGTCGGTGAAAGACACCACGAGGTTTCGACCGATATACCGTTTAACGGCATCAACACATCTCAATGGTCGCTCGAGGCTTACTATTTCTTCAATCATAAACGCTACTCTCAGGCTGCGGCGTTCAATTTCAGTAAGATTCAAGAGAAGAGCCAGGGCTCGTTCTATGCCGGTCTTTCAGTATCAAACAATAAATATGATTTCGACTTCAGCGATCTGCCCGAGAAACTTGTGACGATGTTTCCTGACGGTTGGCAGGAGCAGAACTACAAAGCATCATCGCGTAATTATGCCTTTAGGATCGGCTATGGCTACAACTGGGTTTTCGCTAAGAACTGGTTGTTTGGTGTGAGCGAGTCGCCCATAGTCGGTTTGCGCCGAGGTATGACCAACAGCGATGTGACTCGCAATTCATTTGCCTTGTCCAACAGACTTGGCGTCTCATTGGTCTGGAACAGCGGGCGTTGGTTTGCCGGTGCTGCTGCAAAATTTGACAGCAACCTGATTTATGACAAAGACCATACTTTTATAGCAGCGCTTGTCACGGCTGAAGCTGCTATCGGCTACCGCTTTAATCTTTGGTGACAATGCTGTTAAAATGAAATCGCCTTCCGAGGGTCGGAAGGCGATTATGATTATCGGAGGTCTGTGACAAATTATTGCTTGCCTGACACTGCAACCTCGCGGTTGATTTTTGCGACAAGACCTTGAAGTACCTTGCCCGGGCCGAGTTCGATGAACTCAGTAGCGCCGTCGGCGATCATATTTTGCACGGTCTGAGTCCAACGCACGGGGGCGGTGAGCTGAGCGATAAGGTTGGCTTTGATTTCCTCGGGGTCAGTGTGAGGTTTGCCGTCAACATTCTGATATACGGGGCAAGTGGGCGTGGTGAATGTTGTCTTTGCGATTGCTTCAGCGAGCTCTGCGCGGGCCGGCTCCATGCAAGGAGAGTGGAACGCTCCGCCAACTTTGAGCTTGAGCGCTCGCTTGGCGCCTGCAGCGAGAAGTTTTTCACAAGCAGCGTCGATTGCTTCGATTTCACCTGAGATCACGAGCTGGCCGGGGCAGTTGTAATTTGCACAAACAACCACACCGGGAACGCCGGCGCAGATCTCTTCAACTTTCTCATCGGGGAGGGCGAGCACGGCTGCCATAGTCGAAGGCTTCACTTCGCAGGCTTTCTGCATGGCCTGTGC
>CAYRFB010000051.1:0-14004 GCA_964423485.1 uncultured Bacteroides sp.
TTAAATAAAAGACATTATATTTGCGGCGATAATACGCATTATTAACGCTAATCCCTTTTGCTTATGAAAAAGATTGATTTGTTAAAACTGCTCGGGGTGCCCTTGTTCATAATGGCTATCATTATGCTGCCAGCCTGCGGCGAGGATATACCGCTCCCTCAGAGTCCCGCCGAGGAGGAGATTGTCGACGAGCCTGCTGATGAACAAGGCGAGGAGCCGGGCGAAGAACCGGTCGAAGAGCCAGAAATTCCTGTCGAGCCGCCAACTTTCCCGGAGCCGGAGGAGCCATTCTCTACATTTTTCGAAGAACGTGATAGGATGATCAATGCGGAGGTCAATAGCTTTGGAATGGATATTTTCCGCGCAATGATCAATAATGCCGACTACTCTGCCAAGTTCCCCAATGCCGCCATATCGCCGCTCTCGCTCTCTTACGCTCTTGCGATGGCCGCCAACACATTTGACAATCAGTTTGCATCAACAGTGCTGGCAAAAATGAAAGGCGAAGATTTGGGTCAGCTCAACACCTATTTCCGCAAGCTTATGGGCAATATGCCTGAGGGCGAAGCGTTGAAGTTAGCCAACAGCGCTTGGTATTTTGACGGATGCATCCTCCCATCTGAGAGCTACTGCTCAAACCTCGCCAAGGCTTATTCAGCGCCTGTGAGCCCGCTTGACTTTTCAAACGCTAATCAGGCCGCCGCGCTGATCAACGGCTGGGTTGCCGACCACACCGCCAATCTTATCGACAAGCTCATCACTCCTGACCAATTACAGGCAGCAAAAGTTGTGCTCACCAATGCTCTCGTCTTCGACGGCAAGTGGGAGTATGAATTCGATGAAAAGCTTACGAAAAAAGGCGTGTTCCACGGCGCTAAGTCTGACACCCGGGTTGATTACCTCAACATCAAGGAGCACTATTGCTGCACGGTGTCTGACGACGCGACGATCATCGCTATGCCATTTTACGGCGGCGCTTATGATCTGATGGTCTTCATGCCCAACGAGGGCGAAACTTTCAGCTCAGTGGCCGAAGGTCTTGACCACAAGAAGCTCGAAACGCTTCATGCCGAGATGCCCGAATGTATTGTCGAATTGTCGATGCCAAAATTCAGCTCCGAGCTCCACAGCGAGTGCACCGACCTGATTGAGTCGCTTGGCATACCGATGCGCAGCAAGCAGCATACACTCTCCGGCTTTACGGGCGACGAATTTACTGAATTTGACAGGGAGCGCAGCGACGTAATCCATGCGGCCAAGATGTCGATAAACGAAAAAGGCGCCCTCGCCGCTTCAGCAACGGCAATCATTGATTGGTCAGGTGGTCTTCCTGAGCCTTACACACCTCAGGAAGTGAAGCTTACGTTTGACCGTCCGTTCTTCTATATCATCCGTGACAATCGGTATGGCAGCATCATCATTGCCGGCTGCTACACTCAGCCCTAAATAATAGACAGCAATATTACCAAGGGTGGCGCATCTCGGGGATAAAAATCCTCAGATGCGCCACCTGACTTTATAATATGCCGGCTGCCCCTGCTCCCGGGCAGCCCTTATTTCAGCCCTATTGCAGCCCTATTAACACGCTTTAGGCAAAATAATTGGCTAAAAATTTCCGTATTCGGAGAAAAATGCTTTACTTTGCACCGCGAAATTGAATTTTAATCATTAAAACCTTAATTATTATGTCAGAAATTGCAGATCGCGTAAAAGCTATCATCGTTGACAAGCTCAGCGTAGAAGAAGACAAAATCACACCCGCAGCGTCTTTCACAACCGACCTCGGCGCAGACTCACTCGACACTGTTGAGCTCATCATGGAATTCGAAAAAGAATTCGGCATCCAGATCCCCGACGACCAGGCTGAAAAGATCGCTACTGTCGGTGACGCTATCGCTTTCATCGAAGAAGCTAAGAAATAAGCAATTATCACTACGATAATTACTACTGAAAAAACTTGCTTTAGCAACCCCACTTCTCTAACTAAATGGAATTAAAAAGAGTTGTCGTAACCGGTCTCGGTGCCCTTTCGCCCCTTGGCAATGACGTCGCCACAACGTGGGACAACGCCAAGAAGGGAGTTAGCGGAGCCGGTCCTATTACCCACTTTGACGCATCTAAATTCAAGACCCAGTTTGCCTGCGAGGTGAAGGATTTCGATCCTAACGCTCACTTCGACCGCAAAAAGCAGCGTCAGCTCGACCTCTATGCGCAGTATGCCATCGTGGCAGCGCGTCAGGCTGTCGAAGACGCTGGCCTTGAAAATGAAGGTGCTGTCGACAAAAATCGCGTAGGCGTGATCGTTGCTGCCGGCATCGGCGGCCTCCACACCTTCGAAGAAGAAGCCGGATACTACGCCGTCAACGGCGCAGAGATGGGTCCGAAATACAACCCGTTCTTTATCCCCAAAATGATCGCCGACATCGCATCGGGTCACATCTCGATGGAGTATGGCTATCATGGCCCTAACTTCGGAACAGTGTCGGCCTGCGCATCGTCTAACAATGCCATCATCGACGCGTTTAACCTCATCCGTCTCGGAAAGGCCGACGCTATCGTAACAGGTGGAGCTGAAGCGGCTATTTTCCCGGCCGGCGTGGGCGGTTTCAATTCGATGCACGCTCTGTCGACCCGAAATGACAGCCCCGAGACCGCATCTCGTCCCTTCAGCAAATCACGCGATGGTTTTGTGATGGGCGAAGGCGCTGCAGTGCTCGTGCTCGAAGAGCTCGAACACGCGCTTGCTCGCGGAGCAAAAATCTATGCCGAAGTTGCCGGCGGCGGTCTCTCGGCCGACGCTTACCACTTGACGGCTACCCACCCCGAAGGCCTTGGCGCTATCCTCGCGATGACCAACGCCCTCGAAGACGCTGAAATGAAGCCCGAAGACATTGACTACATCAACGTTCACGGCACATCGACCCCCGTCGGTGACATTTCTGAAGTCAAGGCTATCAAGGAAGTCTTTGGTGATCACGCTTACAAGCTCAACATCTCATCGACCAAGTCGATGACCGGCCACCTGCTCGGTGCAACCGGCGCTCTCGAGGCAATGTTCAGCATCAAGGCTGTGCAGGAAGACATCGTGCCTCCGACCATCAACCACGACCCCGAAGACCTTGACGAAAATATCGACTACAACCTCAACTTCACTTTCGACCGCGCTCAGGGCCGCCCTGTGCGTGCCGCCCTCTCCAACTCATTTGGTTTCGGCGGTCACAACGCGACCGTAATCTTCAAGAAGTACGAAAAGTAATCGGTAGACCCCTCCCGATAACCAGACACTAATCAAGAAAAGGCTTGACTGTCATTGACAATCAAGCCTTTATCTTTTTTTTTGCCGTCGGCTCAGAATCTTACGTCAAAGCGCTGGCGCGGAAACTTGTCTGAAATGACGATGATCGTGAAGCCGCGCGAGTTGTCGAAGCGCATAGCGTGTCTGCACGACTCCCAGAGCGCCTCACAGCTCGCCCGGCCGCCTCGGTTGGTGTCGGGAAAGAGCCAGACGGCCTTTGATAAGCCGGCAGGTAGCGCCGCGACATCTTCGTTGACAATGACAAGCGTAGCCGTCCCGACGGGGGCACTGAGATTGATGTCGCGCCTCACAAGGCGCAGGGCCATCTTCTGCATAGCCACCGTCTTGCCCCCGCCGACAACCGTTGCCGACGGCGCATTGACGCGCACGGCGATGCGAAACAGCAGTCGCAGGCTCTTGCGCTCGGCGCGGCTCAACGACTGCTCGGCAGCGAGCACATCGAGGTTGTGATAAGCATAATAGGGCAAGCGCTCGCGCAGAGTGCGGGTGATAAAGTCATAGGCAAAGGGCGAATGCACACCGAACCCCCGGCCGTGACGCCAGCGCTTATATCGTGAGGCTATACCAAGCCGCATCGGGTCACGATTATAAACAGACCGCCCAAACAGAGCAGATAGATGAGCGTCACACATCCGCGAGCTATCGCCGTGCAGGTGTGGATCGACTGCGGGTCAAACTCCATCATGACCTCGTGGCTGCCGGCAGGGATCACAATTGAGCGAAGCAGATAGTTGACGCGCGCGATGTCGGCTGGCGCGCCGTCGACCGTCGCATGCCATCCCCAGGGGAAGAAGACCTCTGAGAAGACTGCTACGCCGCCGTTGCGCGAGTCGGCGTGATAGGTCAGTCGGTCAGGGGCGTATGACGTGAGTCTGATCGTGTCGCCCTGAGCCTTTGCGCCGGCGTGACCGTCGAGTGTGTCGCTGAAGCGCTTGTCGGCCACAGCCTCGTGAGCGACGTCAATTGTGCCTAACGCTGCCATCTCGGCGTCAGCGCCGTCGACAAAGTCAACCTTGTCGACAAACCAGGCGTTGCCGAGGGCATATTCGTTGACCAGGACCGGATACTCCTGGTCGCCGGTGATGACATAGCGGGTGTTGAGCATATCGAGGATGCGGTAGTTAGACGCCGCGTCGCGGATCTGGGGAGCATACTGCGACACCACCGAGTCTTCGCGCAGGTCGTCATAATAACCCAAGGCGAGCACCGGGCGCAGGCGGCGCTGGATCAGGTCTTCGTAGCGGTTGAGCTTTGCCGCGTGATAGCCGCCGATCATCTTGTGATAATAAGAGCGGTCGGGGAGATCAAAACCGGGTATGTCGAGCACACGATAATGGGCCGACGTGTCGGCCAGGATAGCGCGGTCAATGTCATCGGCTGCGATCATCGGGGTCGCCGCTGTCTGAGCGGGCGCAAAGCTCGAGTGTGACACATAGCGCTTGTCGACACCATAGAGGTCAACAAGCACGATCGCTGCAACCGCCACTGTCGCGACTGCGGGTTTGATTGTGCCCCGGCAAGCAAAGGCGATGACAACGGCGCCCAAGGCGATGAAGAGGAGCGATCGCCAAGCGTCGGCCTTGACCATACCGTAGCGCAGTGACTCGATGGCTGAAATGTTGGCCGGATTAGAGAGCGAGTACTGGAAAAGCGTTGCATCGGCCTGAGCCTGTGACAGGCCTTGCTGCTGAGCCATATTCATGACCTGACGCGAAATGCTCTGAGCGACGGCGTGGTCACTGCCGGTAATCGCCGGGCCGAACACTGAAGGGGCGACTATCGCGATCAGGCAGACAAGCACCGAGAAGCCGAAAGACCAGCACAGCGGCGCACGGTATCGGCGCAGCGCATCGGGCGTAGTCAACAGTGTGTGGAGAGCCATTACGGCGAGCAAGGGCATCGTAAACTCGGCGATGACCAATATGCTTTCGACTGCCCTGAACTTATTGTAGAGCGGGAAATTGTAGATCATCAAGTCAGTGAGCGAAGCAAAGTTGCGGCCCAACGCGAGAAGGATCGACAATACAGTGACAGCGAGGAGCGCCCATTTGACGGGCCCGCGGACGATAAAGCATCCGAGCAGGAAGAGCGCAAAAATCAGTGCGCCGACATATACCGGGCCGTTGGTGCCCTCTGAGTCATTGAAATACTGGCTGAGATAAGGCAGCATAGCCCCCTGAGCCGTACCTGAATACTGCGCGGCCTCAGGCAGCTGGTCGAGCCCGAGGAAGGTCATACGGCCGCCCTCGGGGCGAGCCGACGCGCCACCCTTGATATTGGGCACAAGCAGCGAGAAGGTTTCGGCCTGGCCATAGCTCCAGCCGATGATCTGATCGTAGGGCATGCCTCCGGTCGGACGTTGGGCATCGGTAGCGACATTGTCTGCGGTCAGAGGGGTCAGCTCCGACTGGGCGCGCTTGGTCTCCTTAGCATATTCATAAGTGTTGTAGATGCTGGGCAGATTGGCTCCGACGGCAAGGCAGCCCGCTCCGACAGTGACAGCCGTCGCGATGCCCCACTGACGGAGGCGCTTCTCTCTGACTGCCGAAACAAGCCAGGCAATCACCAGAGCCGCCATCACGAAGAAGAAATAGTAGGACATCTGGGGATGGTTGGCGTTGAGCTGCATCATAGCAAAAAGCGAGAGCAACGCCGCGCCGACGACATAGCGCCCGCGGTAGACGAGCATCAGTCCGGCGATAGTCGGCGGTATGTAAGAGAGGGCGATGAATTTCCAGATGTGGCCGGCGCCGATGATGATGACAAAGTAAGACGAAAAGCCCCAGGCTATAGCGCCAAGCAAGGCGTAGTACCATCGCATCTTCATCACGAAGAGCAATATCAAAAAGCCAAACATCATCATGAACATCAGATTGCACGGAGCCGGCAACCAAAGTCCGTAGACGGTGTCTATCCAGTTGAATAGTGAGTTTGACGGATATGACGGCGAAATCTGGAAGGTAGGCATACCCGAGAACAATGAGTTGGTCCACAGAGCCTTTTCGCCGGTGGCTTGCTCATAGGCGGCGGCCTCCTGACCGTTGGCTATGCCCTGACGAATGTCTGACTGCTGAAGCGATGCACCATCGATGGCATCAGGATAGAAAAATGCAAGCGAAATGGCCGCAAGAGCGACCACCGAAATAAAGAAGCCTCTGACCTGAGAGTCTTTCAGCCAAGCTTTTAGTTTATTCATTAATCTTTAGTTTACATATATGAAATATTCGCCCGGCTGTAGCTGTCCGGGGATTGCGTTGACCGTCGTGGCCTCCATAACGCTGTTGAAACCTTTAACATCTGGCGCCGCGTCTTTAAACACCACGTCAGCTGCCTCGGCGCCAAGGTTGACACCGGCGACAGTCGTGCATCCGTCGAGTGAGCGTCGCAACACGATCACGTCATCGCTCTCGGTCGGGAACACCTCGATGGGCGCGCCTGAGCCGGCAGCGAGTTCGTGACGTTTATGTTTCAGATCGTTGAGAGTCTGATAGAAGACAAAATATTCGTTGAGAGGCTCCCATTGGGGCGAATTGTCTTTCTCAAAAAATTCGAAAGCGTGGTCCATGCCCGTCTCCTGGCCGGTGTAGATCAGCGGCATGCCGGGCAGCGTGTAAGAGAGAACCGCAAAGGCCGGCATAAGCTTGCCATAGCGTTGGAACTCAGTGCCGTCCCATGAGTTGTAATCGTGGTTTGTCACCATATTCATCATTATCGAGCCGACAGGATAAGCCGCGGCCTGATCAGCGAGCAACGAGTCGATATCGACCGCCTGCTTGCGCTCTACGGTCTCACCCTCTGCAAGCGAAGCGGCTCTGACTGCATTTTGGCCCGAATATGCCGAAATCTTGTTAAAGAGGTCGACCATCGGCCAGTTATAGCTCATGTCAAATGCCTTCTCATTAAGCTCGGGCATTGCAGCCTCGGCGAGCATAAAGATATCGGGCTTGACGCTTTCGAGAGCCGGACGGGCTTCGTTCCAGAAATCAACGGGCACCATGCCGGCCACATCGCAGCGGAAACCGTCGATATCGGTCTCGCGGAGCCAATACTGCATAGCGTCGATCATCGCCGCGCGGGTATCGGCGTTGGAGTAGTCGAGCTGGTAGACGTCAGTCCAGTCGGCGGGACCAAACATTTCGCCCTGCTCATTGAGCTTGTAACGGTCAGGATGATCGGTCACCCACGCATTGTCGCAGCCCGTGTGATTGGGCACCCAGTCGATAATGACCTTCATGCCCTGACGATGGGCGGCATCTACTACGGCCTTGAAATCTTCAAGAGTGCCAAACTCAGGGTTGACGCCCTTATAGTCTTGCACGGCATAGTAGCTGCCGAGTGTGCCCTTACGGTTCTTTTCCGATATGGGGTGGATGGGCATAAACCAGAGGATGTCGACACCGAGCTCTTTCAGGCGCGGCAGATGCTCGGCAAAGGCATTGAACGTGCCCTCAGGTGTGTACTGGCGGGTATTGACTTCATATATGACTGCACTGCGCGACCACTCCGGGTGACTGACGAGCGTTGAGTCAGGGGCGGCCTGGGCAGACTTTTGCGCATTGCCGGTGCAACCGAAAAGCGTCGACACCCCGGCGAGCAGCGAATATAAGATGCGTTTCATCGTTGGCTACGGTTGTTATTCGCAATTGATAGGGATCACGCGGTCGATAGAATTGTCGAGCGAGATAAGGGTCTCGGTGCCGGTGACGCCGGGTATCATCTGTATCTTATTGTTCAACAGATCCATCAGATGCTCGTTGTCGCGGGCATAGAGCTTGATGAGCATAGTGTAAGGGCCGGTGGTGAAGTGACACTCGACAACCTCAGGGATCTTTTCAAACTCCGGGACGACGTCACGGTACATAGCGCCGCGCTCAAGATTGACACCTATATATGTACAGGTGGCATAGCCGAGCACCTTGGGGTTTACGATATATCCCGAGCCGATGATAACTTTAAGGTCGATCAGTCGCTGGATGCGCTGATGGATCGCAGCACGCGACACTCCGCACTCCATTGCTACGTCTTTTGAGGGGATACGCGCGTTGCGCATAATGATTTGGAGGATTTTTCGATCCAAATTGTCAATTTTTTCCATTACTTTCGTGTTAAAATGCGTATTAGTATGCAAAATTAGTTATTTTGCAATAAATATCACAAGCATCTTGCGATATTTTTAATATTATTTTCACAAAAAGCACCAAAACATTGGCAAAGTGACAATAGGCGACGGATGTTTGAGTACTGGGATTTATGATCAGAATAGATCAGAATGCGACCCGGTATCAACTAATAGTAATATAAGTTCTGTATCATTCTGCTCCCATACCAACAACCAATCGGGTTCAATATGGCATTCCCATGCTCCGGCATACTTTCCCACCAACTTATGTGGACGAAATTGAGAAGGCAAGCAGCCGGTTGTTTCCAGGAATACCGCAGCGTGTATTTCATATCCCTAAAACCTGCTTGAAAAGATCATCAACATTTTCGGCCGCGTGGACACGGCCAGCCTTTACATCTTCATAAGCCTCGTCAAGACCTGCTTTACGCTTACGCACAGGTTTGGCAATAGAGACCCCATCTATAGCGTTGAGAATCTTCTTAAGGTGAGGGAGGATAGATTTGTCCTCAATATTGATTGTCAGTTGGGTCATATTATTATAGTTTTGATTTATGCAAATATATAACATTTTATTGATTCATACAGTTACCTGGGCACTTAAAGTCTTAATTAATAGTTAAAAATTAAGGTTCTTTATCATATTTCGCTGCTAATTTGTATTTTTGCCGACTGTATGACACTGAAGCTTACCATAGACCAGGGTAATACTGCAGCCAAGGCGGCAGTTTGGCTCGACGACAAAATCGTCGCCGAGACCGCTTACCGCCATCTCACCGGAGCTGACATTGACGCGCTCGCCGATCTCCACGGAGGATCGTTTGACGCATCAATCTACTCGTCAGTGGCTGATACTGACGGCTCTGCACGCGAGCGCCTCGCCGCCCGCAGCAAGCGATTCATCGAGCTCACGGCTGAGACCCCGCTGCCGATCAAGGTTGCATATGCCACACCGGCGACACTTGGCCGCGACCGCATAGCCGCAGTTGTCGGAGCCTATGGCATGACAGCCGGAGAGTGGACCTTAGTGGTCGACTGCGGCACAGCGATCACCTACGACGTGCTTTCACCCGATGGCGTATTTGTAGGCGGTAACATCGCCCCCGGCATATTCATGCGCCTCGAGGCTCTCAACAAATTCACGGCCCGATTGCCGTTGGTCGAGACTTCGGGCGACTGCCCGCAGTGGGGCACCGACACAGAGACGGCCTTGAGGTCAGGAGCCATAAGCGGCGTGGTGGCTGAGCTGAGATACTATCGCAGCCTCTTGCCGGTCGAGTGTCCGCGGGTCGTGCTCACAGGCGGCTCAGCCAATCTTGTATCTGACCGCGCAGGCTTTGAGCTGACGGTCGATAGCGAACTTGTTTCTAAAGGACTAATCAGTATACTGAATTATAATGAAGATATCTAAACTAATTTTCGGCATCATCGCATTTCAAATCTTAGGCGTCGCCGCCGTCTATGCCCAGAATGGCACCATGACCCCTTACTCACGCTATGGCTACGGCATCCTCAGCGATAACGCTTCAGGCGCCCAGCGCACAATGGGCGGCGTAGGCTATGCCATGAACTCCGGGCGCCAGATCAATGTAATGAACCCTGCTTCATACGCAGCCATCGACTCGCTGACCTTCCTTTTTGACATGGGCTTTGACATCACAAACCTATGGCAGAAAGAGACAGTCGACGGCCAGCAGCTCTCTGACCAGCGCACCGGTGCCGGCCTTAGCTACATAACGATGCAGTTTCCGATCGGTCGCCGCATGGGCATGAGTGTCGGCCTGCTTCCATATTCTTCGGTCGGCTACGCCTTCGGCAGCAGTATCGACAACGGCGCCACCTCGCGTCAAGGCTCGGGAAGCATCAACGAGCTCTATGTCGGCGTGGCAGGCAGACTTTTCAAAGGGCTGTCACTCGGCGTCAACGTCGCATATATGTTTGGCACGACTTTCAACGACAGCTATGCCTACACTAACAGCGGCTCGTCGACGCTCTTCGAGCGCGAATTTGAAGTCGCCGACTGGCGTGTCGACATCGGCTTGCATTATAATTTTAATGTGTCGCCCAAAAACCGCGTCAACCTCGGCCTCGTATATAGCCCCAAAAAGGACTTCCACGGCAACGCTGTCACCTATGCCTATGACGTCAACCAGGAGATAGCGCCCATAGAAACCGACAAGATGAAGCTCGCAGGCAACTTCAGTATGGCTGAAAGCTGGGGCGCAGGCATCGGATGGGAATGGGACGGCCGGCTCTACACTGAGCTTGACTTCACCTATCAGCCGTGGAGCAAGACAAAATATCAGGGCGTGATGCAGGACGGTCCGTCGGCTCAGCTCAACGACCGCTACAAAGGCGCGCTCGGCGTGCAGTTCACCCCCAAGCTGCGCGGCAACTACTTCGAGAGCATCCAGTACCGCGTCGGCGGTTTCTATAACCGCGACTACCTTCGGGTGATGGGCAACAACGTCAACGAATATGGCGCAACGCTCGGCTTCGGCCTGCCCGTGCCGTCGCTCAAGACCATCATCAACGTCGGCCTGGAGTGGAAACACCGTCAGGCCAACCCCAATCCGCTGATCAAAGAGAACTATCTCTGCGTGACCTTCGGATTTAACATCAACGAACTCTGGTTCCGCCCAAGCAAGATCTACTAATGAGCGCCGGAAGCTTCAGGGGCATGCGCCGCTTGCCGGCATTAGCGCTCGCGCTTGTGGCTATAGCGGCCTGCGGCGAGAAAGAGCGATCATACGTCGCCAACGTAGGCGACGGTGACACCTCGCCTACAATGACCACCTTTGAGGTTGAGACCTTCATCTCAGACTCAGGCTACACCCGCTATCACATATCGACGCCCGAGTGGCGGATGTATGAAGAGGCTTCCGAACCGTTCTGGAAATTTCCCGAAGGGCTTGAATTGCAGCAGTTTGACCTTCAGCTAAAGCCCGACGCCACAATGGTGTGTGACTCAGCCATCTTTTACAGCCGCAAACGCCTCTGGCAGCTCGACGGCCATGTGATGATGGTCAACACCCTGCGCGACACATTCCTGTCGCAACAGCTTTTCTGGGATCAGGCTAAGCGTCAGGTTTTCACCGACTCGTTTATCCACATCGTCCGCTCTGACCGCATAATCGAGGGCTATGGATTTGAGTCAAATGAAAACATGACCGCATACACCATCAACCGCCCCACGGCAATACTCCCCGTCGAAGGTTTCAACAATCGCCGCACAGCTCCCGCTGATTCGACCGCCGCTCCCGACAGCGCGGCTGCGCAGACCACTGACCGTCGCCGTCAGGCAAACCCGAGACCAAAACAGTCGGCCGACGAGGGTGAGAAACTGCAGGTGATGCGCAAACCGCTTAAGCTCAAAAACGATAAATAACAAGACTATGGATATAACGACTTGGCTTATTATTGGTATTGTGTCAATGGTTCTGTCAGCACTCTTCTCGGGGTGTGAGATGGCCTATGTGACTTCTGACCGTGTGCGCGTAGAGATCGACGTCAAGCAGGGCGGCATCATAGCGCGCATCATCAACCGCTTCTATGCCAACTCGGAGTTTTTCATATCTTCGATACTCGTGGGCAACAATATCGTGCTGGTCATCTACGGTATGGCAGCTGCAGCCCTGCTCGAACCTATCATCGAGCGCTGGACCTCCAACGAAGCCCTCATCCTCATCGCCCAGACGCTCATTTCGACGGGCATCATCCTCCTGGCCGGAGAATTCATGCCCAAAACCATCTTCGGCATCAACCCCAACCGCTCGCTCAAGGTCTTTGCGCTGCCGATCTACCTCTTCTACATCCTCCTTTATCCGCTGTCGATGTTCTCTACCTGGCTGTCGCGCGTCCTTATGAAGCTGCTCGGCGTCAAAGGCTCGTCGACTCGCCTGCGTGCAATCTCGATCGGCGACCTCAACGATTATCTCGAAGAGACCATCGACACTATGGAAGAGAAGAAGACCCGAGTCGAAAACGAGGTGAAGATATTTCACAACGCCCTCGACTTTTCGTCGACCCACCTGCGCGACTGCATGATACCGCGCAACGAGATCGTAGCCGTCAACATCGACACCACTTCGCGCGAAGACCTCTCAGAGCTATTCACCCGCACCGGCCGCTCGAAGATCATCGTCTATCGCGAAGACATCGACACTATACTCGGCTATATCCACGTGCGCGAGCTCTTCGACCCCCATTCGGAGTGGCGCGAGCATATCATGCCAGTGCTCTACGCTCCCGAAAACCTGTTGGCCAACAAGATGATGCGCCGCATGCTTCAACAGAAGCGGTCGGTGGCCATCGTCGTCGATGAATTTGGCGGCACAGCCGGCCTGATCACCCTCGAAGACCTCGTCGAAGAAATCTTTGGCGACATTCAGGACGAGCACGACAACACCAAGCTGACTGCCAAGGTCGTGGCGCCGGGCATCTATGAGATTGCAGGCCGCTGCGAGATAGCCGGCATCAACGAGCAGTTTAACCTCGACCTCCCAGAAGACGACGCTTACCAGACCCTCGCAGGCTATATACTTCACACTACCGGCAACATACCGGCCGAAAACGACACCGTGATGATCGGCGACCTCAGGTTTGACATCTTGAAGAAATCAGCCAACCGCCTTGAGCTCATCCGCCTAACCCTCCCCGTAGTCGAGCAATAGCTATGTATGACGCTCTGATCGACAAACTCAAGCCCTTAGGAGCCGACATCTGCTCGCTCGGCAACCAGTATCTCTATGCCAGCCTCAAGCGTCCGGCCGACAATCTGCTTGTGCTCTCGAGCGAAACAGGCAAGAGCGACTTCTTTATCCTGCTGATGCTCAACAGCGGCTCTATCGAGTTAGACATCAATATGGACCGCTTTGACATCGCTGCGCCGAGCATCGTTGTCATACCCGTCGGTGTGATGTTTGAGCTGAATGCCACCGGCGACATTGATCTCGAGCTGCTCGCCTTCTCGTCAGAATTCCTCCACTCGGTCAACATCAATTTCTCGGCAATAAGCCTGCCAAACTTCGCCGAGCGCCAGGCGCCTGACCACAAGCTGACCAAATCAGAGATGGAGATCATGGCTCACTACTACGCCCTTATGAGAATCAATGCGCGCCAGAAAGTCAACGAGCACGTCGAAAGCAACATCGCCGCAAGCCTCATGGCCGCGATGGTCTACCAGCAGGTGCAGTTCCGCTACAAGCGCATCGATTCGGTCTCCGCGTCAAAAGGCCATCGCTCAAGCCGCAACGCCTATGTCCACGACTTCATCAAGCTGGCTCACGTCCACTACGCTCAGGAGCGATCGGTCAGCTTCTATGCCGACAAGCTCTGCATCTCGCCAAAGTATCTTTCGCTTCTGGTCAAGGAAGTCACAGGCAAATCGGCCGCCCGCTGGATCGACGAACTGGTGCTGATGGAGGCAAAAAATATGCTGCGTTTCTCAGGCAAAAACGTTCAGCAGGTCGCCTATGCCCTCAACTTCACCAACCAGTCATCATTCGGCAAGTTCTTCAAACACATGACCGGCCAATCCCCCACAAAATATCAGAAATCATAAGCCGCC
>CAYRFB010000052.1:0-13942 GCA_964423485.1 uncultured Bacteroides sp.
GCACCACCGCCGATCCACATCATTTCGGCCTTAGAGTCGGTGTTGACGTGGAAGTCGCCGTAGGGGCCGCTCATCATCACCTTGTCGCCGGGTTTAAGTGTGAAGATATAGCTTGATGCGATGCCGGGCATGACGTCCATAAAGCCGACTTCGGGTTTCGGTTTGAAGGGTGGGGTAGCGATGCGGACTGTCAGCATTATGCGGTCGCCTTCTTCAGGATAGTTGGCCATAGAGTAGGCGCGGATGGTCGTCTCGTCGTTTTTGCAATGGAGTCCGAAGAGGCCGAATTTCTCCCAAGACGGAAGGTATTCTTTGCCGATCAGCTTGCGGTCGATATCGGTGGCGTAGTCCATCTGATAAGGGGGGATCTTGATCTGGGCATATGAGCCGGGGAGGAAGTTCATGTGCTCGCCTTCAGGCAGACGGACGATAAATTCTTTGATAAATGTTGCGACATTGCGGTTTGAGATCACTTCACATTCCCATTCCTTAACGTCAAGCACAGATGCAGGCACGTCGATCTTAAGATTGTCTTTGACCTTAAGCTGACAGCCGAGGCGCCAGCCCTCTTGGATCTGCTTGCGCGTGAAATGCACTGCCTCGGTCGGCAGTATCTCACCACCGCCCTCGACGACACGCACCTTGCATTGTCCGCAGCTGCCCTTGCCGCCGCATGCCGACGGCAGGAAGATATTTTGATCAGCAAGCGTAGAGAGCAGGCTTTTGCCCGACTCAGCTTCGACGGTCTTGTCGTTGTTGATTGTGATGGTGACTTCGCCTGAATTGACAAGGCATTTCTTTGCAATAAGGAGCACGATCACCAGTAGCAGTGTGATGAGCAGGAAGATGCCGACGCCTGTGAAAAGCGTTAGCGAGGTTGCTGATGTAGCTAATATCGTTGATGTCATGGCGCGTCAAAGTTTAATGCCGAGGAAGCTCATGAATGCGACTCCCATCAAGGCGGTTAATATGAATGTTATGCCGATGCCACGCAAAGGTCGGGGGATATTAGAGTAGGCGGCGATGCGCTCGCGGATGGCTGCGATAGCCGTAATAGCGAGCAACCAGCCAAGTCCCCAGCCGCCACCGGCGCAGACTGCAGTCCAAACGCTGCCGAAGTCGCGTTGCTGCATAAAGAGCGAACCGCCGAGGATGGCACAGTTGACAGCGATAAGCGGCAGGAAGATGCCGAGCGAAGCGTAGAGCGACGGGCTATATTTCTCGACAGCCATCTCGACAAGCTGAGTCATCGATGCTATTACCGCGATAAAGAGGATTAGCGAAAGAAAACTGAGGTCAATGTCGGCATACTCCGGTCCGAGCCAAGTCAGCGCCCCGGCGCGGAGCACATAAGTTTCAAGCAAGTAGTTGATCGGAAGGCTGATCACGAGCATAAACGTCACTGCCACGCCCAGACCAAACGCCGTCTTGACATTCTTGCTGACAGCCAAAAACGAACACATGCCCAAGAAGTAGGCGAAAATCATATTGTCGACAAAAATCGACCTGATGAATATGTTTAGATTTTCCATTTTTGTAATCGGGATGCTATGTTATGATTAGTCTTCCTGAAGCTCTTTGTTGCGCGAACGGTGAACCCAGATGATGCATGCCACTACGATCAGAGCCATCGGAGGCAGGATCATAAGGCCGTTGTTGACATATCCGGCGTCGTAGAATGCCTGAGGCACCACCTGATAGCCGAGCAGTGTGCCGCTACCGAGAAGTTCGCGAAAGAAACCGACGATCACCAGGATGATGGCATAGCCGACGCCGTTGCCAATGCCGTCGAGAAACGATGGCCAGGGGCGGTTAGCCATGGCGAAAGCCTCGAGTCGACCCATCAAGATACAGTTGGTGATGATCAGGCCGATAAACACTGACAGCTGTTTGCTTACGTCATAGGCATAAGCCTCGAGCAGCTGGCTGACGATGACAACGAGTCCGGCCACAACGACGAGCTGCACGATGATGCGGATATTGGTCGGGATAGTGTTGCGCAGCAGAGAGATGATGACATTTGAAAACGCAAGCACGGCAATCACCGAAAGGCCCATCACGATCGATGGCTCGAGTTTGGCGGTGACCGCGAGCACCGAGCAGATGCCAAGCACCTGAACGATCACCGGGTTGTTCTTGGACAACGGGTTGAACAGAACACTTTTATTTGATACTTTTTCAGCCATGGCTTATTTGTTTCTAAGCGTTTCTAAATAATTCTTATACGGAGTGAGACAGTCGTTGAGCATGGCGGCGACACCCTTGCTGGTTATAGTGCCTCCTGACACAGCGTCGACATAGTCTTCGTTGCCCAGCGGTTTCTGACCTGCCTTGACAACTGTCACGGGCAGATAATTGTCGCCTTTGAACATCTCCTTGCCCTTAAACTGGTCAGAGAAAGCCGGTTTCTCGATTTCAGCGCCGAGACCCGGAGTCTCGCCCTGATGAGCGAAGTAGGCGCCATAGACGGTCGATCCGTCAGAATCGAGAGCGACATAGCCCCAGATCGGTCCCCATAGGCCTGCACCATAGACCGGCAGTATATATTTCACAGCTTCGTCAGGCATCGTGCATACATAGACCGGCAGTTGACGACGGTCAGCCGCGATTTTTGATTCATTGGCCACGTTGACCGCAAAAGCGTCAGAGCCGATGCGCTGGCCCTGCTCGTCGACGATAAACTGGTCAGTGATATATTTCTCGTAAGTTGTAGCAATGTCTGAGCCGTCGGCTGTGACATGGACCGATGCGAGTATCTGACGCTTCTTGTCGGCGTCAGCGTTGGCCTGCTGGCGAGGTTTGAGTGCCATAGCGGTAAGGGCGAGAGCCGAACCGACAACAAGCACGAGCGCTATAATATATATTATTGTGTAAGTATTGCTTTGCTTGTTCATGACTATGCGTTTTTAGAGATTACACTTGCGCGACGCATACGACGGCTGATATTAGCCTGCACCACACACCAGTCGATGAGCGGCGCGAAGCAGTTCATCAGCAGCACGGCGAGCATGGCACCTTCAGGATAGCCGTTGTTGTATGTTCGGATAATTACGGCAATGACGCCGATCAGGAAACCGTAGATATATTTTCCGACAGTCGTGCGGGCTGCGGTCACGGGGTCAGTGGCCATGAACACCGCTGCAAAAGCAAAACCGCCGTAGAGTAGTTGGTCGAGCGGAGTTAGATAAGATGCGGGATATGAAGGGGTAGCGCAAACGTTGGCGATCCATCCCATCAACAGGCCTCCGGCAAAGACTGAGAGCATCACGCGCCAGTCAGCGATGCGGCTAAGCAGGAGGATTGCTGCGCCGATGAGTATGCATAGCATCGAGGTCTCGCCGAATGATCCTGGAATGAGACCGAGGAAGGCGTCCCAAGTAGTGAGCACCTTGCCGTCGACTCCTGTGAGGGTGAGATGCTCGGTAGTCTGGGTCGCGATCTGGCCGAGGGGGGTGGCGCAGGTAAAGCCGTCGGCCACCGGCTGACCATAGCCGAGAGCTGTGCCTGTAGCGACAAACACCTTGTCGCCCGACATTTGCGCGGGGTAAGCAAAGAAAAGGAATGCGCGAGTGAATAGCGCAACGTTGAGCACATTGTAGCCCGTGCCGCCGAATACTTCCTTAACGAAGATTACCGAGAATGCCGTGGCGACTGCCATCATCCATAGAGGAGTCTCAATCGGCAGGATCATCGGTATAAGTATACCCGTTACAAGGAAACCCTCCTGGATTTCTTCATGGCGCCATTGAGCGACGATAAACTCAATGCCGAGACCGACCACATAGGCCACGACAACTCGGGGCAGGATCGCAAGGAATCCATAGAGCATCATTTCCCAGAAGGGGAAGGTGTCGAGGCCGAGTGCCAGTTGATGCTGGTAGCCGGTGTTGTACATTCCGAAGAAGAAGCAGGGCATCAACGCAGCCACAACGATAATCATCGTGCGCTTGGAGTCGATCGAGTCATGGATCTGTGCGCCGCGCTTGCCTGAGGTCGTTGAAGGCGTGAACAGGAAGGTGTCAAAGCCGTCAAACACCGAGTGAAAAGCGTGGAGCTTGCCGCCCTCTTCGAAGTTAGGGCGCACCCGGTCAAGATATTTTTTTAGAAAATTCATTATAATGTGAAGTTTGCTTTGATGATTTTTATTCGAGAGCTTCGCGCATATAGTCAAGGCCTTCGCGCACGATCTGCTGCAGAGGCAGTTTTGAAGTGTCGACATACTCCGCTGCACCGAAGTCATCGGGCGCCACCTCGTAGATGCCTAATTTCTCCATCGAGTCGATGTTGCGGCCGATGATGGCCTTGAGCAGATATTCGGGAAGGATGTCCATCGGCATCACGCGGTCATATTCGCCGCTCATGATCATGGCTCGTCGGCCGCCGTTGAGGCGGGCGTCGGGAGTGATGGGCTTGCTGCTGAAGTGGCCGGGGAATGTCGGGCTGACGCTCGCCTTCGAGGGCGAGAACGATGCCCAGCCCATAAATTCGGCCTTGTCGTCGCCCTCGGCGATGACCGTCAGCTGACGATATGGGAAGTGGATAAATCCGTCGGCTTCAGTGGCAACGCCTGTCAGCACGTTGCCCGAGATGATGCGTATATGATGGTCGCTCGTCTTGATCTTGGCTGCGTCGAGCAAGGGTTTGACGGCAGCGCCTTCGCAAGTGCGCACGATGCACGGCGACTCCACCTCAGGGCCGGTTACTGCTACGAGAGTGGAGAAATCGGGATGTCCCGATGTCACAAGCTCACCGATGCGACGCAGTGTCACAATGTCGAGCGTCCAGATTACTTCGCCCTTGTTGACGGGAGCGATGTTGGCAGCCTGCACGCCTGCGTTGCCGGCGGGGTGGGGACCGCTGACCTCTACGCGCTCACTTCCAGCGATGGCAGACAGTGTCGAGTCGGGACGGACTGAGATGTAGACTTTCCCTTTGCAGACGGTTTTGAGCAGCCGGACTGCGGCTTCGAGTTTGTCGGTCTGTCCGGCAACCGCCAATTCGGGCGAAACTGCAAGCGGAGCCGAGTCAATGGCTGTGACAAAGATGTCGCGGGGAGCTACTTCAGGATTTGGCACGATGTCGTAAGGACGCTGGCGCATCTCGGCCAACAGTCCTGACTCAGCCAACAGTCGCATAGCGTCATCGGCCGACATCTTTGCCGGGATGTCAAACTGACGGGCCGACCGGCTGTCTGAGCTCTCAATCTCGATGCGAAGCACCTTGCGGCGCTCGCCTCTGACCACAGCCTTGACTGTGCCGCCTACAGGAGCAACGAGCTTGACGTCTTCGTGGTTCTTATCATGCATAATTGGGGCGCCGGCTAAGACAACGTCGCCTTCCTTCACATCGACCTTCGGCTTGAAGCCCGGAAAGTCATCGGGGATGATCGCGAACAGCTTCGCGTCGACGTCGCGCACGGTTGTATCGCTTATACCTCCGGCGATTTTCAGGTCAAGACCTTTCTTTAGTTTGATTTTCATTCGTCTTGTCAGTTTATGATAAGTCGGGTATGGATTACGTTGGATGAATGGTTATTTCTCGCAAAGTTACGATTTTTTGGTCAATTATTATTAAAGATGTGTAATAAAAGTATTGAACATTTTTTGAGGTCGTCGGTTATGATGTTATTAATCTCATTATGCTTATTATGTCAGTCAGAAAAATTTTTGCGCTTCCAATCGTGCTGTTTGCTGCCTCAATGGCTGTTGAGGCGCGCCAAAGCCTTGTCGATGATCATATTGACTCAATGGTTACATCTCACAAAATCATCAACATTGATGGCCGTCCGACCAAATCGCAGGCTTATGTCGATTCAATAAAGACCCTGATCGAAGGCTTCTACTACGATCAGTTCCGTCATTTCCAGGATCCCGACGCACCTTACTTCCTCTTTATGAGCAAAGATGCGCAGTTGGCTATGGGCATTGGCGGATGCATCAGGATGCGTGGCTATTACGATTGGGGTGGGGCTATACCGGCGAGCGGATTTGCTCCCTATCTCATACCGATGCACCCTGAGCCGACCAAGATGCGCAATTTCGACACAACCCCTGCCGGAACCTGCTTGTTTTTTCGTGTCATAGGCCGCAATAAGCTCTTAGGTTACTATCAGTTATATATCGAGGCAAATTTCAACGGCTATCAGGCAAGAGGCTTTGAGCTCAAAAAAGCCTATGCCGTGGTCAATGATTTTACGGTCGGTTATGCCAACTCTACTTTCAGCGATCCTGCCGCGACTCCTCCGACCGTTGATGCTCAGGGCCCTAATAACAAGATTTCTCCGACCGCGGTACTTGTCAGATGGATGCCAACCGTTAAGGAGCATTGGACTTTTGCTGTGTCAGGCGAGACCCCCTCTCCGCAGATTGGCGCTGACGGCAAGTATGCGGCCAAATGCAACAAATGGATGCCTGACTGGGCCGCATTCGTCCAGTATGAGTGGAAGCGCGGCCAGCATGTAAGGCTCGCCGGCATTTTGCGTACATTGCCTTATCGCGACCTCGTCACCGAAAAAAATCATAACATAGCTGGTTGGGGTGTGCAGCTCAGCTCAGTAGCTCACCCCGCACCTCAGCTGACCACTTATGCCAACGTTTCCTACGGTCACGGCTATCAAAGTCTTGGCGGTGATTTGCTGATTGGCAATTATGACCTTGTCCCTGACAGCGAAGTTCATGGCAAACTTTATGCGCCGGCTTCTTATGGCTGGAGTTTGGCCCTGCAATATAATTTCACTCACTCACTATTTGCGAGTGTCACAGCGAGCCAGTCGCGCTATCTTCCGAAGGGTCAGATTGCTCCACAAGACTATCGCCACGGCGAGTTTTATGCGGTCAATGTATTCTGGAACCTCACTCCGCGCATGCAGGTTGGCGCAGAATTTGACCTGGGCTGCCGAAATGATTTCAGCGGTGAGTCGCGTTGGGCAAGGAGAATTGGGGCGATGGCGCAGTTTTCATTCTGATCTGTCAACCAAATCGCATGATCAGTTGTTAATCAATTATCAAAATTAGAATTCAAGTATATAGTTTAACTAATTATTTATGTTATGAAATCATTAGATTTACGAACGATAGGCCAGACCCGTTTATGGTGGCTCGTTCTCGCAGTTGGTATTTTATTAGTCATTGGTGGATTTGCCTATTGGTTCTGGCCTGCAGCCGGATATGCAGTTGCTTCACAGATTTTCGGTTGGCTTTTAGTCCTTACCGGCATCGTTCAGCTTTGTGTCGCAGCCGGACCTAATTCTCCTAAAGGCTGGGGATGGTGGATCGCCGGTGGCGTGATTGATATGTTTGTGGGCTTTATGCTTGTCCGCAGCGTAATCCTCTCAGAAGCCGTGTTCCCCTACTTCCTTGCTTTTGTATTCATCTATTGGGGCATCGAAGCATTTGCCAATGCCGCAAGCCGCCGAGGCAAATATTGGTGGTTAGGCATCATTAACGGCATCTTGCTTGCAATCATCGGATTCTTCTTCCTCGAAGCCGGCTGGACAAGCAATATGATGATGGTTTCATTCCTTGCCGCAATCGCATTTATCTATTGGGGCTTTACAGTAGCTATCGCAGCTTATGATATGAAGCCTGTGTCTACTGACAATAAATAATTACAGTCAGACTGTAGGATTATTATAGATTTTCTTACGCCGCCGACGCGCCTTTGGGTGTGCCGGCGGTTGCGTTTTATGTAGGCTAGTCAACTGAATCATATCTTTATTTTTGTTAATATATGATATGCTTAATTTGTTGACATTGCGCTATATAAATGATTTGTTTACCTTGATTTTTGATAGTCTTTTTGGATGTGGCGATTAATTTGTGTATTTTTGCTTTATCAATTGATTTAACCATTACAAAAAATAAGCCAATCTAATGATCAACAAACTATCTTTCTTTGCCAAATCTGCATCTGTAGCGGCAGTCGTGAGCCTCGCAGCTTTTTCGTCTTGTCAATCAAAAAAAGCTGATGAGCAGACTGAGGAACCTCAAGCCAAATATGAAGTCCTGGCCTATGTGTGGAACGGTGGCGATGTCCTGCCTGATCCCTCGACCATCACCGCGATCAATTATGCATTTGCCACGGTCAACGACAGCCGCGACGGCGTCGTCATAAATAATGAAGATCGCTTTAAAGACATCATAGCTCTGAAAAATGTCAATCCCGATCTGAAAGTGATGCTTTGCATCGGCGGCAACTGCGAGTCCGGTCTGTCAGAGTTGGCCGCTGATTCACTCAAGCGCGAATCGCTTGCCGACCAGTGTGTTGAGATTATTGACCAATATGGCATCGACGGCATTGACTTTGACTGGGAGTTTCCTTGCGGCAAGGGGGGCACTCCTGATGACTTTGACAACTATCTTAAGGTGCTTAAGGCCGTGCGCGCCAAGATCGGCAATGACAAATATCTGACTCTTGCTGCAGGTGGAGACCTAAATGGACTTGATGTCAACAATGTGCCTGCTTTTCTTGAGCAGCTCGACTATGTCAACGTTATGGCTTATGATCTCAGCGGCACTCCCGATACTCACCACACCGCCCTCTACCGTTCGCCGATTACCGGCTGGCGCTCGGTCGACGAAGTTGTCGATGACTATGTAGCCCACGGCGTTCCCTTCGAAAAGATGATGCTCGGCCTCGGTTTCTACGGTCGTGGCGACGGCACTCACTATTCGCAGTGGACCAACACTATGCAGGCTCGCCCTTATGATGACCTTGTTGAGATGTGGGACTCGATCGGCTGCGTGCCCTATATTGCTGACCCCAACGGTGTGCTGACCGTGGGCTACGAAAACCCGCGCTCAATTGCGATAAAGTGTGACTACCTCAAGGACAAAGGTTTCCGTGGCGCAATGGTTTGGCGCACCGAGCTCGACACCGATAGTCTTGATCTGGCTCACACCGTAGCTGATGCTCTACTGTATAATAATTAATTGATTCACTGGATATAAAAATGAAAAAGACTATTCGATCATTAGCTGCTGTGCTTGCACTGGCAGTGTCATTTGCTGCGCTTCAATCATGTGGCAGTGATGATGAACCTAAAAACAAGGTCGAAGACTCATCGTCGACTTATGAAATCGTGCCTTATGTTTGGTCTGACGGCGACCGTATGCCAAATCCGGCTTTGATCACCGGTCTCACCTATATAGGTAGCACCATCAACGAGCGTCGCGACGGCTTCGATATCAGAAACGAGGCTCGCTTTTCAAAGATGCTCGATCTTAAAAAGGAAAACCCTAATCTCAAAGTGTATTTTTCGATAGGTGGCACATGCAAATCAGGCTTTACCACGCTCGCCGGCAGTCAGGCCCGTCGCGAGGCTTTTGCTGAGCAGTGTGCCAAGCTCATTAAGGAGCGCGGGGTTGACGGCATTGATTTTGACTGGGAATTTCCCGGATGGGAAGGCGGATCGTCGGCCGACGGCGACAACTATGTCCTCCTGATGAAGGCTGTCCGCGAAAAGATCGGCAAGGATAAACGCCTGACTGTCTGCGTCGGCAATAATGTTGATGGCTTTGATGTGAAAGAAGCTCTGACTGTCGTTGACTATCTCAACGTCATGACCTACGATATGGGATCAGGCAAGGCTCACTCTCATCACACTTCGCTGCGTCGGTCTTATCTCTCAGGCTACACCACAGTTGAAGAGGCCATAGGCCGCTATCTCAAAAAGGGCGTGCCTTACGAAAAGATGATGCTCGGTCTTGCTTTTTATGGCCGTGGCAATAACAAAGAGTTTAAAGACTGGACTGATTATCGCCTTATCACTCCGGGCCCGGGCATGACCGAGAAATGGGACGACACCGCCTGTGTGCCCTACATCACTAACTCTAACGGCGAACTGATCATCAGTTATGAGAATCCTCGCTCCTTAGCCATCAAATGTGATTATATTAAGGAAAAGGGTTTCCGTGGCGCAATGGTTTGGCGCGCCGAGTATGACACTGACGATTATGAGTTGGCTCACACTGTTGCCGACGCCCTCCTTGACAAATGATTTCATCGTAATTTATAATGAAGAAGATTTTTATTGCATCTTTGACTGCCGCCGCCCTCGCAGCGGCAGTTTCTTGTAGCCGCGCGGTGTCGGCTGAGGCTCCCGCGTCTGAGTTATTGTGTATAGCTTATGCCTGGGAGGACGACGGTCCGCTCCCACCGGCTGATATGGTAACAGGCATCAATTATCTTGCCGGTTATCCTAACGAGACTTACGACGGTCTCGATGTTCATAATCTGCCGCGTCTGCAAAAGATACTCGACCTTAAAAAAGACAATCCCGATCTGAAAGTCGTCCTTTCGATGGGTGGCGCCAATGCTGAGACCGGTTGGGCTGAGATGACGGGCAACGATTCACTCCGCGCATCGTTTGTTGCCGACTGCAAGCGCTTTGTTGATCAATATGGTCTCGACGGCCTCGATTTCGATTGGGAATTTCCTCACAATGATCAGGAGGTGGCCAACTATATCGCCCTCTTTAAAGAGGTGCGCGAGGCTCTTGGCGATGAAAAACTCGTTACGGCAGCTGCCGGTTTCTGGGGCAACGGCTTTGATCTCAGTGCGGCTATGGAGCATCTTGACTATATCAACCTGATGACCTACGATATGGGTTGGCAGGCTCCCTATCATCACACCGCCGTTCACCGCTCGCCACTTGCCGGAGTCTGCACTCTCGACGAGGCTCTTGATTCGTGCCGCGTGAAAGGCTTGATGCCCGAGGACATTGTGCTCGGCTTGGCTTTTTACGGCAAAGGGGATGACACATATTTCAAGGCGTGGACATCTTACCGCGACATCGAGTTGAGCGACGGCATGGAGCAGCGTTGGGACTCTGTCGCTTGTGTGCCTTATGTTGTCGACAGCCTCGGCACGCTCATCCTCGGCTACGAGGACCCTCAATCACTGAAAATCAAGTGTGATTATATAAAGGAAAAAGGCCTGAAAGGTGGCATGTACTGGCGCACGGAGCTCGACAATGATTCTCTCGACCTTACACGCACCGTGGCTCGCGAACTCCTCGGACGTTGATTTATTAACTGAAATCACATTATGAAAAAATTATTCTTAGTTGGCGCCGCTCTTGTCGCTGTGCTCGCGATATCTTGTTCAGGCAAAAAGACAGCCGACAACGCCACTGACACTCCTAAGTATGAACTGCTGACCTACGTTTGGTCAGGCGGCAACACCTTGCCAGATCCCAATCTCGTGACAGCCATAAATTATGCTTTTGGCCGCGTCAATGCTGCTCGCGACGGCATCACGATCGAGAACGAAGACCATCTGCGCGAAGTCGTGGCTCTGAAAAAGCAGAATCCAGATCTTAAGGTTATGCTTGCTATCGGAGGCGGTTGTTCCGAAGGTTTTACTGATCTCGCCGCCTGTGACTCTTGCCGCAAGGCCTTTGCTGCCGATTGCCGCCGCGTGATAGAGGAGTTTGGCCTTGACGGCATCGATTTTGACTGGGAGTCGCCCGGATTTCCCGACGGTACACCCGAAGACGTTGACAATTTCGAATACCTGCTTAAAGACGTTCGCGATGCCATCGGCGATGACCGCATCATTTCAGTCGCATCGATGGCCGGCGCTCTCGGCATGAAACTGCCCGACATTATCAAGTATGTCGACTATTTCAACGCAATGGAGTATGATATGACGTGGACGCGTCTCGGCAGCCACACCTCGATGCGTGAGTCAGAAGTCGGCGGTTTTGATTACAACATCGAGCGCTCGATGGCCACTTATGCAGAGAAGGGCGTGCCGGCTGAAAAAATTATGCTTGGCCTCGCTTTCTATGGCCGTGGCGACGGCAAGAACTTCCCCGAATGGACCGACTACCGCGACATCACCCTTCGACCCGGCATGGAAGTGCGTTGGGACTCGATCGGCTGTGTGCCCTATATCGTCGACAGCCTCGGACTGTTTGCTTTAGGCTACGATGACCCTCGTTCGCTTGAAATCAAATGTCAATACCTCAAGGATCTCGGCCTCCGCGGAGCAATGGTCTGGCGCTGCGAGTACGACACCGACAGTCTAACCCTTATGCGCACCGTCTCCAATCTCCTGCTTAATCAAGAGCAGTGATAAAAAGTCAAAATTGCCATTTTGCCAAAATGTCAAGACGACAAATTGGCAAAATGGCAATTTTAAAATAGGTTGATGATGTTATTTCTTGCCCATAAGATGGGTAAGGATCGTGTTATAGATCCATAGCGCCGCACCGGCAATAAAGAGGGCCACTAATGCGGCGATTGCAAATGACTGCGGGGTGTGGTCGCCGATTGCCAATGCTGATCCCCAGCCTCCGATTATCGCTCCGATAAGGCCGATTATCACGTCGAAAAACGTGTTGCGCTTGCCCGGCAGAAAGTATGAGGCCATCAGTCCGGCCACAATACCTATGATAATCCATGCGGCCCAGGCCCAAGCGCTGGTATATAGCGGCGTCATAATGATCAGAGATTTAAAGCTGGAGCGATGAATGCTGCAACGTCGGTGTCACCGGCAAAGTCAGCTACGGTCAGCCAGATGATCAAAAGGATAATAAGAAATATTGCGCCGATTGCTACCCAAAGGTTGGTCTGATTTTTTTTCTTCTTGTCTGACATAATGAAATGTTTTTTATTGATGAATGTTATATAAATTGTTGTAAACTCTTTTAAATTGAGATTTTCTATTTAAACAATCGTTGACGCATTTGAGTTCTCGCTTATGCACGGCAAATATTAGTTTTTTTGTTAAAAGCTTATTATCCGCGACAAAATAATTACTATTTTTGCAGTCAGAAATACATAACCATAAATCATAGCAAACTCACAATGCAACTTTTTGACAAGTTAACCGAAAATGCCCGACAACACAAACAACGCATTGTGCTGCCCGAAGGCAACGAACCTCGTACACTTAAAGCTGCCGACCGCATCATAGCTGATGACCTGGCAGAAATCTTTTTAATCGGCGACCCCGTCGAGATCAAACGCATGGCCGCCGAACTCAACCTCGACCATATAGCCGAAGCAACCATCGTCAACCCCGCCGACGAGACTGTGATCGACCGTTACGCTCCGCTCTTCTATCAGCTGAGAAAGAGCAAGGGCATCACCGAGGAAGAAGCCCGTCTCACCACTGCCAATCCTCTTTATCTCGGATGTCTTATGGTCAAGGCCGGCGACGCCGACGGTCAGGTTGCCGGCGCGATGAACACTACAGGCAATGTGCTGCGCGCTGCTTTCCAGGTGATCAAGACTCAGCCCGGCATCAGCGTTGTTTCAGGTGCGTTCGTTATGCTTTTGCCTGAAGGGCTGCCTTATGGCACCGACGGTGTTCTCGTTTTTGCCGACTGCGCAGTTGTGCCTAACCCCACAGCTCCCGAATTGGCACAGATTGCAGTGTCTGCCGCTCAGACTGCCCGCGACATCGCTGGCATCGAGCCCCGCGTCGCCCTGCTTTCGTTCTCAACCAAAGGTTCAGCCAAGAGCGAGAGCGTCGATAAGGTCATTGAGGCAACCAAGATAGCTCACGAAATGGCTCCGTCGCTTATCCTCGACGGTGAGCTCCAGGCCGATGCTGCCCTCGTGCCGTCAGTCGCTCACACAAAGGCACCCAACAGCCCGATCAGCGGCCGCGCCAACGTGATTATCTTCCCGTCGCTCGAAGTGGGCAACATTGCCTACAAGCTCGTGCAGCGCCTCGGTGGCGTTCAGGCCGTGGGCCCCGTGCTTCAGGGTCTGGCAGCTCCTGTTAACGACCTCTCGCGCGGATGTTTCCCCGAAGATATCTATAAGACAATCATCATTACTTGTAACCAGGCTATCGGCTTGAAGAATAAAAAATCTTGATTATGAAAATTCTCGTTCTTAACTCGGGCAGCAGCTCGGTGAAATATAAATTAATCGACACCACAACCGAAACTACCCTCGCCGAAGGCGGCGTCGAGAAAATCGGTCTC
>CAYRFB010000053.1:0-12743 GCA_964423485.1 uncultured Bacteroides sp.
TCGACCAGACCTTCATCGCCGCGATCCTGACCGTCATCGGTTATCAGATCAACGACACCGTGGTTGTCTTTGACCGTGTGCGTGAAAATGTCGGACTCTATCCCAAGCAGGATTTCTTCACCACCATCAACAAGTCAATCAACTCGACTCTCGGCCGTACAATCATGACCTCTTGCTCGACCTTGCTCGTGTTGCTCTGCATCTTCATCCTCGGTGGTGACGCTATCCGCAGCTTCACATTTGCAATGCTCTTCGGTGTAATCATCGGTACTCTTGCTACAATCTACATTGCAGCCCCCGTTGCTTACCTCACCGATGCTCGTCGCAACAAAGTAGTGAAGAAATAATCCTCGCTCAAGTGCTTTAGAATTATAATTTTGGCGATCGCCGGCTGACACCAAGCCGGCGATCGCTTTTTTTTCACGTCTGATTGTTTTGATTTCCAAACATTAGTCCATAACTTTGCAGCGCAAAAAAATACTTAATCTTTAAAAAGCTTATGAAAAAATTACTTACATCGCTTTTTGCGACGTTTGCCATCATTGCTGCTTCTGCCGGCAACCCGATCGCTGTGTTCAATCATGTCGGTGTTGGTGCATCGGTCGGCACAACCGGTTTCTCATTTGAGGCCGCGACTAATATCACCTCCTTTGTTCAGCTTCGTGCCGGCGTCTCTATCCTGCCAAATATAAAATTGAGTGATGAATATCTTGTCAACGTCAATGCCCCCCAAGGCAATGTCCCTAACCACATCGATCTTGATGCAGGTTTCGGACGCACTCAGGGCAGTGTGATCCTCAACGTTTACCCGATCCCCTCCGGGTCATTCTATATCGCTGCGGGCGCCTATTTCGGAGGTAGCGATCTCGTGAAGATCGACGGTCACAGCGACGACCTCGCCAATCTTCAGAACAGCAACGTCGAGATCGGCGATTATCTCGTGCCTGTCGACAAGAACGGTGATGTCAAGGGCGGTCTGCGCGTCAAGAGTTTCCGTCCCTATATCGGTCTCGGTTTTGGCCGCGCTGTCCCCAAGCGTCGCATCACTGTCAATTGCGAGCTCGGCGTGCAGTTTCACGGCAAGCCCGAGATATACTCTGACCAGGGTCAGATCCACCTGAGCGATTACACCAACGACGATACCATCCAGAAGATTATTGACAACATCAAAGTCTGGCCCGTGCTTTCAATAAAAATTTGCGGACGCATATTCTGATCCCTCGTCGGCATATTTTTAGACGCAATGACTCCATATCTCTGGATTATAATCATAGGATTAGTTTTGCTCTACGCTGTGATAAGCGGCTTCATCAAGGGCTTGTTGTCACAGATCGGTCAGATAGCAGGTCTGATTGTCGGCGTGCTCGCTTCGAGGGCGCTCACCCCTTCATTGCTCACGATGCTGCGCGTTGATGCCGGCGTCGAGACCTCGTCGATGATAGCCACCGTGGTCTGCTATTCGCTTGTCTTCATCGCCGGTTATTTCGCCATCGTCCTTTTGGCCCGGCTCGTCAAGTTGGTTGTCAGAGTCGCCTGCCTCGGTGTGCTCGACCGCATCGCTGGCGCGCTCTTCAAACTCGTCAAATGGACGATCATCCTCAGCTTGGTTTACAATCTCGCCGTGGCTTCCGGCCTGTCAGCAGTGCCAGGCCCGGCTGACTATTGGCTGGAGCGCACGGTCTACCGTGTGGCCCCGGCTGTGCTCGATATGTGGCAGCATCACCGAACAAGCTGACATCAAAACACGTTTACCCTTAGTGAAAATTTATTAGCAGCATATCTCAGCTTATGTCTCAAGATAAAGATAATATCAGCCAACCCAATTCTGACGATGTCATCCGCGATGTCACCGGCTCAGAGTACAAATATGGCTTCGTGTCTGACATTGACAGCGACATCATCGAGCGTGGCCTCAATGAAGACGTTGTCCGTCTGATTTCAAAAAAGAAGGGCGAACCCGACTGGCTTCTCGATTTCCGCCTCAAGGCTTTCCGCTATTGGGAGACTCTCAAGATGCCTACCTGGGCTCACCTCGATATACCGCCGATCGACTATCAGGCGATCAGCTATTATGCCGCTCCCAAAAAGAAGGAGTCGCCCAAAAGCCTCGACGAGGTCGACCCGCAGCTGCTCGACACCTTCAACCGCCTTGGCATTCCCCTCGAGGAGCAAAAAGCCCTGAGCGGCATGGCCGTCGACGCCGTTATGGACTCTGTCTCTGTCAAGACCACCCATCGCGAAAAGCTTGCCGAGCTCGGCATCATCTTCTGCTCATTCAGCGAGGCTGTCAAGGATTACCCTGACCTTGTGCGCAAATATCTCGGCAAGGTCGTCAGCTATCGCGACAACTTCTTCGCCGCGCTCAACTCCGCCGTGTTCAGCGACGGTTCGTTTGTCTACATCCCCAAGGGCGTCAGATGTCCGATGGAGCTCTCGACCTATTTCCGCATCAATGCGTCAGGCACAGGCCAGTTTGAGCGCACCCTGATCGTGGCCGATGACGACAGCTACGTCAGCTATCTCGAAGGCTGCACAGCCCCTATGCGCGACGAAAACCAGCTCCACGCCGCCATCGTCGAGATCATCGTCGAGGAGCGCGCCGAGGTCAAGTACTCCACCGTCCAGAACTGGTATGCCGGCGATAAGGACGGCAAAGGTGGGGTCTACAATTTCGTTACCAAGCGCGGTCTCTGCCGTGGCGATTTCTCCAAAATCTCATGGACTCAGGTCGAGACCGGCTCGGCCATAACCTGGAAATATCCCGGCTGCATCCTTGCCGGCGAAGGCTCGGTCGGCGAGTTCTATTCAGTCGCCGTAACCAATAACTTCCAGCAGGCCGACACCGGCACCAAGATGATCCATATCGGCAAAAACTCCCGCTCGACCATCGTGTCAAAAGGCATCTCGGCCGGCCATAGCCAGAACTCATATCGAGGCCTCGTCAGCGTGGCGCCCGACGCTTCGGGCGTGAGAAACTACACTCAGTGCGACTCACTGCTGCTCAGCTCTACCTGCGGCGCCCACACCTTCCCTTACATCGACGTCAAAAACGACACCGCCATAGTCGAGCACGAGGCCACCACCTCAAAGATCTCTGAAGACCAGCTCTTCTACTGCAATCAACGTGGCATCCCGACCGAAGAGGCTGTCGCCCTAATCGTCAACGGCTACGCCAAAGAGGTGATGAACAAGCTGCCGATGGAGTTTGCCGTCGAGGCCCAGAAACTGCTGTCCATCACCCTTGAGGGCTCGGTGGGCTGATATTTTAATGTGAAATAAAAAATATACAACATAACAACACAATGGAAGACATCCTGCTAAAAGTCGACAACCTTCATGCCGGCATCGAAGGCAAAGAAATATTAAAAGGCATCAACCTGACTGTCCGTCCCGGCGAGGTCCACGCAATCATGGGTCCCAACGGTTCGGGCAAGAGCACCCTCTCAGGCGTTCTCGCCGGCGATCCGAAATTCACTGTGACCGGTGGCTCGGCCGATTTCCACGGAGTCGACCTCCTGGCTCTGTCGCCCGAAGACCGTTCGCACGAGGGCCTGTTCCTGTCATTCCAATATCCGGTCGAGATCCCAGGAGTCTCGATGGTCAATTTCATGCGCGCAGCCGTCAACGCCAAGCGCAAATATTTCAACGAGCCGCCTCTGTCGGCAGGCGACTTCCTCAAGCTCATGCGCCAGAAACGCGAAATCGTCGAGCTCGACAACAAGCTCGCCTCGCGATCTGTCAACGAAGGCTTCTCAGGCGGCGAGAAGAAGCGTAACGAGATTTTCCAGATGGCCGTGCTCGAGCCGCGCCTGTCGATCCTCGATGAGACCGACAGTGGCCTTGACATCGACGCCCTGCGCATTGTCGCCGGGGGAGTCAACCGTCTAAAGACCGAGCGCAACGCCACCATTGTCATCACCCACTATCAGCGCCTGCTCGACTATATCAAGCCTGACTTTGTCCACATCCTCTACAAAGGCCGCATCGTCTACTCCGGCGGTCCTGAGCTCGCCCTCGAGCTCGAAGAGAAAGGCTATGACTGGATCAAGCAGCAGGTCGACAATCAGTAAAATCAACGTTCAAGATGAGTTCCATCGATCAATATATATCGCTTTACGAGCACAACCGCGAGACTATCGACAGCAATGCCCCTCACGCTCTCAACCGTCTGCGCCCCGACGCTCTCTCGGCGCTCAAGCGCTTCGGCCGGCTGCCGGGCAAGCGCGACGAGGGCTACAGCAAGCTGTCGCTCGAAGATATGTTTGCTCCCGATTTCGGGGTCAACATCGCTCGTGTGCCGTTTGCGGTCGACGTCGCCCGCTCATTCCGCTGCGACGTCCCCAATGTCAGCACCCTCCTCGGCGTGGTTGTCAACGACGCCTTCCGCCCTACGGCTACCTTGGTGAAAAATTGCCCCGAAGGCGTGACTGTTGACTCTCTGGCCTCTGTCGCCGCCTCTGACCCCGGATTTGTCGACGCATATTTAGGCAAGCTCTCGGATAACCGCGATGCAGCTGCGGCGCTCAACACTCTGCTGATGCAGGACGGTGTGGTCATCCGTGTCAAGGAGGGCGTCAAGCTCGACAAGGCGATCCAGATAGTCAACATCTTCAACGCCTCGGCCGATCTTATGGGGGTGCGCCGTGTGCTGGTGGTTCTCGAGGCCGATGCGTCAGCGCGTCTGCTCTTCTGTGACCACAGCCAGTCAGGCGACTTCAAATATCTGTCGAGTCAGGTTACCGAAATATTTCTCCACCGCGGTGCCAGCCTCGACTACTGCGACATCGAGGAGTCGACCGAGCAGACCTCGCGCATCTCTCAGCTCTATGTCTCGCAGGATGAAGGCAGCCGCCTCACTCTCAACGGCAGCTCGCTCACCGTCGGCACCACCCGCAACGAGTATCTGATCAACATCAACGGTCAGCACTGCGACACCGAGCTCGCCGCCATGGCTATCGCTGACGGCCGGCAGGTGATCGACAACTCGGCGCGCATCAACCACTTTGCGGCGCGCAGCCACAGTAACCAGCTCTTCAAATATCTCCTCGACGACCACTCGCAAGGCGCTTTCGAAGGTCTGATCTATGTCGCTCCCGACGCTGTCCACACTGAGGCCTATCAGTCTGACCGCAACCTGCTTGCATCAACCGATGCCCGCATGCACACCGCCCCGCAGCTCGAGATCTACTGCGACGACGTCAAGTGCAGCCACGGCGCAGCGACCGGTCAGCTCGACCAGAACGCCCTCTTCTATATGCAGACCCGCGGTGTGCCCAAATCTGAGGCGCGCATGATGCTTATGCAGGCCTTTATGGCCGACGTCATCGACCGCGTGGCAATCGACGGTCTGCGCGACCGTCTCCGTCACCTTGTCGAGCGCCGTCTGTCAGGCGATCACGCCGTCTGTGGTGACTGCGCTGCTTCGTGTCACAATTAAAAATCATCAAGTAACCTATCCACGCTCCCAATGCCCCAACTCGACGTTTCGGCCGTCCGCGCCGACTTTCCAATCCTTGACCGCACAGTCTACGGCAAGCCGCTGATCTACCTTGACAACACCGCGACATCGCAGACGCCTCGCGCGGTGGTCGACGCAGTCGCCGATATGTATTACACGCATAAGGCCAACGTCCATCGCGGAGTGCACTGTCTGTCACAGGAGGCCACTGACGCTATGGAGTCGTCGCGCGAGCGGGTGCGTCAGTTTATCAACGCTTCGTCAGTCGAAGAAATCATCTTCACCCGCGGGGCTACCGAGGCCATCAATCTTGTCGCGTCGTCTTACGGGTCGCTGCTCGACAGTGGCGACGAGATCATACTCACTGTTATGGAGCACCACTCCAACATCGTGCCATGGCAGATGCTCGCTCAGCGCAAGGGGCTGAAAATAAAAGTCGTGCCGATCGACAGCGTCGGTCGTCTTGACCTTGATGCTTACCGCTCGCTCTTCACCGACCGCACGCGCGTAGTGGCCGTAACCCATATCTCAAACGTGCTCGGCACAGTCAATCCCGTCGCCGAAATCATTGCCGAGGCTCATCGCCACGGAGCCGTTGCGCTGATCGACGGCGCTCAGGCCGTGGCCCACACCTCGGTCGACGTCCGCGCGCTCGACGCCGATTTCTATGCCTTCTCATCTCACAAGATGTATGGCCCTTGTGGCATCGGCGTGCTTTACGGCCGCAAATCTCTACTCGAAAAAATGCCGCCTTACCAGGGTGGGGGAGAGATGATAGGTCATGTCAGCTTCAGCGGCACAACCTGGGCTGACCTGCCTTATAAATTCGAAGCGGGAACGCCGGATTATGTCGATGCAGCCGCCTTCCGCACCGCGATCGACTATCTTACCGGCCTCGGCATCGACGCCGTCGCCGCCCACGAAGACGAGCTGCTGAAATATACCACCGAGCGCATGATGGAGATACCGGGCATGCGCATCTTCGGTACTGCTCCCGGCAAATGCGCCATCATTTCATTTCTCATAGGCGACGCTCATCACTACGACACAGGCATGCTGCTCGACAAACTTGGCATCGCCGTCCGCACAGGCCATCACTGCGCTCAGCCGCTGATGGAGTCGCTCGGCATCGAAGGCGCAGTCCGCGCCTCTTTTGCCGCCTACAACACCACCGCCGAAGCCGACGCCTTCATCGCCGCTCTCCACCGCAACGCCCCCATGCTCACCTAATCCCCCCAAGCCACCCCCTAAACTACCCCCCCAAGTTAGAGTCTTGGGCCTTTATCGTGGAAAATTAATTTGCTATCCTCTCCGTGGTAAAGGGATTTTTCATATCTTTGCGTCATAAGTATAAAATCACTAACAAAACAATATCTTTATCATGAACAGAACTTTGATCTTAGCGGGTGCGCTGGCGGGATTGCTTGCCGTTTCGGCGGGTGCGAAGTCACTCCAGGGATTCTACTACGGCAATGATGTGGCTCCCGGCGGCCACGAGTGGCAATCGCCTGATTCGCTCGCTTACAACAAAGAGCAGCCTCGCGCAACGTTCTATCCTTTTGCTACGGTGGAAAATGCGCGCAAAGTGCTCCCCGAATACAGTGAGTACTGGATGTCGCTCGACGGCACATGGAAATTTCATTGGGTCAACGAGCCCTCAGTCCGACCGACCGACTTTTACAAACCTGATTTCGACACCTCGTCGTGGGATGACATCGAGGTGCCGTCAAACTGGAATATCGCCGGCCTGCGTCCCGATGGCTCACAGGCTTATGGCAAACCGATTTATGTCAATCAGAAAGTGATTTTCTGGCATGAGGTTAAGGTCGATGACTGGCGTGGTGGCGTAATGCGCACACCGCCCGAAGACTGGACGGCATATGTGTTCCGCAATGAGGTCGGTTCTTATCGCCGCAGCTTCGAAGTGCCGGCTGACTGGAAAGACCGCGAAGTCTTTATCAACTTCGACGGCGTAGACTCGTTCTTCTATCTGTGGATCAACGGCAAGTATGTCGGTTTCAGCAAGAACTCGCGCAATGCGGCCCGTTTCAATATCACCCCTTACCTTAACAAGAAGGGCGAGAACACAGTGGCCGTGGAGGTGTATCGCAACAGCGACGGATCGTTCTTCGAGTCTCAGGATATGTTCCGTTTGCCCGGCATCTTCCGCTCGGTGTCGCTCTACTCGACTCCGTCGATGCAGGTGCGTGACCTTGTGGTCATCCCCGATCTGACCAACAATTACACAGACGGCGAGCTCGCCATCACGGCGACTCTCCGCAATCTCGGCAAGAAAGAGATGAAAGGCCTCACAATGGACTACTCTCTCTATGCCAACCGTCTTTACAGCGATGACAACGAGCCCGTGGCCGGCGTTGGAGCCGTAACCGTTCCGGTGACTGTAGCCAAGGGAGCTGAGACCGAAGTCTCAACCGTGCTTAAAATGGCCAATCCGCGCAAGTGGAGCGCCGAGGAACCGTGGCGCTACACTCTTGTCGGTCAGCTGAAAGACGCCAAAGGCAAGATGATCGAAACCGTGTCGACCTATGTCGGCTTCCGCAAGGTTGAGATCCGCGACACTCCGGCCGAGGAAGATGAGTTCGGCCTGGCAGGACGCTATTTCTATGTCAACGGTCAGCCTGTCAAACTCAAAGGCGTCAACCGTCACGAGACAAGCCCGTCCAAGGGCCACGCAATTGACCGCGACTGGATGGAAAAAGAAGTGATGATGATGAAGCGCGCCAACATCAACCATGTCCGCAACTCTCACTATCCCGATGCTCCCTACTGGTATTATCTCTGCGACAAATATGGCATCTATCTCGAAGACGAGGCTAACCTCGAGTCACACGAGTACTATTACGGCAAGGCATCGCTCTCTCACGTGCCCGAATTTGAGGCCGCTCACGTGGCCCGCGATATGGAACTCGTTCACTCGACGGTCAACAGCCCCTCGGTTGTCATCTGGTCGCTCGGCAACGAAGCCGGCCCCGGCGATAACTTCATCACTGCCTATAACGCCATCAAAGAGTTTGACTCATCGCGACCGGTGCAGTATGAGCGCAACAACGACATCGTCGACATGGGCTCTAACCAGTATCCGTCGATCAACTGGGTGCGTCAGGCTGTGACTGGCAAGACCAACATCAAATATCCCTTCCACATCTCTGAGTATGCTCACTCTATGGGCAACGCCGTCGGCAATCTCGTCGACTACTGGGATGCGATGGAGAGCACCAACTTCTTTATGGGCGGCGCCATCTGGGACTGGATCGACCAGTCGCTCTACAACTATGACCCCGAGACCGGCGACCGCTATTTGGCCTTCGGCGGTGACTTCGGCGACAACCCCTCTGACGGCCAGTTTGTGATGAACGGCATCATCTTCGGCGATATGGAGCCGAAGCCCCAGTACTTCGAGGTTAAAAAGGTGTACCAGAACGTCGCAGTCAACCCTGTCGATATGACCAAGGGTCAGATTGAAATTTTCAACAAAAACTATTTCGTGCCCCTCGAAGGCTATGAAATCGGCTGGCGACTGATGCGCGACGGTGTTGAAGTCGAAAGCGGTGACGCCTTGATCGGTCCGCGCATGGCTGTCGGTCCGCGTCAGAAGCTCAACTTTACAATCCCTTACGATTATTCGAAACTCGACCCCGAAGCTGAATATTATGTCAACGTTGAGTTCCGTCTCGCTGAAGACAAACCCTGGGCTGAGAAGGGCTACGTCCAGATGGACGAGCAGCTCCCGGTCAAGAGCGCTACTGGCATCCACTGCATGAAGTGCTCGGCCAAGGGTGGCGAAGTTAAAGCAGTTTCGAACGGCAATACGTGTACTTTCACCGGCGACAACTTTGAGGCAGTCTTTGATCTCAGCGCCGGCACACTTTCATCGCTCAACTATGGCGGCATGGACGTTATCGTTCCGGGTCACGGCCCGACGCTCGACGCATTCCGCGCTTATCTCAACAACGACATCTGGATTGCCGGACAATGGTTTGCCAACGGCCTCTATAACCTCAAACATCGCCTCACGGGCTTCAGCTCTTTCATTGATGGCAACGGCAATCCGGCGCTTTCGTTCACTATTGAGTCACAGGCTCCGCGTGGCGGTAGGATGGTCGGCGGTAACGGCAACGGCCGCGGCACATACTCTATCGACGAGAGCGACTCACAGCCCTTCGGCCCGGATGATTTCAAACTGACCACCAATCAGATCTGGACCGTCTATCCCGACGGCTCCATTGAGCTCAACGCCATCATCAACTCTAACAACCCCTCAGTCGTCCTTCCTCGTCTGGGCTACACTCTTGAAGTACCCGAGTCGCTCGGCGAGTTCACCTACTATGGCCGCGGCCCTGAAGAAAACTACAACGACCGCAAGACAGGCCAGTTTGTAGGCCGTTACTCAGCCAAGGTTGCCGATATGATGACCAATTACACTCGCCCGCAGAGCAATGGCAACCGCGAAGAGGTGCGTTGGGCAGCCCTGACCGACGGCGATCGCGGAGTGATATTTATCGCGCCCGAGCTTATGTCAGTTACGGCGTCGCCTTACACTGAAATGCAGCTTTTCGAGGCCAACCATCCATACAAGCTGCCTGAGAGCAAGTCGACAGTGCTTCACCTTGACCTGGGTGTGACCGGTCTCGGCGGCGCAAGCTGCGGTCAGGGTGGCCCCCTCGATCCTGACCGTGTAAAAGCAACAGAGCATAGATTCTCATTTATCATCCGCCCGGCCGACAAGCAGCAGCTACAGACTCTTGCGTCGGTTCGACCCAAAGGCTCGCAGCCCCTTGGCATCAGTCGCAACCGTCTCGGTATGGTGAGCATCAATGTGCCAGATTCGACCTCAAGAGTGCTCTTCACCGTCGATGGAGCCAAGACGCCGAGCGTCTATGACGGGCCGTTTGAGCTCCGCTCGGCTTCAACCGTGACCGCCTGGATCGATGACGCTCCCAAGGCCAAGTCTAAGAAAGATAAAGCCAAGGTCGGCAACATCGCGACCACCGTATCTTTCCCCAAGATGGACGCTGTGCGCACTGAGGCGATATTTGCCAGCAGCCAGGAGCCCGATTTTGGCGACGCATCTCACCTCACTGACGGCGATCCGACAACTATCTGGCACACAATGTGGTCAGTGACCGTAGCAACCTATCCTCACTGGGTAGACTTCGACGCCGGTGAAGTCAAAAATATCAAGGGCGTGAATTATCTGCCGCGTCAGGATGGCAATTCTAACGGCAATATCAAGGACTATGAGATCTATGTCAGCACCGACGGTGAGAACTGGGGCGAACCCGTGGCCAAGGGCACCTTTGGCAAGGGCTCAGCTCAGAAAAACGTCACCTTCGATCATCCCGTAAGCGGCCGCTATGTGCGCTTCATGGCTCTCAACTCCCAGTCAGGCAACGATTACGCTTCAGGCGCAGAGTTTGAAGTGATCGCCGACTGATAACAGCCTATCAACCCCTAACTAAAACCGCATCGCTCCCGCCCCGGGAAGATGCGGTTTTATTTTTAATTTGATGGCGGGCGAGGGCGCGGCGCTGCTGACGGGTCATTGGAGCAGGCTCGGGCCCGGGCAGGGGCTTGGAGGGTTTAGAGCTATCAGAGCACTCAGAGTTCTCAAAGTTTTCAGAGATTGTGATCTCGGAGGCTGCGAGGGTGAGGAGGGCGCTGTTGGTGGAGCGGGTGGTGTCATCGGCCACGACAAGTATCGAGAGCTTACACTTGACCTGGAGGGCTACAAGACGCTTCATGATGTAAGCTGCCGAGGCGTTGCGGCCAAACGACAGCGCGGCGATGCGGGTCACCGAGTCGATGACAAAAGTGCGGATCGCGGTGGTGCGGACGGCGTGCTCGATGGCTTCGAACACGAGCTCGGCGTAGTCGCGGTTGTCGTCGATTGATTCAAACTCCGGGGTGAAGAAATAAAGATTGTCGGCCTCGGCTTTGACCTGAGAGTCAAGGCTGTCGGTGGCGACGTAGAGCACTTCGCGTCCGCTCAGAGCCACGTCGTTGGCTATCGTGAGGGCAGTCGGGGTTTTGTCGACTGTGCGCGGAGCGTGGAGGAGTGAGGTGGTGCCTTCTTTCCAGATGTTTTTAAACAAGAAAACCGATTTGCCGAGTCGTGCGAAAAAAGATTTTGCTTTAATGAAGTCCATAGTTGAAATGAATAATTAAGAATAAATAATTAAAAGTTTATTTCGCTTGCAAAATTACATCTCTAACCGACGCAAAAACACGCAAATCCGTACGACTATACAATTTAACATCTCGAGGTTTTGTAATAAACCACAATGCATCAGCAACCTATGCTCGATTTTCCTATGTGAAAAAACAGAGCGCGTTAACAATCGGCCAGACCTACACGGCCCGCTACCCCGCTCGCCACGGGCTCAAAACCCGGCTGCATCGCAGCGCTAGAGTGATAGCCACATACAAGCGCTGCGTTCAGCTGCGCGCAGCTTGTGGTAAATAGCTCCAACCACCCCCACCGGCCGCGTAGCGGTCATACACCCTCAGACGGGCTCGGAAAAAATATACCTGTCGTCAAACTCAATTCCGAATTTTGATAAGAGGTCCGTTATCTCATCCTTTAACGAACGGCCTTTGTGATGCTCTGATTGATTGGCAATGTAGTTGGATACCTGCATAGTATGTGAGTGGGAGTATGACACGCAAGCATACCCTTTTTGCCATTCGAATCTGTAAGGACACAGCCGTGAATCGTTTATCCATCTTGAGGAAAATGACTTTATATCCCGGACAAGGTCAGGTAAAACCGTATTAGGATTATAGCTTAAAAGAATATGGATGTGGTCATCTATTCCCCCGATTTTTATCGGGTAGCAATCCTTATTCTTAATAATTCCAGCAATGTAATCATATAATCTGGATTGCCATAAGGGATTGATCAAACCGTTGCGATGCTTAACCGCAAAGATAAGGTGAAGATAAATTTTTACATATGTATTTGCCATAATGCGCAAAGATAAATATTTCAAGTGTCTATGGCAAATCTTTTGCCACTGATCATGTTATCTATGACCGCTACGCGGCCGGTGGTTGGTGGGGCATGCCTTATCCACAAGCTGCGCGCAGCTTAACGCAGCGCTTGCATGTGGCTATCACTCTCGCGCTGCGATGCAGCGTTGTCTCATAGTAGATTAGCAATGGGTTAAGGGCATCACGATGTGGTGTCCTTATTTAATCTAATACAAATAAGAGATACAATTGCTATGATAATTTTTGCGGTTAGTGAGTTATTGGTTATATTTGC
>CAYRFB010000054.1:0-12650 GCA_964423485.1 uncultured Bacteroides sp.
TATTTAGTGGTTCTATTCTGGTCACAAATTAATCCCGTAACTTATTGAAATTCAATGGTTGCGGGATTTTTTTATAATTTTTTTCAGTAAATTTTCATCGGAGGATAAAATATTTGCTTTTTCAACCCATTTCAACCCTACTGAATCAAGGTGAATGAATCGGATTTAAATCATTCAATAATTTATTAATTATCCACAACGCGAAGAATTAAGAATAACATATGGCTTGGATATTATTTGTAGGGTACATAGTTTGTGGAGGCCTCGGGAATTTGTTTTACCAGATTTATCAAGACAGCCAAGATTCATCAGTGAAAAAAATTTATCGGTGGCTTACAATTATTTTTTTTGCTCTTGGAATTGTGTCTTTTATAACATGGGTTCTTTACCTAATTTCAGGTTGGTTTGATGGATTAGCGAATAATTTGTTTGAAGCGTTATTGTATTTTCTTGTTTTTGTAGCAGCAATAATATATTGGATTTCATATTATTTTCGTTAGAGGTAATCATAAATATATTATCCCGATTCTTGACGTGTATGCTTCGGCTTGGGGGAATGGCCATTGTCTTATATTTTGTTAATATGTTTTAAATTGTTTGGATAATATTAAAAATTGTTCTTATTTCGCAATCGATTGTAACCATTATTCTTACGCAAAACTTTAAACAATACCAATTAATAATCTAATCTTTATGCGAAAAGTTATTTATTCAGCTATGGCGCTTATGGCCGCTTCAGCTATGTTTTCGCCTACGTTGCTGGCTAATAGCCAGCTGAGCGAGGCTGAAACTTCGGCGCAGGCTCCACAAGCTGCTGCGTGTTCCGGTACGGTTTATGATGAAGACGGTCAGCCTCTGCCCGGCGCATCAGTCACTGTTGAAAGCGGTAACGGCGTTTCAACCGATATCGACGGAAATTTCAAAATCCCCAATGTCAAGGTCGGCACGACGATCGTAGTCTCTTATGTCGGCTATGACCCTCAGTCGGTCGTGTGGAATGGCCAGCCTTTGGAAATCACTCTCAAACCCAACACTACGGCTTTTGACGAAGTGGTGGTTGTTGGTTACGGTGTGCAGAAGAAAATCAATCTTACTGGTGCGGTAGCCCAGGTCAAGGGTGATGACCTCCAGCAGCATCCGGTTGCCGACGCGGCTCAGATGCTTCAGGGTATGGTCCCCGGCCTTTATGTAAGCAATAATAACGCAGGTCGTCCCGGCGGTAGCGCGACTCTTCAGGTGCGTGGCCAGGGCAACCTTTCGGGCACCGGCACTCCCTATGTGCTCGTTGACGGTGTCGAAATGGATCTTTCAGACGTCAACCCCACTGATATCCAGAGCATCTCGGTGCTTAAGGATGCAGGCGCGAGCGCTATCTACGGTGCGCGTGCGGCTTACGGCGTTGTCCTCGTGACCACCAAACGCGGTGAGGAAGGCAAAATGCGCGTAAGCTATCAGGGTAGCGTAGGTTGGAACGCTCCTACCAAGCTGCCTAAGATGCTCAACGGCTATGAGTTTGCAAAGATGTGGAACCAGGGCTGTACCAACGCCGGCACCGCCCGTCTCTACTCTGACGAAAAGCTTGAGCTCCTCCGTCAGTTCTGCGAAGACCCCAGCAGCGTTGACCCCTGGCAGGAACTTGCGCCCAACGCTATGATGAACCCCGCTTTCGAGAACTCTGAATCTGGCATCGGCAACACTGACTACTTTGACCTCCACTATAAAGATTGGGCGTTCAAGCAGAATCATAACATCAGCGCCAGCGGCGGCGGAAAGCGCGCTCAGTATTACGTTTCGCTCGGCTACTACGGCGAGGACGGCATCCTGCGCTATGCCGATATGGGTTACAAGCGTTACAACTTCGCTGCCAACATCAACTCTGAGGTGACCAAGTGGATGCGCATCCGTGCCAACACCAAGTTCATGCACTCTGACACCGACACCCCCTTTGGCACCGGCGGTATCAGTGAAGGCTTCTATCACTCGTTGGCCCGTTTCCGTCCGACAGTTCACCACACCGACCCCAACGGTCATTTCACCGAGCTCACAATGATACCCTATCTCCAGAGCGGCACATACACAAAGAGCAAACGCGACCGCATGAACGTCACTATCGGAGCTGACATCGAGCCCATCAAGAATTGGAAGATCATCGGCGACTACACTTACCGCCTCATCGTCTTCGGTCACCAGGGTCTCAACGTTGCGCCTGACATTTATGCCGCCGATGGCGAAACCACATCAAAGGGTGTGCGTTCGGAGCTCGGCGTCGTTTCCAACGGCCAGTACCTGCGTCAGGAGTCAAACACCCGCTATCAGAATTTCAGCGCTTATACAAGCTATACATTCAAGCTCGCCGACCTCAACGAGTTCTACGTAATGGCCGGTTACCAGAGCGAAAACAACGAGTACTCTTATATCCAGAACTACGTCAGAGGCCTCTACTCGACCGCCACTCCCGGTCTTAACCTCGGCTCTGACGATGTCGTTGCCACCGAGTCGCGCAACGGTTGGTCGACCCGCGGCTTCTATGGCCGACTCACCTACAACTTCGACGCCCGCTACCTCTTTGAGGTCGATATGCGTTACGACGGCAGTTCACGCTTCTCTAAGAAGCATCGCTGGGGCTACTTCCCCTCAGTGTCTATCGGCTGGAACATCGCCCAGGAGCGTTTCTGGGAATCTCTGCAGCCGACTGTCAACCAGCTCAAGCTCCGTGCATCTTGGGGCCGCATGGGTAATCAGGCAGGCGCCGGTCTCTACACCTTCGCTTCAACCATGGGCGTGACCGCCAAAGGCAATTACTGGTTTGGCGACACCCGCAACGGTTATATCAACGCTCCCGGCGTTATCGACCCCACCGTCACTTGGGAAAAGGTTGAAAGCAAGAACCTCGGTCTTGACTTCGCTTTCTTAAACAACGCCCTTACCGGTGTGTTTGAAGTGTTCCAGCGCGACACCAAAGACATGTTAGGTCCCGGCGCTGACTTCCCCGACTTCTTTGGCGCTGACGCTCCTCAGAAAAACAACGCCCGTATGCGCAACCGCGGCTGGGAGCTCAGCCTCAATTGGCAGGGCCGCATCGGCAAAGACATCACTTACCAGATCGGCGGTTCAATCTCTGACGCCACTGCCGAAGTGACCGAATACGAGAACCCGACATTCACCAATCCCTCCGGCAACTGGTATACCGGTCGCAAGGTCGGCGAAATCTGGGGCCTGAAGTCAGGCGGCATCATCCAGTCTCAGGAAGAAGCTGACAAGTTTAACGCTATGGATCTTTCTTACCTCAACGGCGGTGTCTGGACAGTGGGTGACCACAAGTATGTCGACATCAACGGTGACGGCAAGATCGACCGCGGCACCAACGTGCTCGGCGATATGGGTGACTACACCGTCATCGGCAACACCACTCCCCGCTATCAGTACACCATCAACGGTGGCATCCAGTGGAAGGGTCTCGCCCTGAGCCTTATGTTCCAGGGCGTCGGCAAGCGCGACTGGAACCCCGGCACTGCCCCCTACTTCTGGGGCTGGGGCTCATACGCTCAGGCAACCTTCTTCGAGGAGCATCTTGACTACTGGACCGAAGATAACCGCGGCGCATACTATCCCAAGCCTTATCTTCACACTGCAGGCGGCATCGGCACATATCAGAACCGTAACATGCAGACATCTGACCGCTATGTACAGAGCGCTGCTTACATCCGCCTGAAAAACATCACTGTCAGCTATTCTCTTCCCAGTGAGATCATCAAACACGTCGGCCTCCAGAAAGTACAGGTGTTCTTCACCGGCGAAAACCTCTGGACAAGCACCAAGCTTGCCAAGATGTTTGACCCCGAGGCTATCTTCACAAGCAACGGCTACACCGGCGAAGGCGGCAAGAACTACCCGATGAACAAGGTGCTCTCAGTCGGTCTTAACATTACTCTCTAATCAGTCATTATTACACTATGGAAATGAAAAAAATCCTATCAATATGCCTCGCCGCAAGTTTAGCGCTCACATCGTGCTATGACCTTGACCGCGAACCAGAGGGCCAGCTCTCCTCGGCAAAGCCGTTCAAGACAACGGGCGAAATGAGCAGCTATCTTGACCAGTTCTACCAGACCGGCGTCCGCGATCAGGGCATCTCAGCCGGTGGTGGCAGCGGCATCGCCGGCAACGATGTCAACAGCGACAACCTTGCCGGTCCGTCAGTCAACACCCGCATCGCCGGTTCTAACTCGGTCAGCAGCGCGTCAAAACTGAAAAACTACGAGTATATCCGCAATGTCAACGTCTTGCTCAACAATCTCAACAACTGCGACGCTATCGGCAGCCCCAGCTATAATCAGGCCGTCGGCGAAGGATACTACTTCCGCGCCTGGTACTACTATCAGATGCTCGTAAGCTATGGCGGTGTGGCATGGGTCGACACCCCTCTCGATCCCGATCTCGAAGTGATGCGCATACCGCGTGCAAGCCGCACCGAGCTCGTCGACCATATCCTTGCTGACCTTGATCAGGCTATATCACATCTTAGCGAAAAAAACAGCAGCGCCTCATATCGCGTGCACTGCGACGTGGCTCGCGCCCTCAAGAGCGAGGTCGCTCTCTTCGAAGGCACTTGGGAGAAGTATCACAAGGCCGCCAATGACCCCTTCTATGATCGCAAAGTCACCGACGAAAAGATCAAGGACTATCTCACTCAAGCTGCTAATGCGGCTAAAGATGTTATGGACCGCGGCGTGTGGCGCATCCATAACACAGGCAATCCCCTCAATGACTACCGCGTGATCTTCCAGACCACTGACCTCAGCAACAACTCAGAGGTGCTCTGGTTTAAGAAATATGACGGCGACGAAATCGGCAACAACGTCAACCGCTACCTCAACACAGGCGGTGGCAACGTCGGCGTGACTGCTTCGCTCGTCGATGATTATCTGACTATCGAAGGCCGTCCGTTTGTCGGCGATGACCGCTTCGAGGCCAAAAAGGTTTGGGGCACAGAGCTTCAGCCCACACTCCGCGACCCGCGTCTCGCTCAGACCGTCGCTACTCCCGGCCAGATCCTCCGTCCCGACCAGGGCGGTTACACCATTCCGCCGCTGACAAGCACCTGGAGCTGCACCACCGGCTACTCACTGCTCAAACACGTGCAGATCGACTACACCGGCAACCTTGACGCCGAGTTCAAGGGCGCTACACCGGCTATCCAGTTCCGCTATGCCGACATCCTTCTCAACTATGCCGAAGCCCTCGCCGAACTCGACGGCGCAGCCAACGCAAGCAAGATCATCGATGCCATCAGCCCCCTCCGCCAGCGCGTCGGCATGCCTGATATGGACTTTGACCGCGAATTTAACTCAGATCCCGCCTATCCCTTCGCTCACCTCGACAAGTATGTTCAGGCCGTGCGTCGCGAGCGTCGCGTTGAGAAGGCTTGCGAAGGCCGCCGTCTCGACGACATCCTCCGCTGGGCCGCAGCTGACGTCATCTTCGTCGGCAAGTGGCACCAGGGTGCGCTCTTCATCGGCAGCGACCTCGAGTCACAGCCTGACTATGCCTCACTTAAGTATGATCAGGAGAGCGGCAACACTCTTTATCTCACCGGCAACCCCGGCGATCCTTACCGCTTCATCAATCCCACAAACCAGTCAGCGTATGTCAACGGTTGGCAGTTCAACCTCAACCGCGACTACCTCCTCCCGCTTCAGGAGCGCATGATCTCTCTGACCGAAGGTCTCTGGGAGCAGAACCCCGGCTGGTAATCGCCTGCCGCTACTGACACAAACGTCGCCCCCTGCCAAGCTCGTTGCCGGCAGGGGGCGATCGTTTTATGGTAAATCCTGAAAGTCAATTGCTCACTTGGCCGCTGGCTGAGGAGCATTGGTCTTGCGCTCTTCGCGCTCGACCAGCCAGATCGACACTACGATCATGGCCATCGACAGTATCTGCCACCATGAGAAATGGTCCTGACCGGTGATGTAGCTGACCACCGACGCCACGATGAGTATCACGCCGGCATAGAGCGAAACGACCGTTGCCGTGAGGTTCTTGAGGCCTATGTCAATCAGAAGGTAGCTGACCGACGAAGGGAAGATAAGCACAAAAAGTAGTATCAGCATCGGCGCCGAGAACACGGCCATCTTGAGCACCGGGGCATCCCAGCCGGTGAGTATGGCGACCGGAGCGGCCGCAATTGCAGCTCCGAGGAATGTCCACTTCGACACAGTCACGTTATCGAGCGTGCGCAAGAACTGCTTCGAGACAATAAGATAAATTGAGTATACGATCGTCGAGGCGGCGCAATAAAGATTGCCTAACATCGGGTTTGAGGCCACATCGCTTGTCTTCTGAGTGACGACACAGACTATGGCACCGGCCACACCGAGGATGATGCCGGCCACTTTCAGAGCGTCAGCCTTCTCGCGTCCGATCATAAGACATATCACAAACACACACACCGGCTGAAGACTTATGAAGATCGATGACGAGATTGGCGTGGTGTAAGTCAAGCCCATAAGCAGGAAAAACATATAGCCAAACACACAGATAAAACCCAATGCGAGCAGCCCAAGACGCTGACGGACAGTCGACGGCGCACTGTTATGGCGCTTGAAAAGACCTAATAACCAGAAGAAACCGGCTGCAAAACCGACACGCAGAAACACGCCGGTACAAGCCGACATAAAATTAGGCAACAGATAGCGCAATGCATTTTCGTTTAAGCCCGAAAAAATCTTTGAGACAAACATCGCCAGATTGCCCTTGACCTTGCTATTCATCGAAAAAGTGGAGTATTAATGAGATGAAACGTAATAATATTTAAAAAACTAACACCCAACCCCGCCAAAAGTTCCCGACACCTACAGCGATTGAATAACTTATACGGTCGTTGCAAGCAACGACCGTACAAGAGACCGTCCCCCACATAACCTCAACATCGCAGAGGAGGAACAGCTCTGGGGTCTGCACTTAACTCTCTTACTAACCTATTGCCTTAAAAAGTAAATACCTTTTAAGTCTTCAGTGAAATATATGTCCCATACATTATGCTCTGGTTCTGGAAACACGTCTGTTATAGAGTCTAAACTAAAGCCGGAAGGATCTCCTATAAACTTTCCACCAAGAAACTCCCCTAAACCATCAGTAAATGAGCTTAGAGTGAGATGATACTTTCCACGTCTTTTTATTTTTTGAAAACCTTCAAATTGTGTAATGTCAGCGAGCTCTTTCGAAACAACTTTGAAAACAGAGTCATTCCTATGCAAGTAAATGAAGTACTAACTATTCACCTTCTTTATTTTTTTTCGCAAACTTGAATAAGTTGTCGGCTTCACGCGTTCCATGACCCAAAATGACCTTTGAACAAGAACATAGCCACAACACGGTTGTGAATATTACAAGTGGGAAAATTTTATTCATGACTCTGGGATATTTGATTAATTTCTATCTTAACCGATTGCAAAGATAGGCAGCGTGAATGAAAAATAAGTGCTCCTTAAACTGTAATCAATAATAACCCTTCCTCCAAAAAATGGCTGCGATACTCGATCGCAGCCATTTTTCATTTGGCTTCGTTTTTCTGTCTTCATTTATTTTTCGTAATTTCGCTGAACTCTTTGTTAACTGATTATCTTTGGTTAAAGCGATGCAACCGAAAATGGAGTGGTCGCGGCTCATCAATGACAAGCGTTTCGGGCTTGAGCATTACCACGACCCCAAAAAAAGCAACATACGCACTGACTTCCGGCGCGACTACGACCGACTGGTGTTCTCGTCTCCCTTCCGCAGACTGCAGAACAAGACTCAGGTGTTCCCGCTGCCGGGCAGCATTTTTGTCCACAACCGCCTGACCCACTCGATCGAGGTGGCCTGTGTCGGCAAATCAATGGCCGATGAAATCGCCATTGCCCTCAGCGAGCGCTACGCTGACGAGCCCTGGCTCCCGGTATTTAACCACATTGGCGACATCGTCGCCGCCGCATGTCTCGCTCACGACCTCGGCAATCCCCCCTTCGGCCACTCGGGCGAAAAGGCCATCGCAACCTTCTTCAGCGAAGGCAAAGGGCGCGATCTGCGCGAACGCCTGACTGACAAGGAGTGGGCTGACCTCATCAACTTCGAGGGCAACGCCAACGCTTTCCGCGTGCTCACCCACAGCTTCAAAGGTCGCCGAGACGGCGGCTTCGCCATGACTTACTCCACGCTTGCATCGATCGTGAAATATCCCTTCGAATCATCGATAGCCACAAAGGGCAAATTCGGCTTCTTCACCTCTGAGAGTGATGACTTCGTCAAAGTGGCCGAGGAGCTCGGCATGCTTCGCCATAATCGCGCAGACGGCGCCATCAGCTATGCCCGCCACCCGCTGGTCTACATCGTCGAGGCCGCCGACGACATCTGCTATGAGATCATGGACATCGAGGACGCCCACAAACTCAAGATTCTTGCCACTGATGAAGTCATCAACTTGCTGCTCAGCTACTTTAACGAATCGGAGCGCCGACATATGCAACAGGTGATGGACAAGGTCGATGACCCCAACGAAAAAATAGCTTATCTGCGATCGTGTGTGATCGGCGTGCTTGTCAAACGCTGCGCCGAATCGTTTATCGCCAACGAGGACCGCATACTTTCTGGCTCCTTCGAGGGCTCGCTCCTCCAAAGCCTCAAGTCGATCGAGGGCGACGCTTACCGCCGCTGCAATGACCTGTCGTGGGACAAGATCTACCGCGCCTCTGACGTGGTCGACATCGAGCTCGCCGGCAATCAGATCATCACCTTCCTCCTCGACAAGATGATCAACGCCGTTGTCAACCCTGAACTCAATTATTCGCGGCTCCTGCTCTCAAAGTTCCCCCGGCAGTATGACGTGGAGGCTCCGTCGCTCTACGCCAAGATCCAGGCCGTGCTCGACCACGTTTCGGCCATGACCGATGTCTATGCGCTCGATCTTTTCCGCAAGCTCAACGGCCTCTCGCTTCCCGCGGTCTGAAAAATTTTTTCTGCCAAATTACGTTATAAAGATATGAAAAATCTACGCCTCTATATCCCCCTGCTCCTTTTAATCGGCCTCTGCCTTCCCGTAGCGGCCAAGACCTATAAGGTCGAAGAAGTGCCCAACGTCCATGTAGCCGACCGCACACGCTTTATCAGCAATCCTGACGGCGTGGTGTCGCTCGCGGCCCAGACCCGCGTTGACTCGATCCTCAGCCGCGTGCGCCGGGCTACCACTGCCGAGGTGGTTGCAGTCGTCGTTGATGACATCGACGGCGGCGACATAGACACCTTTGCCACCGAGCTCTTCAACTACTGGGGATTGGGCAAGAAGGACAACAACAACGGTGTGCTGCTGCTTGTGGCGCGCGATGCGCGCAAGGCAGTGATCCGCACAGGTCCCGGCGTAGAGGGCGTGCTGACTGACGCTGCCTGCGGCAAGATTTTGCGCAACAATATGTTCCCGGCATTCCGCGAGGGAGACTACGACGGCGGCACTGTCTCAGCCGTCAATGCCATCGCAGCTCGCTTGGGCGAGCCTCAGGCGGCTGAGGAGATCCGCTCTAAAAGCGCCGATGCCGACTTTGTCTCAGGCGGCAAATCGGTGCTCGGCACCTACCTCACGCTGAGCCTCTTCGTTGCGATAGTGATTGCGATAATCATTGCATTCAAACTCATTTCGCTGCGCAAAGCGAGCTCCTACGAAAAGTACACAGCCTTCGAAAACTGGAAGGCTCCGCTGCTGATCATCTCTTTTGCCGGCCTCGGAGTGCCCCTGATAGCCACATTGCCCTTGCTTTTGGCTATGCGATACTGGCGCAACCGCCCGCGCAAATGCCCCAACTGCGGCCACAAGATGACTAAAATCGATGAGGTCCACGACAACGACTTCCTCACTCCTGCCCAGGACTGCGAGGAGCGCATCGGCTCGGTCGACTACGACGTGTGGCACTGTCCCGAGTGTGGAGAAACCGACATCTTCCCCTTTGTCAACAAGTCGATGCCACTGGTTGAGTGCAGCCACTGCCACGCCCGCACAGCCAAACTCACGGGCGACCGTGTGTTAGTGCAGCCCACTACCAACCGCGAGGGCGTAGGCGTCAAGGAGTTCACCTGCCTTAACTGTCACAACAAGACCGGAAAAAAATATAGCATAGCCAAACTCGCGCCCATTGTTATCGTGCCGATGGGCGGAGGACGCGGAGGTTTCGGCGGTGGAGGAGGCTCGATCGGCGGAGGATTCGGAGGTGGCTTCACCGGAGGCGGCGGCGCATCCGGCGGCTGGTGATTTTAATCAGGCGAAAAAATCAGATTGTGACGCGACGCGTCGATGAACCGACCTTAAGGATATAGATGCCGCGGGCCGATATCGGCAGTCGCCATGTGCCGGCCTCAAGCTGCTTTTCGGCCACGAGTTGGCCGAGGATTGTAAAAACCTTGACCGAAGTCTTGGCCGGCAACGTCAGCACAATCGTGCGGTCGGCAATCTTCACCTCATAGCCTTCGGCGGCTGCATCCGAGATTTCGGTGGCGACGGGCGCGACTTTCTCCCACACCGGCGCAGCATCAGCCAAGGCACTTGCAAGCGCCAGCACTGCCAGCGCAATCGCCCGTGAGATATGTCGTCCGAAGCTCTTCACTGCTTGTCACGAAACGGTCATTTCGCCGGCCAGAGGTCGCTCGAGATAATATTTCACTTGTTTTGCATCCAGCCCTAAGCCGAAGAGAAACATCATCTTGGTCACCGCGGCTTCAAAAGTTATGTCATAGCCCGAGATCACACCCGTGGCGGCGAGCACGTCGCCCGCCAGATAGCGGCTCTGATGAACGCCTCCGTAGGCGCATTGCGTGACGTTCAGTACCACGACGCCCCTCTCGACAGTCTCCTTTATCAAATCGACAAACCAAGGCGCTGTAGGCGCATTTCCTGCGCCGTAGGTGCGGAGCACGACGCCTTTAATGTCGGGCGTCGACAGCATATGGCGCAGCGTCTTTTCTGACAATCCCGGAAAAAGGTCAATGGCGATCACCGACGGGTCGAGTTTATACTGCGGATTAAGGCCGCCGACCGACTGATGACGCATCAGCGCATCTCGGAAAAAATTAATGCTCAGACCGACCTTGGCCAGCTGGGGATAATTGCTGCTCTTGAATGCGTTGAAATTGTCGGCGCTGCGTTTGGTGGCGCGATTTCCACGCCACAGATAATCCTCAAACAAGATGGCGACTTCCTGCACCATCGGGCTGCCGTCAGTCTCGCGGGCAGCGGCAATCTGAAGGGCCGTGATAAGGTTTTCCTCGCCGTCGGTCCTCACCTCGCCGATTGGCAGCTGCGAGCCGGTGATGATCACAGGCTTCTGCAGATTGTCGAGCATAAACGACAGCGCCGATGCCGTATAGGCCATTGTGTCGGTGCCGTGGAGCACCACAAAGCCGTCGTAGTCATAATAGTTGTCGGCGATGCTGCGGGCTATTTCCTGCCAGCGCGCGAGGTTCATGTCGCTCGAATCAATAGGAGGCTGAAACTGAATATTGTCAATTTCATAATTAAGCATCTTGACCTTGGGCACATTCTCCATCAGGTGGGAAAAGTCGAAAGGCTTCAACGCATGGGTGGTGGCGTCTTCAATCATGCCGATTGTGCCGCCGGTATAGATGATCAGAATTCGAGGTTTCATGTCAGCTCCTCCTCTTAGTGTTGGTTTTACTACTTGACCTGAGCGCCGTTGACAACCGGAGTCGACGGTGAGATCACCGACAGGCTTCCGTCAGCATTGAGAGCCGACAGTATCATGCCCTCTGACTCGATGCCCATCATCTGTCGCGGCGGGAAATTGGCGATGAAGCATACCTGGCGCCCGATGAGTTCTTCGGGTTCATAATGCTCGGCAATGCCTGACAGGATGGTGCGTTGTCCCAGTCCGTCGTTGATCTGGAAGCGCAGGAGTTTCTTTGATTTCTTAACCTTCTGGCAGTCGACGACGGTGCCGACGCGGATGTCAAGCGTTGAGAATGTCTCGAAGTCGGTCGGCGCCTGTATAGGCTCAGGAGTGAAGTTCTTCAGTTCGTTTTCGCGCTTGATGCGGTCGAGGCGCTCAATCTGTGCGTTGATCACATCATCTTCGATTTTCTCGAAGAGCAACTCGGGCGAGTCGATTTCCTCGCCTGCTTTTACAATGTCGCGATTACCGAGCTCGGCCCATGTGAACTTGCCTAAATGGAGCGCATCGGCGAGACGGCAGCTCATGAAGGGCATGAATGGCTCGAAAGCGATAGCGATGTCGCCGCAGATCTGCAGCGCAACGTTGAGTATGGTCTTTACGCGCTCCATATCGCTCTTGGCGACTTTCCAGGGCTCGGTCTCCTGCAGGTATTTATTACCGGCGCGGGCGATGTTCATCGCGTCCTTGAGGGCCTCACGGAAATGGAAGGTCTCGATGTTCTGAGTGAGCGACCCCTTAATTTCCGATACCTCTGCAAACAGAGCCTCATCAATCGGCTGGTAAGCCCCAGCCTCGGGCACGCGGCCTTCAAAGTATTTATGTGTGAGCACTATCACGCGATTGACAAAGTTGCCCAGGATGGCCACAAGCTCGCTGTTGTTGCGGGTCTGGAAATCGCGCCAGGTGAAGTCGTTGTCCTTGGTCTCGGGGGCATTGGCGGTC
>CAYRFB010000055.1:0-12450 GCA_964423485.1 uncultured Bacteroides sp.
TCCTGCAGCAGCCCGAGCCTGACGACTACGTCATCGCCACCGGCGAGCAGCACTCAGTGCGCGACTTCTGTCTATACGCCTTCCGCCGCGCCGGCATCGAGCTCGAGTTTGTCGGCGAGGGCGAGAACGAGAAGGGCGTCGACAAGGCAACAGGCAAGGTGCTCATCGAGGTGTCGCCTGACTTCTATCGCCCGACCGATGTCGTCAACCTTTTGGGCGACCCGACCAAAGCCAGAAACAAGCTCGGCTGGGACCCGGCGAAGAAGACATCGTTCGAGCAGCTCGTCAATCTGATGGTCGACGCCGATATGGCCAAGGTCGCCGTTGAGCGCGCGGGCGAAAAGGTGCGCACCAATCTTGCCGAATATCTTGAAAAGGGCATTGTAAAATAACCTGCGGTCTATGGCAAACAAGAAAGTCTTTGTCTCGGGATGCTATGACATGCTCCACTCCGGCCATGTGGCGTTCTTCAAGGAGGCGTCAAACTACGGCGACCTTTACGTCGGCATCGGTTCCGACGCAACAATCGAAGGCCTGAAGCACCGCAAGACGGTGTATTCCGAAAAAGAACGCCTCTATATGGTCAAGTCAATCCGCTACGTCAAGGACGCCTTCATCAACCGTGGAAGCGGAATGCTCGATTTTGTGGAGACTCTTGACATGGTCCGCCCCGACATTTTTGTCGTCAACTCCGACGGCGGCAGCGACGTCAAGCGTGAGCTCTGCCGGCAACGCGGCATAGAGTACATTGAGCTCCAACGCGTCCCTGACCAGGGACTCGAGGCCCGCTCCACTACTTCACTCCGTGAAAATGTCAAGTGCCACATCCCCTACAGGGTCGACCTCGCCGGCACCTGGATTGACCAGCCCTACGTCTCTTCCCACGGCTCAGGATGGGCACTCACCGCCTCGATCGAGCCCAACCACGAGTTCATCGAACGCGGCGGCATGTCGACTTCCACAAGAAACGCAGCAAAGAAAATCTGGCCATACGAGCTACCGAACTACAATGAGGAGATGCTCGCCCGTCTCCTGTTCTGCTTTGAGAACGATCCCGAGAATGACGGACACATATCCGGCGCCCAGGATGCCATCGGCATCTGCATGTCCGGCCTGACCCGACATTTCTACGACGGGCATTACTGGCCGTCGAAGATTGAGTCGTGCCACGATGAGGAGACACTCGCCTGGCTCGAGGACCATATCTGCCTGGTCGAGATGTTTCCGCGCCGCCAAGGCTGCTCGGTCGTTGACGGCAAAGACATCACCCCTGCGAAGGTCAAGAACCTCACTGCGGCAGCAGACAGGTGCTGGGATGCTATAATGAGCCGCGATCTCGAATCATTCGCTGAAGCATTCCGTGACTCATTCAATGCACAGATTGCAATGTTCCCTGCCATGATGCAGCCCGGAGTACAGGATCACATTGACCGGTGGAAGGACAAGGCCCTTGCCTGGAAAATGCTTGGTGCCGGAGGCGGAGGTCATCTCGCGCTCGTTGTCAGGGAGATCCCGGAGGGCACGATAAGAATAAAGATCAGAAGAAAGGAGTAATCATTAATGGAACTGAATTCTAAAATATATGTGGCAGGCCATCGCGGCATGGTCGGCTCTGCAATCGTCCGCGAACTCAAGCGTCAGGGCTACACCAATATAATCACACGCACCCACACCGAGCTTGATCTGATTGACCAGCACGCGGTAGATGAATTTTTCAGGACCGAGCGCCCTGAGTACGTTTTCCTTGCCGCCGCAAAGGTCGGGGGAATCATCGCAAATTCAGAGCATCTTGCAGATTTTATGTATGACAACATGATGCTCGAGATGAATGTCATCCACGCCGCATGGCAGAACGGTTGCAAGAAACTTGAGTTTCTCGGATCATCGTGCATATACCCTAGGATGGCCCCGCAGCCGATGCCCGAGTCATGCCTCCTGACTTCCGAACTGGAAAAGACCAACGAGGCATACGCCCTTGCCAAGATCAGCGGACTGAAATACTGCGAGTACCTTAACCGCCAGTACAGCACCGACTACATATCTGTTATGCCTACCAACCTTTACGGACCCAACGACAACTACCATCCCGAGCACAGCCACGTGCTGCCCGCTCTGATCCGTCGTTTTCACGAAGCCAAGGAACAGGGTATCAACGAGGTGACCTGTTGGGGCGACGGCTCACCCTTGCGTGAGTTCCTTTACGTCGACGACCTTGCCAACCTCTGCGTGTTCCTGATGAACAATTACTCAGGCAACGAGACCGTCAACGCCGGCACCGGTAAAGAGCTGACCATTAAAGAGCTGACCGAGCTTGTCGCCAAAGTGGTGGGTTACACCGGAAAAATCAAATGGGACACCAGCCGCCCAAACGGCACCCCGCGGAAGCTCCTTGACGTGAGCAAGGCCACACGCCTCGGCTGGACCTACAACACCGAGCTCCCAGACGGCATCCGCCTCGCCTACCAAGACTTCCTATCAAACCCAATGCGCGCCGAACGGTAAAAACAGATCATTGACAATTCCGGCAATATTTTATTAATCACTTAGCGTCCGCCGGGCGCACCTATACTCATCGGCCGCTACCCTTTTGGGGTGGTGGCCGATGTTTTTTTAGGGCTGGTGAGCAGGGGGGACTACGTCGTGCGGTGTGATGTGCTTTGAGAATTGTGATTTATAATTTTTTCGGGGCGAGGCGGTGAAAAATCGCTGAATTATCACTAACTTTGGATTAATTCTTGCCGATGAGACGATGCACGATATTTGGAACCCCTGGCACGGATGCGTGAAAATCAGCGAAGGCTGCCAGCACTGCTATATGTTCTCCCTTGACCGCCGACGCGACGCCGACGGCAGTCAAGTGTATCGCACTCAGAATTTTAACTACCCTCTCCAGCGCAAACGCAACGGAGCCTACAAGATTCAGAGCGGCGAGCTCATCCGCGTGTGCATGACCTCCGACTTCTTCCTCGATCAGGCCGACCAATGGCGCCCCCAAGCATGGCAAATCATCCGACAGCGCAGCGACGTAAAATTCTTCCTGCTCACCAAGCGCCCCGAGCGAGTCATCACCTGCCTCCCCCCCGATTGGGGCGACGGCTGGGACAACGTCTTCTTCAACGTCACCTGCGAAAACCAAGCCCGCGCCGACGAGCGCATACTCCTGCTCCTCACCCTCCCCTTCAAACACAAAGGCATCATGGCCGCACCCTTCATCGGCCCCCTCGACATCGCTCCCTATCTTGACTCGGGCAAGATCTCACAAGTCATCTGCGGCGGCGAGAACTACGATGGCGCCCGACCCTGCGATTTCGACTGGGTCAAATCACTCTCCCGCCAGTGCAAGGCCCGCAACGTCCGATTCTGCTTCATCGAGACCGGCACCATCTTCATCAAAGACGGCCGCACCTATCGCATCCCCTCCAAAAAGCTCCAGTCACAGATGGCCTTCAAAGCCCGCGTCAACAACGAAGGCGCCCCCATCGACTTCCGCCTCACCGACCCCCTCGGCTTCGACATCGATCCCGATCAGTTATACAAACCATATTTCCAACCCACCTGCGTGACCTGCGGCAGCCGCATGATCTGCAACGGTTGCTCACGCTGCGGCAAATGCACCGACCAATAACCCAAAACAATAAATTATGAAATTATGACCACCCCCACCCGACCAACGTCCAACAATCTTACGGCAAGATTAATTTCATTCATCGCTGTCTTTTGCATCTTGGCCTCACTCGCCATAGTGCGCAACCAAGCGCTATTTGGCATCAATGCCGATAGCCTCACCCACCCGGCCTCGGGCGATGATGGTTCTGACGCAGCGGTCATCACCCGCATCGGCCAACAAGAGATAATCAACACTACAGAAATCGGCAAGGACATCTCAGGCTACGGCGGCCCGGTGCCGCTTGAGATTTATGTCACCGGCGGCATCATCGACTCTATCGTCGCCCTGCCCAACTCTGAGAGCCCGAAATTCTTCGGCCGCCTGGAGAGAGCCGGCCTCACGCATGCCTGGGACGGCAAGTCGCTCAGCGAAGCTGAGACTATGGAGGTCGACGCCGTGACAGGCGCCACTTACTCATCCAACGCCTTCATTGCCAACGTTCGCGCCGGCGCCGCTTATGCCGAGGGGGCCAAAGCCCCCGACTCTATGCCGATATCAGTCGCCACGGTCGCCGCTCTCATCGTGATTCTTGCCGGCTCCGTCATCCCCTTATTCATCAAGAAGCCCGCATATCGACTTGTGCAACAACTGCTCAATGTTGCCGTTCTCGGTTTCTGGACCGGCACGTTCATCGACTACGCCATGATGCTCAACTTCTTTTCGGGAGCACCGCGCATGACGCTTAGCTTCATCGTCACTCTGCTCCTGCTCATCGTCGGCCTTGTCTACCCACTCTTCAACCGCCCAAACTATTATTGCACGTGGATCTGCCCCTTCGGGTCACTGCAAGAACTTGCCGGTAAAGCCTGCCGCAAGAAATGGACTCTCTCGCCCAAACTGATCAAGGCCCTTGACTGGTTGCGCAATCTACTGTGGGTAGTGCTGCTGACATTTCTCTACATCGGTTGGGCGACGAGCTGGATTGACTATGAAATCTTCACAGCCTTTATCGTCGAGTCAGCATCATGGGTGATCATTGCCGTCGGAGGTCTGTTCGTAGTGCTCGCCTTATTTGTCAACCGACCTTTCTGCCGCTTCGTATGCCCTACAGGCTCATTACTCAAACAAGCATAAACCCCACAACACAAATACTATACTCGATATGAAAAATTATCATTGGATTATATTGATTCTGTCAATTGGCCTGGTTGCCATCTCGATTCGTCTTGTTGCCGTGTCCTCGACCGCATCCGGCCAAGGAGACGACACAGAGTCTGACGCTGTCATCAACTGCATCATGACCCGCACAAGCATCCGCAGCTACAGCGACCGACAAGTCGCTGACAGCACCATCGACCGAATCCTTCGTGCAGGCATGGCCGCTCCGACCGCTGCCAATCAGCAACCGTGGCGATTTGTTGTCGTCACCGACCAAGCCCTCAAAGACTCAATCACCGAGTCATTTGAGTACACAAAGATGGTCGCCCACTGCAGCTTTGCGGTGGTCGTCTGTGGCGATATGGATAACCTCTTTGCCGACGACATCCCCGACGGAGGTTTCTGGGTCGAAGACTGCTCGGCAGCATCTGAAAATATGCTCTTGGCCGCTCATGCCCTCGGCATCGGAGGAGTATGGTGTGGCATCTACCCGCTAAAAGATCGCGAGGAGACCCTCCGGAGCATACTCAACTTGCCCCCCAACTTCACTCCCCTCAACGTTATGGCCTTCGGCTACCCCTCCCAACCGGCGTCACCAAAAGAGAAATACGACCCCGCCAAAATCCACTACAACGCCTTCTGACCTCTCCCACCCCACCTCTAAGCCGCCACATTCAATCCATCCGTAAATATGGTATAGATATTTTACATAAAGGATTAAGTTTATTATCTTTGTGGAAAATTTAATTCCTATCATATATAAAATCTTAATTCATCAATATTTATGAATAAAAAATTACTTTTAATGTGCTCTTTTGCATTGCCTATGACAATGTTGGCGCAAGAATTTGAAGCAGATGGTGTCAAGTACAACGTATTGGATGACAATGCAAAAACGTGCGAAGTGACAGGTCTTGAAGATTTGTCAATTCAAGCACTTGTCATTCCTTCTAAAGTCGCACACGGTGACATTGAATACTCAGTAAAGTCAATCGCTGATCAAGCCTTTTTCTATCAGAGCGGTATCCGGACGGTTGAAATAGGTGATGGTGTAGAGGAGATTGGCGAATTTTCTTTTTGCTGGTGCCTTGACCTTAACGACATTCAATTTGGTAATACAGTTTCTGTTATCGGAGAAAATGCCTTTAATAATTGCAATTCTTTGATTGATGTCACTCTCCCTGAGTCATTGACGATTCTGAGAGAAGGCGCATTCAGTAGTTGTAAAAAATTGACGGATATTACAATTCCGGCTGCTGTGGAGGTCATAGAAGACGATGTTTTCTCAGAGTGCCCTAATATCAGCAACTTTTATGTTGACGAAGATAACAAAACCTATCATTCTGTCGAAGGTGTGTTATTGACTGCAGATATGCGAGAGTTACTATTATATCCGTGTGGAAATCCCCGCGAGGAATATATAGTGCCAGAAGGAGTAGAGATCATCAGAGTCTTTGCTGCTGCAACTTGCAACAACTTGAAAACTGTTACTTTATCATCTACAGTTACCGAGTTAATGGAAGGGGCATTCTATACCTGCGAAGCTCTTGAAAAAGTGAACTTCAATGACGGACTTAAGACAATTGGCCGCTATGCATTTGCATCAAACACTTCCATACCTAAAATTGATATTCCAACGTCCGTTTCTATTGTAGGTGAGGGAGCTTTTATGAGTTGCGAATCTCTCGAGATGGTATTGTTAGGCTCAGGTGTTGAGACTATTGATCAGTTTGCATTTTATGGATGCGAGCCTTTATCAGATATTGTTATTCCCGCTAGCGTTAAGAATATTGGTATGTATGCTTTTGATGACTGCGACATTACTAAGGTCACCTCTATGAGCGAAGTTCCGCCTGTGTGTGCAATGTCGGCATTTGCAACTTCAACGCTGAACAATGCAGAGCTTATTGTTCCTCTAACTTCGGTAGATGACTATAAAACCGCTAACGTCTGGAAAGATTTTGCTAATATTTCGGGAGCTGAGCTATCAGGAATTTCCGATATCACTAAAAGCAATAATTCAATTGAAATTTTTGCCGATGGATTTAGCATCTTGGGTGCCGAAGTAGCCAACGTATATGTTTACAATCTGACAGGCTTATTGATCTACGAAGGCACTGACAATAACATTTATTTGCCTCGAGGTCTTTATCTGGTTAAAATTGCAGATAAAACGATTAAAGTTAGGATATAACCGAGCCTTAAAAAATACAGATCTGGGGGGGCATTTCTGCCCCCCTTTGTTATACTACATAGTCAAGGGAGTCACGAGTAAAAAATAGAAAGCTATGTCACTCTCTTGACATAGCTTTCGGTTGATTTTGAGGTTCCTAGCAGAATCGAACTGCTGTAAACGGTTTTGCAGACCGGTGCCTAACCACTCGGCCAAGGAACCCTATCGTGGTGTTTGCGTGTGCAAAGTTAAAATCTTTTTTCGAAATACGCAAATTTATTTCACTTTCGGCAGGAAATTAACGTTTTACCCCCTTAGTAAACAATTCTGAGTGAGAGCCAAGTCTGATAAAAAAAATCTCGTCAGCATCTTGGTCTATCCAAATTAAAAGGAAATCGCCTTGAATGTGACATTCCATACACCCCGCATAATCGTTTCGCAACATATGAGGTTTGTATTTGGATGGAATGGGAAGTTCATTCTCAAGTAATCGCAATACTTCAAGCAAAGCAGCTGCTTTCTGAGGATTATTACGAATGCGTTTAAGATCCTTTTTGTATTGCGTTGAAGGACGCAAAATCTTCATAGTCCGGCAGACTTAAACATTGCCTCAATCGATGAAGTATCGATTGGAGAAGCACTGCGAAGTTTTCCACTACGCGCTTCTTCAATGGCTGCTTTTGTAGTTTCGTTTGGCACATTGTATGCAACATCAAATAATATGCACTCAACAAAGTTGTTAAGGCTACGATGTTCACGTTTTGCCAATTCTTTGAGTCGCTCGACAAGCTCGGTGCTAAGACGAAACATAGTCGCTTTTTTCTGTATAGCTGCGTCCATATTGATTTCTGTTTGTATGCAAAGTTATAACATTTATATAGCATAAACAAATTTCATAATATAAAAGATGCGAAACGATGCGAGGAAGTAGGAATCGGCAACTTAATGACGATTGGGTTGTTAAAGTCTATGGATCGGTTTTTTGCCGATGTTAGACCTTTTATTATGAAAATTGAAGATGCAACACCTCAACATGCGTCGTTGATTGCTGACGCGATACTGGGGGCTATCGGCGCTGAGATGACCAATAATCTCGCCGGCGACAGCCACACTGTAGATGATATCCACGATCTGTTTCGGCGTCTCGCCGAGCGAGATGACACGCAGTATTCTTATCGGAATACGAGAATCGCCGTAACTGATGACGGCAGTCCGATGGGTGCGTGCATCTGCTATGATGGTGGCGAACTGAAAAGACTCCGCCGGCCATTTTTCAGAGAGGCAAACTCCACATTAGGCTGGGACGTGACCGATGCTGAGGTCGAAGCTCTCCCAAACGAGGCCGAGCCTGATGAAGTGTATCTCGACACAATAATGGTCTTACCTCAGTTCAGAGGCCAAGGTGCCGCTAAAGCCTTGATAGCTGATGCGCGACAGAAGGCCGCTGCGATCGGCAAACCGTTGGGTCTGCTCTGCGATGTCGACAATGAGCGTGCGTTTAACCTTTATGAGTCGGTTGGCTTCAGGACTGTCGGACAAAAACCTTTTGCAGGCCACACTATGCATCATATGCAGATGTGAGCGGAGACTGCCATCACCTTGCCAGGGAGAGGTTCATCGAGATGCCGTAAGAAGTGTTGGTGGTGGGGAACGAGCTGTTGGTCACGATCGGGGTATTAACCTGATGGTCAAAGTAAGCCGAGAGAGTGACGCGCCGGCTGAGGATATATTTAGCCGTGAAGTTGATATTGATGGTCTTGGTGCCGCTGGTGGGCTGAGTGTAGTTGCTCTCTATGCGACGGATGAGGGCCTGATTGTTTTGGAACGACACGTTGGCATCAAGGTCAAGATCGTTGCTGACACCCTGCTGCGAACCCTTCATTTTAAGCACCGTATTGAAATTGACGATCTTATAACCGCCGCCGATTGTGATGCCGCTGTTTGATGCTTCGACAACCTGACCGGCCGAAGAGTTGAGCGTAAGAGTGCGCTTGTCGCGATACTCGACCGAGAATTTGATATTGTTCTGCATCGTGGCGTTGACACCGATGAGCGGAGCAAAGCTCTCGTTGATGGCGACTGATGAAATGTTGTAAGGCGACGACGGTATCGGGCGGCCGGTGAGAGCGTCGAGAGCGAAGCCGAGTTTCTGACCGTCGGCTGCAATCCAGCTCAGATATGATGAGTATGATCCGACAGCGTAGGTGCATTGGTAGGCGTGGTTGAGCGTGAACGTCTTGAAGATCTTTTTCATATTACCAAGATTGATCAGGCCGTCGTAAGTTATGCGCCAGTTGGGGAGCACCGATGCAAAGGATGGGAACGGATCAAGGGTCACCTTTGTAGGATTGTTGCCGCTATATGCAGCGACGAAAGCTGGGATAAGCACATCGCTCGAAGTCTCGCTGATAGTGCCGATGGCAGGGTCGAACATCTGTCCGGCCTCGGCGGTGCCGGCGATAAAGCCAGCATCAGGATATCTGACACCCGCATATTCGGCCTCGACGCGATCGCGCACAGTCGGGATATATTTCAAGAAATTGTTAAAGGCTTCGGAGAAGTATCCGTCAGCTGCATTCGACGACTTCAACGCGCTCGCAAAGGCGCAGTGAGTCTTCGTATAAGATCCGGCCAGCGATGTCGGCATATCCTGATACATGAACTGTACCTGACGGGTGCGGTTGTCGGTGCGATTAAAGGTCAACTGAATCTTGAAACCCTTGAATATCTCGAAGTTGGCTTCAAGGTTGACCTCATTGGTGTGTGACATCACAGCCGGCGACGTCTGTCCGTCGTCAGTAATAAGCCACCCGCGCGACATAGCCCGATCGACATAAGCGTCGCCTGCAAAACCGAAGGCGAAGTCAAGACCCGGCGACATAGGCCCGTAAGACTGGCTTTGGCCGAAAATATTACCGATGTCGGGGCGGAACAGAGGCAGCGACATAGTGTGGGTGTTGCGGTAACGCAGCGACACATTTCGGGGCGACATTATCACTCGCAGGGCATATTCGCCAATATTGGTCAACAGCGGACGTTTCTCTTCACCCTGCACTTCGGTGATGGTGAATTTGAGATTCTGGTCGCCACGCGTGAGGATTTCGACACTGTTGGGGTCGATCACTTTTGACTTGATCGGGAACGGTTTGTCATCGGTTGTCATAGCCGTGACTTTAACCTTTTTGCTGCGAAGATTGTGCTTGATGACGAGATTAGAGTCAGGCAGCAGCGCAAAGCTTCGCTCAAACTTCTTGGGCTTGGTCTTCTTGTTGTTGGCTGCCGGCTTGCGTGAGTTGGCAAAGCGCTGGTTGACCTGCTTGAGGATCGGCACCTTGTTATAGATGTTTTCGAAGTTAAAACGACCGTCGGCAGTCCAGGCTCCCTGATTGGCGATGCTGTTGCCGAGGCTGACTCCGTCGACCGTCGCTCCGCGATCCCAACGGTAAGTGGCGTTGTAGCTGACAGAGCCGGTGAGGAAGTCGAGGAAGGGAATGCGGTTGAACGGAGCTCGATACTGGGCAGTGAAATTCTGGTTGTAAGACCATGGAGTGCCCATCGACAGAATGCTCTGCCAAACGGTGTCTTTCCACTCGCGGTATTTGTCAGGGAAGAGCTTGCGATTGACGGCGCCGACCGTTTCTTCAATTCGCGCAGAGGTGTTGGAATTAAAAGAAACAGACAGCGACTTGGTGATGTTCCAGTTGAGTGAAAGCTGGCGGTCCCAGAGGAAGTTCTTGCTGACCGAGACTGGCAGCTGGAAGAAGGCATCAGTCTCAGAACGAGTCTGCTGCTCATAATAATAGCGCGAAATATTGGTCATAAACGAGATTGTCGTCGGCAACCAGTTTAGCTCCCATTCCTTAAGGAACTTGGCATTCTTTGACTTGGACTTCAGATCCTTGAAGGGCTTGAAGGGCTTGAAGTATGGCGAGTAGCTGTATTGCAGAGCTCCGCGATAGTCATTGGTGTTCTCGTACTCGGTGGTAGGATCCATCTTTGACTGCTTGTTAAACGAGAAACTTATCGTGAAGTTAGCCGGATCCCAAGGCATAGGATTTTTGCTCTTGACGTCAAACTTCAAGCCGGAGAGCGAAAAGTTTTCGACGGTCGAGCGGTCGGTTGCATAGTTCTCGATCGAGTCACGCTCGTGTTTGGTGGTGCAATCATCGAGGGCGTCCTTAAGCAGCACGTCCTGGTCGAGCGGATTATACTTAGGCGAGTTTTTCTCACGCGAGATTGAGTAGTAGATCGGGGCGCGGAGCTTAACGGCCTCAGGCAAGAAACGGCCAAAATCGCCCTGCACAGCAAAGTTATATTGCTCATAGTCATCGAGGCGACGCTCGTTGAGCGACTGATCGACGCTGCCAAATCCGGCTGTCTCTACGTGAGCGCCAAGATTGAGAGTAGCGATGTCTGACACATTGAGCGTAGCGTTTGCTTTGGCCGCCCAGCCGCCCTCTTCATTAAACTCGGTGACCTTTAACTCGTTGACCCAGACTGTTCCGGCCTTTGATGTGGTCGAATTGTTTCTTACGCCGATGAGCACCACCCTGACATCGCTGAGCGACGGATTGCCGATGACGGCCATACGGTTACGCTCGTTGTCGGAGTCGCGGCCGGTGAAGAGCGTCGCAAACCCGACTCCACTCTCCTCATTGCGCTTGGCGGCGTTGCGCTCCTTTTTGAGGTCGACGAGGCTCTGGAGGTTGAGGTTAAGGAAGTTGCTCTTTGGCCATACGATTTCACGGTCGGAGTTGAGATACTGATTGTATTCGCCCGGAGGTGTGAGTGACAGAGGCACTTCATATTCATAATAATTGCTCTTGACGTCAGAACCGAGGCGCACGAAGAGCGAAAGCTCGCCCGACTTAAGGTCAGTCGCATTATTAATGAGCGCTTCGGCATGGACCCACATCTGCATGCGCTTGTAGTTGCGCAGGTCAAGCATAGTGTTGCGATATACACCGCGCGCGTCGCCGGCATTGAGATTGGTGACTTTAAGCGACATAGACTGCTCGTTGAGCTGAACGATCTGGCTCTGGCCGGGATCAGTGATACGAGTCACGCCGGGAGGCAGCACATAATTTACCGGTTCGCGGCGAGAGTTTTCCTCAATGTTGACAACCGACACATCAAGCTGGCCCTCAGCGGGGGTGTCGCCGCGCGAATTGAGGTTGAAGTCATAGCCGCGCCACTCGCCGCGCACGAGTTCGAGCGTAGCAAAACGCAAGTGAGTGACAGCCTTGAAGCCGGTCATGAACATACGCATAAAACGTATGGTTGAGAAGTCGGAAATGGTGCCGACCTTGCGCTCGAAATCAGCCAAGGGGATCTTGAACTGATACCACTCGACCTCGGGGTCCTTGCCGTCGACTGTAGGAACAATCGACACCTGCTTGTCGGTGATGTAATTTTTGCCGACGACGAGATCTTCGGGACGGATAGAAATTTTGTATTTGAAGTAGCGCTCGTATTCGTTGAGGGTGTTATCCTGGTTGATGTCTTCGACGTC
>CAYRFB010000056.1:0-7771 GCA_964423485.1 uncultured Bacteroides sp.
TTGGGAAAGAATCAGGCCCGGGAAATCCCGAGCCTGATGAGTTATTGGAGCGTTACCAATAATGTATTAGTAAACGAGCTCGAGGTCATCGATCCAAAGGGTTGAACCTTCGCCGCCGAGGAAGTAGTCACCGGCTTTTGAGGCTGATGCCACGATCAGGATGTGAGTGTAGTTGACACTGGGATTGACATCTTTGAGATCAATTGTAAACTCAACCATCTCGCTACCGGGAGTTGCCTCGGAGAATATAATCTCACCGTAAGACTTAACATTAGAGCCGTTCTTGTCGAAAAGCTCGGATGTTTTAGTCTTAATAATCACCGGCCAAGAAGAACCATTGTACTCTGAAACCGCTGAGTTATCCACAAGAGCTACATAAATAATACCCTTGTCCTGACCACCTGAAGGAAATTCGGCTTTAATTTCATCGGGGGCGTTCGTTTTCTTAAAAACATTACTTGCTATAGTTCCAGGAGTATATTTAGCCCAACCTTTAAGAGCTTTAGGAGCAACGGGACAGTTCCACTCGCGGCCCCAGCCGAGAACGCCATCAGTGCCATCAGTATCAAGATACTTGCCTACGAAAATATTACCTGCAGCGAATTTGCCAATGCTGCCGACTCCTACAAACTGTGATTTCAGCATAGCTGAGTAGTTGCCAGAATGCTTGACTGAAGTATCTTTTTCAGTAACATTCTTACTCATTGTTGCTGAGCCGTGATTACCACTATCCCAGAACATAGAAGCCTCATTAGCACATATCAGTAAGGGGGTAGTACCGCTCCACTCCTCGAAACCTGCATTGGGAAGTTGTGGTAGAGAGGGGGTAGAGAAAGTCCTGGTATCGGTGGAGACAAAATCATCGGCATAGACACGATATTCGTAAGTAGCGCCAGCAGTCAAATCAGAGACCGAGGCATACATACGGTTGCCACTAACCGTGGCCTTTACTTTAGTCCAGTCTTCGTAGGAGCGAGAGGGATTATATTCGCGGATCTCAAAACCATATTCGTTAGCCTCTTTCATTACCTGGCCTTCGAGGGTTGCGGAAGTATAAGAGATAGAGGACTGAATAACAGGAGCAGTTGCGACAGCCGCATTTGTCACTGAAATAGTGAAAGCAGCCGTAGAGGTTTTACTGTCTTCATCTGTAGCTGTGATTTCAAACGTATGATCGGCCTCGGGGAGCGAGTTAGTAAATTCTTCTTCGAAATTGATGCGCAGTCCCCATGAATCGGTATTATCATCATAGCGTAACTCCCAGTTAATGCCGGCATCTCTAAGTTTTTGAGCGTTTTCGTTAGAAGCCTGGAAAAGATCTAACTGAGAGAGATTAACAATAGGCATCAAAGCATCAGATTTAAGAATTAAATCAGTAAGTCTTGCAGCTGCCGAAACAAAAATCGATTTACGGCCAATTTTACCTTCTTCGCCACGGCATGAGTTATTCTCGTCGAAGCTACTGGTAAGCGAGATGATATGGGGTGGCAAAGAAACTATCACATCAGTGTTGTCACCGGCCGGCTCCTCATCTATAACGATGTCAAAATAAGCGCCACCGAGGTTAACATCGTGAGAAACAAACTTGACATTAAGGCGATATTCGGTGGCGGCCTTTATCTCGGTTATAGTACCTGACTTTGTGAAGGGAGTACCATCGGACTCGGTACCTGTCAAAGTCCAAGTAAGGCCCTTCGTGCGAGAATTGATCATAAAGCGACCTTTTTCGCCGATCTTTGACTCATCGAAAACGAGGGAGTGTGAGCCATCAGTAATGCCATCATCAAGACTAACTGTCATAACCGGCGAAGTGAGATGAGCGAGAGCCTCGTCACTGTAAGAGACCGATGCGAGAGTATTAGCAACCTTGCAAGTGAGAGTAATATCAGTGTTTGAACCAGATGCAATATCAAATAGCTTGAAACCTGATTTATAGAAAGTTGCATCCCAAGAGGCGGGAACTGAGTCACCGACCCAAGCCTCAGCTGTGTAACTTCCAGAAAAAAGGCGCAAAGATGAGGGCACGTTAGATGCTCCCTTAAACTCGTAGAGCAGACCCTTATCATTAGAAATCCAAATAATGGCGCTTTCAGCAAGAAACTGCTGCTGATCAGCAGTCAATGCGCGGCTAACGATCTCAACATCAGAATTAACGGTAGCACTAATATGGAGAGTGCCTTGACCGAAATCCATAATATGCTCCTGCTGACAGCCAACTATGGCAGCAGATAGAAACAATGAAGCTGCAATATATTTGATTGTCGATTTCATAATTATTTAGCTTTGAGGATGAGTTTTTTTGAAAGAGTGTTACCTTCCTGATCCGTGACAGTAATCGTGAAAGTGTGGGTACCAGAGAAAGCTTTTAGCAAAGGTACGAGAGAAGACACATCAAATACAACGTCATTTTGGCCTAATACTTCCCCATTGCACTTTAATTCCAAATCCTCGCGAATTTGATTTTCAAGCTCGGGATCATCAATATGTGCAAGATCAAAATTCAAAGGAAGCATTTCTCCCGCGCTGCCTAAGAAATTCGTATTATCTGAAGTTATGTCTACCTTAAGATTTTCAATTGATTTGTCGGAGTGGATATTAATCTTATATGAAGCACCGTCGACTATATCATTAGGGACATCAAGTTTTAACCCAGCACATTCAGGAGCAGGTTCGATTGTTATCGGATTCGCAACAGGATCATCGGGGCCGGGCTGCTCTGGACCGGGGCCCGGAGGAGTAGGATTATCACCCCACTGCTCATTGTCGCCGGGACGCGTAGCAGGATTCTGCGGCTTCTCGTCACTTACGCTTGCGTTGCTACCGACTTCATTATGAGCAATATCGGCACCAATACTAATACCTGAAACCGGGGATCCGATTGAACCAAATTCATCAGGGACGGAAGCATTGCCATTTTTAACTGAGAAAGTTATAATGTAGTGCTGTCCCGTCTTAACATCAGAGAAAGTTTTAAGCGCTCTTACGTCATTACCCTCAATTGAGGCGTGGAACTCAGCAACAAGAGTAGAGCTACCATCGAGAGCCTTGAAGTAACCGGCACGGGTTTCGTCTCTGGTGAAGTCGAGGCTACCACGATCGTTGGCGCTCACCTTAACGCGAGCATTATTATCCATATACTTCTTGAGCTCATCGGTAAACTGCACTGTCACCTTAATGCTACTGAACTTGCACTTAACCGTGCCGATCTCGGTAATCTGACCGGCTTTAACGCTGAAGACGTCAGACGTGCCGAGATAATAGGGAGCATCCCACTCGGCATCTTTTATCTCATGGCTACGCACCATAACCTTGTAGTCTCCCTCTGAAACCGAGATGACATCAGGCATCGAGCTATATGTGTAAGAAGTCTTCACATCGTTGGTTTTAGAATCGAGAATGTCGATGATGAAATTTTCTAACGAAACATCTGCTCGAGAAATGACTGCTTCATCGAGATCGACATCGACTTTAAGAGAAGCGAGCGAAAGTGAGCCTTCGGCTTGCTCCCTAAAGCGCCAGTTGTCATCGTCGCACGCTGCGAAGCCGAGACAGGCAGCAGCAGAAATGATGAGTGATAATATCTTAGTTTTCATTATATATTCAGGATTAGTGATTTTTAATAAGTCAAGCTGACATCGTCGATGTAAAGTTCCGAGCCGACGTATTCGCCGCCGGAGGTGTTATTACCACCAGGAGTGTGCCAGAATGTCTTCTCCGCCTTAAGTGCTTTATTATCTTTTAAGTCTTTGTCAGTAGAACGGAAGATAACACTCAACTTAGCGGCCTTGGGAGCACCCTTTTCGTAGGTGAGATTGATGGTCTCCTGGGTGTAAGCGCTTCGCTCAGTAAGATGTTTTGAGCCGGATGCAATTATATTGCCATCGGCATCGTAGACGATAATTTCGGCTGTGCCATAATCGCCGTTCCCGGTAGTAACAACATCATAATGATACCAAAAACTTAATGCAGCAGGACGTGAGGTGAAGTCCACACCATATTGGGCGCCATTGTCATATTTACCAAGGTAAAGCTCGCCAGGGGTCATATTCTGACATGTGCCAAAGCCCTGATCAGTGGAAGTTCCTGCGTGAGCAGTATTTCCGCTGCCCCAACCTACAGTGCGGATAAGAGCTGCATTGGATCCTGTATGTTGTTTAGTTTTACCCAGCGAAGAAGAATTACCAACGGTATGACCATCTGCACTTACCGATGTTCCTGCGCCTCCGCCACTAGCAAAAGATTGTGTACTTCTACCATTGGCCGGGATTGTACCTGATGTGGCCTTGTAAGAAGCGCCTGCAGTAATTGCAGCAGAACCAATTCCAGTTCCATGCTCTGAAACGGTTAGCTCATTCATTGTAGCCCAACCTTCTACCGACCACAGATACTGCAGGCATTTTTTTGTATTTGGGAAAATTCCTTTATTATAAGAATAGTCCTCGCCTTCCATTCTTTGTTCAGTCCAATTCGCAAAGCCAACAGAATGTTTATTTGTAGTGCCGTGATTACAGCCAGGAAGATGCTCTTCATTTTCCGTAGTAAACTGAACTTTTGCTTCGTGGTTAGTACTTGACGCTACAATAGAGCAAACTGTGGCCGCGTCTAAATCTGCAAATTCAATGTCAGCCTTATTGATCTTATAATTATCATAATCATTACCGTTTAAAGTGAATGAAAGGTTTTTTGCCACAAGCGCATCATCGGCATCGTCGCATTTAACAGTAACTACTGCGCGGTGAGCAAAAACATCGTTCTCCGAGACAATTAGTTTAAATTCAGGAGTGGTGACATCAAAATACTTTTCACTAAAGGCCGACCCAAAATCAGCACGCAGAGCCTTGGATGCTTCAATAGCATAAGGAGCGTTTAACTTTGCGGTGAACGTACCCGGCTTTCCATCTACAGGTTTAACCTCAGTCAATTCGAGATCATCCCACATTCCTGAATTAAGATTTCTTTTCTTGAACTTAACATCCTTCAGGTCATCGGTACCGTTGTAATAAACTTCGGCATTGATGACTTTTCGACCCACTTCAGCCGCGGCACTAATGATTTCAATTTCACCTTTGCCAGAGCGGACTGTGAACTCAAAGTTATCAGACAAATTGCCACTGCGATCCTTAACCTGAAGCGAGAAAGTGTGGAACGACTCCTCGTAACCATCGCTAACTAAAAGATGAGAGAAAACGTCGGTAAAGTCGACAAAGCCCATCACATCAGGATTTTTCCATATACCACGAGAATTGAGGCCTAAGCTTGTTAGAAGAGAAATCTGAGCGTCATTTACATCTGCCAAGTCAATCTCTTGGGGCCAGCCTCTGAGTTGGAGAGAGCTTGATGAAACGTTAAGCTTTACTGAACCTATCTTACCTTGAGCATAGATATTTACTTTAACTGGAGTCTTGGGTTTAGAGCTTTCGATAAGATCGAATTGCAGACTATTGTCCCAGCCTTCGGGGGTAATCTCGGGTGCCTGTGTGTCAAAAAGCTCATCGCTGAGATCGATCTCCACGTCTTGGGCTTTGACTGTATCATCAAACAGGAGTTTGAGGATCGCATCGCTGCCGGCGTCGCTACCCTCGATGTCGATGGTTAGGACATGCTCGGTCTTGGCTACGGCGGTAAAGTGGGCTATCTCAATGTTAGCGGTCTTGTCGTTTGCAGTGGTGAAAGAGAGATTGACGGTGACCTCGCCGGGAGTGACGTAGGCGGGGCTTGTCTCATCGCCGGGCATATTGATATAATTGCCCTTGGGGGTGACAATCTGGACGGAATATGACTTCATATAGTCCTTGAAGGCATCAGTGTAGCGCACAAAAACACGCGAGTTTTTGAGCTCAGCTTTGAGTGCAACATCGGTGGTGCGGTCATAATGGACAGAGATGGCCTGAGAGCCGTGGAAATGAGGCTTGGAGTAGCCTTCGTTGTCATCTTCCTTGCCGTAATAGGCTTCGAGGGTATAATCACCGACCTTGAAGTCTTGAGTTTCATCAAAATCGTTAACGGACTCCCATTCCTGAGAGAAAGAGCCATCGTCGGATGTCAGTTTCAGTTTCAGGTCAGTGACAGTCACAGCGACGTCTTCGTTGGAGCGGCTTGCGGGCTCGCAGGAGGCAGAGATGAAGCTGTCGTCGAGCACGATGACAGGCGCAATGCGACCTGTGGCAGTGCCGACAGATGAAGGATCGTCACCGCAGGAAGTGAAGCCGAGGGAGAGTCCGAGGGCGGCAATCATTCCTGACAAGAATTGTTTCTTCATAATGTGATTTTAAATAATGCCAGTTACTATATTTACATAATAAGTCACGCAAAGATAATAAATTATTTTGGAAAGAGGTGGATATTTCCTAAAAAGGAGAGAAATTTGGCGAAAAGTTCAAATCAATGCACGATGCACAATGCACAATGCACAATTCTTAAATGCACGATGCACAATCTTTTTTGATGCACGATTCTTTAATGCACAATGTACAATGCACGATGCACAATCTTTTTTGATGCACGATTCTTTGATGCACGATGCACAATGCACAATGCACAATTCTTAAATGCACGATTCACGATGCACAATGCACAATTCATTTTTGATGCGCGGGGTTGGATTTTTTTGTGTATCTTTGTGTGATTAATGGTTTATTGAAAATGGCGGCAAGCGATATTATTAAGTTACTCCCTGACTCGGTGGCTAATCAGATAGCGGCCGGGGAGGTGATACAGCGTCCGGCTTCGGTGGTTAAGGAGTTGGTGGAGAATGCGATTGATGCGGGTGCGACTGATGTGAGCATCGTGATCAAGGACGCGGGGCGAACGCTGATCCAGGTGATTGACAATGGCAGCGGTATGTCGCCGACTGACGCGCGAATGGCTTTTGAACGTCACGCCACGAGCAAGATAGCGGCGGCTGATGATCTCTACTCGCTGCACACGATGGGGTTCCGCGGTGAGGCGCTGGCGTCGATCGCGGCTGTGGCTCAGATAGAGCTGCGGACGATGAGGCGTGGCGACAGTGTCGGCAGCCGTCTGACGATCGCGGCGTCGAAGGTCGAGAGTCAGGAGGCTGTGGCGTGTGTGCCGGGGACTAACCTGATGGTCAAGAATCTGTTTGCCTATCTGCCTGTGCGCCGTAAGTTTTTGAAGAAGGACTCTGTGGAGTTGGGGCACATCGTGCACGAGTTTGAGCGCTTGGCGCTGGTCAACACGGGGGTGGACTTCACGCTGATACACAATGATGTGACGCTTCACCGCCTGCTGCACGGATCGCTGCGGCAAAGGATCGGCGAGCTTTTCGGGAAGTCGATGGAGAAGCAGATCATACCGCTGTCGACCGAGACGTCGCTGGTGAGGCTGTCGGGCTATGTCGGGCTGCCGCAGTTTGCGCGACGTAGGGGTGCGCATCAGTATTTCTTTGTGAATGGCCGCAATATGCGCCATCCTTATTTCCACAGCGCGGTGATGAGCTGCTATGCGCCGCTGATCGCGGCTGATATGCAGCCGTCGTATTTCATTAATTTTGAGGTGAATCCTGACAGAATTGACGTGAATATCCATCCTCAGAAGCACGAGATAAAGTTTGAGGATGAGCAGGGGATCTGGCAGATATTGGTGGCAGCGATCAAGGAGGCGATGGGGAAGACCAACGCTGCGGGGGCGATAGATTTCAACGCCGAGAATGTGCCTGACATACCGACGTTCAGCCCTGATGCGCAGGCTAAGGCGTCGGTTGATGTGGATGAGAGCTATAATCCTTTTGATAATGCACAATGCACAATGC
>CAYRFB010000056.1:7871-12444 GCA_964423485.1 uncultured Bacteroides sp.
CAATGCACAATGCACAATCTTCGCTTAATGGACAATCTTCGCAATCGGTGGATTGGGATCGGTTGTCGAATAATTTCAGGCGGGAGAGGAATGCGTCGCTGGAGGAGGTGCGCAGCGCGCTCAACATTCTGGAGCAGTCTCGGCCGCAGGTGCGTCAGTTGTGTCTCGACGAGTTGCCCGACCAGGAGTCGGAGATGTCACGACAGGCTGAGAGTCAGCCGATGGGATCGTATATCACGGTGGCCAATAAGTATATAGCGACGCCGGTGCGCGACGGGCTGATGCTGATCGACCGCCACAGGGCCCATGTGAGGGTGCTCTATGAGCGGATAATGAGCTGCATAGCCGAGGGGCCGATTGCGACGCAGCGGCTGATTTTCCCGGACACAGTGACGCTGAGCGCCGGGGAGGACCTGGTGTTGGCGTCGATCTGCGACTCGCTTGCGCAATTGGGTTTTGACATTTCGCCGTTGGGCGACTGCACGTGGGCCATCAACGGTATGCCGTCGGCGCTGAGCGCGGCGTCGCCTGTCGAGACGTTGACGGAGATCATCGGGCGGGTGTCGCAGACGGGTGAAGTGCCTGACAAGGAGTTGTTTGCAGCGATAGCTGCGGCGATGGCCCGCACGGCTGCGGTAAACGCGAGCAACCGAATGGGCGAGGCTGAAACGGATATGCTCGTGGCCGATCTGTTTAAAACTTCATCGCCCAACTTCACGCCCGACGGGCAAGTGATTGTCACGACCATCGGACTCGATGATATCAGCCGACTGTTTAACTGATGAGATTTACGGCGATAGTGATTTCAGCGTTGGTGGCGATGAACGCCGCGGCGTCGGCGACGGCCGATGAGGCGGTGAAGCGTCTTGACCGTGCGCTCGACAGGCGTCAGCATTATATCGAGCGACGCCAGCAGACGATCGACTCGTTGAAGCGCGATTTCGCGCATAGCGGGCTGACCGGCGGGCTGATTGCTATCGGCGACGCCTACAGCCAGTTTGAAAACGACTCGGCGCTGCATTATTATGGCCTGGCGATGGAGATGACTGGCGGCAGAGGCGACAGCGTGGCGGCGAGCTTGAAGTTTGCGTCTCTGCTGCCTCTCAGCGGGTTGCATGAGGCGGCGTATAAGTTATATGAGTCGACCGACACGTCGGGGCTCGACGCTGAGACGATGAAGCTGTATCACGAGTCTGGGAGGCAACTTTACAGCTACTTGGCGTCGGCATACAGCGACCATGAACCTTACCGGGAGGCGTGCACCCAGAAGTCGGTTGCCCATCAGGCGCGCCTGCTTGAGCTGCTCGACAAGGCGAGCGATGAGCATCTGTTCAATCTCGGAGAGTATTATTTTATGCAGGGCGACAGCGTGAGGGCCGAAGCGCTGTTGGGCAGGCTTGTCGAGCAGTCGGATGACCGGCGTTTGCTGGCCCGTGCCAATCACCACCTTTCGGCGATGGCGCGCAGCCGTGGCGACGAGGCGTCCTACCGCAGCTATCTGGCGGCGTCGGCGATTGCCGACATAGAGTCGGCGACGCTCGAAGTGATGTCGCTGCAGGAGCTCGGCGTGGCGCTCTATGACGACGGCGACATCGAGCATTCGTACCGCTATCTGTCGACGGCGCTCGACAATGCGGTGAAGTGCGGGGCGCAGCTGCGCATGGTTGAGTCGTCGAGGAGTCTGCCGCTTATCGCCAAGGCTCACAACAACCAGATCGCCAACTGGCGCATGTGGGCCTATATTATTATAGGTGTAATGGCGTTGCTGCTCGTGGGGCTTGGCGTAAGCCTGTGGATGCTCTATCGCGAGATGAAGCGGCTCGACAGTATGCAGCAGCGACTGCGGGTTGCCAACGACAGCAAAGACCAGTATATCAGTCGTTTTCTACGGCTGTGCTCGATTTATATGGATAAGCTCAACGCTTTCTGCAAGATAGCCGAGCGCAAGATCTCGGCCGGCAAGGCTGACGAACTCTACCGCATGGTCAAGTCGGGAAAGTTTATCGAGGAGCAGAGCAAGGACTTCTATGACGTGTTTGACGATGCTTTTCTGCACCTTTATCCAGACTTCGCCGAGCAGGTCAATGAGCTGCTGAGGCCTGAGAGCCGTATTACGCTCAACGATGGCGAGCGACTGAACACCGACCTGCGGATCTTGGCAATTAAGCGCATGGGCATCGATGATGCGGCGAGCATCGCGCAGATACTGAATTACTCGCTCAACACGATTTATGCCTACCGCAACCGCCTGAAGGCGAGAGCTATCGACAAGGATAATTTTGAAGATAATATAATGAAAATCAAGGGGCAAGCGTGAGCTTGGGAAGCCAAAAGTCTGAAATTCAATAGTTTTTAATTTTTAGTTATGTTAATTAACTAATATTTAAGGAGGAAAGTATTGCCGGAACAGGAAAAAGTTTGTAATTTTGCATTGCAAAAAGAAAAATTGATTCACTTACACACAGTTGTTAGCTTTACTCACTTATATGATTGTTTCCCCCAAGTTAAGAATCAAAAAAATCTGATTTTACGAACGCAAGGCCGTCCGTTGCCGTTGTCGTCGTCAGGCGTCAAAAAGTACGGAAATGTCAAAAAAGATAATGTGTTTTATGTTAGTTATGTAATTGTTTTAAGTCTTTTAAAACGAAGCAGGGCGCCCTCGTGAGAAGGTGCCCTTGTTTTTTTGCAGTGATAAGGCAAAAAAAGCGTAACTTTGCCGCCAGATATGGCAAAACTTCATCTGTTTAACCCCGACAACGACCTGGCGCTTGCGGCCGGGATTGAAAATTTCACTGCTCCCAAGGCAGCTGTGGCGCTGCGCAATGCCGGCGCTGCGCTGCCGATATGGTATGGCCAGGCAGGCGACAGCGTGTTGACCCACGGTGTCAACAGGCAGTGGTTTAAATCGGTCTGTGAGCGATTTAGCCTTGATGTCACCATATTTGACCATCAGAGCGTTGCACTTTATGAGCCGGCACCGTGGGGTTGGTCGCGTGCGGCGAGGAGAGACTTTGCCCGCGAGGGCTTTTCGGCCGCCGCTTTGCCGAGCGATGACCAGTTAGAGCTGTGGCGGCAGCTGTCACACCGACGCACGGCCGGACGGCTCCGTGAGGCAGTGGCCAAGCGCCTCGACTTTGAAATTGCACCCGCAGCCGTGGAGGCTACGAACTGTGAGCAGCTTAAGGCCGTGCTCGCCGAGGGGGAGCCGTTGATCATAAAGTCGCCATGGTCGAGTTCAGGTCGAGGGCTGCTCGACACGCGTCACGTCAGTGCGGATGAAACATTGCGCCGATGCGAGGGAACGATTCAGCGTCAGGGCAGCGTGATGATAGAGAAGGCTTATGACCGCATAGCCGACTTCGCAATGCTTTTTTATTGTGAGCAAGGACGCTGCCGATTTGTGGGTTACTCGCTGTTCAATGCCGATGAGTCAGGCAGCTACACAGGCAATGTCCTTGCTAAGGACGACCGACTGCTCGGTATGATCAGAGCGCACTACCCCGCTGAGCGGATCGTGGAGACAGCCGAGGCTATGCGCGAAGCGATTGAAGACATCATTGCACCCGCCTATTCGGGACCGTTAGGAGTAGATATGCTCGTGGCTCGGACGGCTGACGGAAGTCGACTGCTTGACGCGACGGTTGAGCTCAACCTGCGCATGACCATGGGGTTCGTGGCTCACAGTCTGTCGGAGCGTTACCTCGCTGACGGATCGGAGGGCGAGTATTCGGTCATAACGGCAAAAAACAGACCGGCCTGCGATGAAATGATCATCACAGACCGGAAAATGGTTAGCGGCAGGATCGACCTCACGCCGCCGGGCGGCCAGTTCAGGTTTGTGGTAGATGTCCACACCCTGTGACTCCGCACCATTGTCTGTCTTTATCTTATTGCTTAAAGCCCGCAGCTGCGTTGTGAGCCTTGTCGGCAAGAGAGTCCATCAGATCGGCACCCTTGTCGAGAGCGTTAGCTGCAAAGTCCTTGGCCTTGTCAGAGAAAGCTGCAGCCTTATCAGCTACGGTATCTTTGACCTGAGCGTATTTGTCAGTTGCAGTGTTATAAACTTGCTGAGCGGTATCAGCGATCTGGTCTTTTGCGCTTGCGTAAGCGTCAGTGACCTTAGATTTCAAACTCTGAGATTCATCGGTTGCAGCCGCTGCGGCTGCCTGTGCCGAAACTTCTGCCGCTGCTTTGGCGATTGCGGCTTCTGCATTTGCTTTTTGCTGATTTAAGTCCATATATCTGATTTTTTTAATTAATACATACTTGGAAGAATTTATAATAATAACACTTTCCCCCTCGCTAATGTTTATTTTTTTGCTGCCCCGCGCTGATCACGCCGGCGACCGCAGTGAGAGCGCGACCATCTGCGACTCACAAATCAGCCAAACCCACATATTAATTTTATGCTAAAAAACATAATTTTAATTAGCTCCACTAATGACATTTTTTTATAACTTTGCTTTTGGTTTACCGACAGCTAAAGAGTTAGCGCCGCGCGTAGACCGACTTTTTTATAAAAAGGTGTTATTGAAATTTTATCTTCCATTATCGAACTTGGCGGTTTGAACTG
>CAYRFB010000057.1:0-12303 GCA_964423485.1 uncultured Bacteroides sp.
GCCGCGTGAATCGAGCACCTCACGACCAATGATTTTTTCGATTTTCATAATTGTCTTTATTTTGGTTAGTTGTGTTGTTGTTTTAATTGATGCAAATTTACAAATTATTTGTCACTTGACAAAAAATTTAGTCACCGAGGCTGCAAAATATCAGAAGGGGAAATTCAGGCCGAAGTTAAACGATGCGTTAGACGACAGCGGCAGGCAAATGCCTTTGGCAACCCGGAGGGCGGTATGGTCCATGCCGGCAAAGATGTTAAATCCGGTCATATGGAAATTTAACAGCCACCCGAAGCTGAAGCCGCGTGAGCCGATGGCGACGTTGGCCGAAGCTGAAAATTCAGGTAGCGGCGCGACGTTGGCCGACAGGCGGAAGTCGGTCCAGCTGTAAGGTCCGTCGATCCTCGTAGTCGAAAGCGCGCCGAAGGTCAGCGGGCGATAGAGTGGGAACTCATACTCGGCCCCTATGTTAATCGTAGCCGCAAGCATAGTCGAGCGGCCTCCGCCACGGTCGCCGCAGTCTTCGAGCTGATAGAGCGCGCTAAACTTGTCGCGTATGCGGTCGATCTCCTTGCCAAAGCTATTGGGGGCCTTGTCGTCGACATTAAATACATAGTCATCTGTGGTGAAAGTCTTGACGCCATCTGTCGTGGCGAGCACATTGTTGCTCCAACCGATGCCGCCGAAGTCAAGGAGTGAGGCCGAGAACGTGAAGTCAGGCAGAAAGACGGGATTATAGACAGCCCCGAGGTCAACGGCAAAGCCGTAACCGCCTACACCGCCGCCCGAGACTTTCAGACCGTTGACATATCTGAGTCCGGTGCGGTCGTTGACATCTGTCTTGTATGCGGCCCCGCGCATAGAGGTGTTGATCTTGGCGTCGGAGGTCACGGTCCACACGTCTTCGTTGAGCACAAGGTCGGCGCGGTTGAGGCGAGCGTTGAAGCTCGCCACGCCTAAGAGCATCTTGAGCGTAGCGCCGACGCGCCACTCCGAAGTGATGTCGCGCGAATGACCGAGGGCGATCTGAGCGTAACCGACACCACCTGCCTTGACATCCTCAACGGTGTAGCGGCGATTGGTGACGCCCTCTTTAAGAAGCGAGAACAACGATTTGGGCAGCAGGGCACCGACGTCGGCCCGGGCGCTGACGTTGACCGTGTTATAGCCGCCAAGGGCCTTAAAACCGACTGTGATGACGTCACACCTCAGCGTCGCCGACAGCTTGCTCACATCGGGTAAGGCGCCGAGAAAATCAGAAGCCTTAACCCCGGGATTCATAAACGTCGTGGTCTTGCCGCCGACGTTGTAGAAGACGTCGGTCAGTCTCAGATTGCCGCCCATAGCGAAATCGACGTTGCCGAGCACGGGCATGGCAACGAAGCCGGTGGTGTTGCCGTAAGCCGGATTTAACTGAAAACGGTATGTATAGTCATCGACGAAATATCCCGACTCGGTGTTTTGACCGCCGGCTGCAACCGCCGTCATCGCAGCGGCTATGCCCAAAATATATTTCAGTAGTTTTTTCATTGTGACAGGACGTTGGAGGTGGAGGGGCGACAGGGTCAGAGTTTCTTCAGATAGTAGCCCGAGATGGTCGGGCGCAGGTCAGTGAGGCGTATCACCATGTCGGGGCTCAGCAGTTCGTTGTCGCCCGAACGGGCAACTGCCTCGTAGCGGATGCCGTCAAAACCGGTCACGTTGCCGGTGATGGTGATGTGGACGGTCTGTGGCTGCCGACCGGCATTGATGGTGACACCTTTTATCTCCACGTCGCCGATGACATCGCCCCGCCAATCGACAGGGTAAGCCTTCATGTCGAGCGACAGCGGGATTTCAGAGGTGACTGTGGCGTCGATGTCGAGCTGAGTGACGGTGATATAGTCAAACTCATCATTGCCCCAGCCGGTGGCGGTGTGGCTGTACTTTATCACCGATCCCGGCTCAAGCGCCAAGGGCGCGCGGAACTCGTAGGTGCCTCCCAACTCGTCAAGAAAGATGCCGACCGGCATGTCAACGATGTGCTGCTCGGGTATGCGCGGGCTGTCCATCTTGACTTCGATCGAGCTTGGGATGCCGTAGTCAGGGTTACCGCCGTTGCTGAGTATGTCGCTCAGGCTCGTGAAGGCCACATGCTCGGCGTCATCAAATCCCTCGGCGAGCTGCTGAGGCATAGCGGGCGACATGCAGTAGTCATAGACGCCGTCAGGATGGTCGGTACCGACGCGGAAGTCAGGATCGTCAATTGCATAGGTCATAAACTCAAAATCGTGACGGGCATTCATATACAGTCCGGCCAGTGAGTAGACGTCATAGACCTGCATCGGGTTATGGACTTTTAGATACATGCAGGGGTTGACGAGCTTAAGGTCGGTACCGGCCTGGCTGAGAAAATCAGGCAGACCGTCGAGGCGGATGTCATCGAAGGTCAGGCCTTGATAATGATAGTTGAGACCACCGCTGTAGCTGTAGATCAAGAAGTCAGGGATCTCGCTGTAGAGAAAGACTCTGATTGCGTCGAGCGCAGGGTCAGGGTTGAGACCTGAGAGTCTGATCTTTGCGCTTCTGACCGACATCTCGCTCTTGGCGGTCACCTTGTGAGGGTTGCTTTCGAGAGTCGTGTCAAACCGGGTCAGATCGAGACGGCTGAGCTTTATGGCCAAGGTCGGATGATCGTCTGTCACCTGAAGCTCAGCCGCTGAAAGCAGGCCCGTCGCCGGGTCATAGACGCCTCCCGAAGCGTCGGTGACCGTCAATCCCTTAGGAAGACACACCTCGATGTCGGTCAGGCTTACACGCTCGGCAAACTCGCCAATGCGGTCAAGGATAAATGTCAGCTTGATCTCAGTCTCGCCGGTGACATCATCTATATATGTTATGTCAGCGGGCAGCCGGGGCGTGTGCAGCTCGATATCGACGGGGTCGAATGAAAAATCAAATTCGGCCGTGTCGCCGTCAGGCTTTATATAATTAATGGTGACAGCCTTTGAGGTGATCGGTTGTGAAACGATCCACACGGGCTCGATATAGACCGGGCTTGACCAAAAGCCCCCTGTCTCGACAAAGGCATAGTGGCCCTCAATCACCTTCACGCGCTTGTCGTCGGGGATGACAGACTCGAGCCTGATCTCATCCATTTTTAGCGGGACAACGAGATTGCTGACCTCGACTCTGACGGTCGTGTCGATGACAGAGAGGTCATATTTGTCATCGACGCAAGCCGGCAGGGCAATGCAGCCAAGAGTGGCCATTGCCGCCGTAAGTAGGTTGAGCTTGTATGTCATTATGTGCTAATGATTGAGGGTCAGATAATGTATTTCTTGCAAAGGTATGCAATTTTTTGGAAAGACAAGAAATAAACGTGGCGGCCAGCACTCAATGCCGGCCGCCACCATATTACTTATAAATTACAATTAACACAAAGTCTACTCCTCGACAAACTTCTTTTCAGAGAGTTCGGTTGCGAGAGCCGGGGTGTCGGTGGTGATGTAGTTGACGCCCTGGCTGATGTATTTGAGGATGTCGTTGGCGCTGTTGATGGTCCAGACGTTGACAATCATGTCAAGGTCGCGGGCCTCTTTGATCCACTCGGGGTGGTTGGCGTAAGAGCCTGAGCTATAGTCGATGCTGCGCACACCGGCAGCCAATACTTCTGATGGCTTGCGGTCACCCATAAGGTAGCCGACCATTGCGTCGGGCTGCTTTGAGACGATGTATTTGCAGTTGTCAAAGCTGAAGGCGATATACTCTACGCGATCCTTGATGCCGGCCTCGTCGACGATCTTCATCACTTTGTCGATAGCGGTCTGGTTGCGCTCAGTCGAGAGATGGGTCTTGATCTCGATGATGAGCTTGGAGTCAGACTTGTCCATCTTGCTCTTGAAAGTCTCGACAAAACTGTCGAATGTCGGAAGGTATTCGCCGTTAGAGAGCTTGACATTCTTGATGCGGTCATAAGTGTTCTGATAGAACACCAGGCCGTTGACCTCGCCGTCGTGATGCACGATCAGCTGATCGTCGGTCGTGATCCAGATGTCGAGCTCGATGCCGTAGTAGTTAGAATCCATAGCCTTTTTGAGCGAGGCGATCGAATTTTCGGTAGCGCCGTCGATGTGCTCGCCGCGGTGAGCGATGATCTTGGGCACGACGGGCGTCAACGGATTGGCCATAACGTTGAAGTCAGCCGAGCAGAGGGGCATTGAGGCAGCTCCGCGCTTGATGATGATCTTGTAGAGGCCAGAAGTCATGTCAGATGGTATCACAAATGAGATCTTGCCGTCGCCGACAGTCGTGGCGGGAGCGAAGGTTGCCGATCCGTCGGCCTTGAGCAGCTCGACAGCGTCGCCGGCCTCGAAGCCATTGCCGTAGATATTGTATTTGTAACCGACGCCCACCTGGCAGTCAGGCATATACTGAAGATTTGTAATCGTGAATGACTTGACTGACTCATCAAAAGCCGAGGCCTCCCAGAGTCTTGCTACCTGGTCAGCGGTCATCGGTTTGTCGTAGATGCGGGCGGTGACGATGTCGCCGTTCCACGCTGATGCGGCAGTGGTCTGGTTGGGTTCTGAGTCACCACCGATCACAAACGACTCTGCGCCGGCCGAAACAGGCACGAAATTGCCGGGCGTAGAAGTCGAGCCGCTGAGCTTGCCGTTAATATAGATGTAAGATTTGCCCTCTTCTTTGTTCCAAACGCCGACAACGTGGTAGTACTTGCCGACCTCAGGCACAACGTCGCTGTGGGTCCAGCACCAGTTTGAGCTGCCATAGGTCGAGATGTTGGGCAGGAAGGTGATGCACTTTGACTTGTTGTGAGCCGGAAGGATAAATCCGATGCCGCCGGCCTGCATCGAGCTGAACCACTTTACCTCGAGGCCTGCGGGATCAGTGTCGCCGAGCATCATGATTGATTCAAATGTGCAGCCGTCAGCGACGCGCGAGATAAACTCGTCGTTAGGCTTGTAGTTGACGCGATAGTAGCCCGCGGTGACGCCTTCGCCCAGCGAGTGGCGGTAGTTGGCCACATAGCGCTTGTGGATGTCGTTGTAGTAAGTCATCAGCGAGGTGCTCGGCTTGGTGATCACTTCGTGAGCCATCGGCGAAACGTCCTCGGCTGTGCCGTCTTCCTTAAACACTACGTCGAGAAGGTCGGCCACCGGCTCGGCAGCCTGAACGAGCGAGATCTGCTTGCTCTGGTTGTCGCCATACTTAAATGTAACTGTGTAGCTTGCATCGTCGCCCGCGGGATGGAAGGGGAAGTTGAGCACAAGCTGATTTTTAGTCTTTGACACTTCTTTGACCAGCGAATTGTCGACCGAGTATGTCCACTGGCAGTTGGCTACGACCTTGATGGTCACATCGCCGCCTATAAACGGCACTTCAGCCGTCTGGGCAGCGGCGTTGAGCGTGGGTTCGCCGCCCGCCACCTCGATAAATTCGATTTTAGAGATGTCGTCGGTCGGGATCTCGACGGTCTGGCCGTCGTTTTTAGTGACCGAGAGTTTATAGGTCTGGGCGACTGCGCCTAAAGTCATCAGCGCCATGACCGCAATCATTGAAATACGTCTCATTTTTTATAGATTTTGAAGGTTGTTTCTTTTGAACTTACTACGTAGACGCCTGCCGCCAGACTGCCGACCTCGATCATCACCGAGCCTTCGGCGTCAGCCTCGCCTGAGCGCATCTTGACGCCTGAAAGATTGTAGATCGCCACTGGCGATCCGCCTTTCATGCCGCGGATTGTGACTACGGCCGGATTGCTCAGGTCGACCACCAAGGCAGATTCGATTTCATCGACGGCGGTGATGTCGAGATTGACAATGCGCGCATGGTCGATTGTAGCCATATCGATATCAGCGCTCTGCTCGAGCGACTCAACGTGACAGATGTTGTCAACAAAACTCAGCACAGGCTCGTCGCCGCACATAAAGTACTGTTTATCGCCATTTTTCATCTGCACCATCAGCGCGGGAGCCGTGACCGGATCCTCGGCCATGACGGCCGGAGCGGCCCCTGCCATGCACAAGGCCAAGAGAGCCATCATGCGCAGGCTCGCAAAGCTTCGCGCCACAGATTTTAAACTTAAGGTTAACATAGTTGCTATATATCTGATTATCATTTAATTTTATGCTATGAGCAGCCAGCCGTCGGGCTTTGCTGCCAATCGGTTACGCTAAGTTATCAAGATTATTTCTAACATCTATAGCCGTTAAGTGTTTTTCACAGTTAAATTAAAGGTTTTAACATATGCTATTGTTGGACGCTTTGCATAAAAGTTTAGCAAAAATCCATCTAAATGACAAAAATAATCTTAATATAGCTTATTTTTTACCACAAAATTCGTAACTTTGCATACCAAGTATTAGAAAAAGAAGTATATATATCTACGGGTTTGCATAACGGCCGTGCGGCTGTCTGCCCCAGACTGTCGCTTATCCCTCATAATCAAGCCCTTAAGTTTAACAGTTTAATATGTTTTGTAAGATACATTTCATAACTCGACTATTATCTTTGACCCTCGTAGCCCTGACACTTGCCACTCCAAGCTTCGGTCAAGCCCTGTCGTCGCATGATAACGCCGACGGCGACCGCTCGTTTTTGTTCTTTGGCAAGAAGAAAAAGAAACAATCGGCTGAGGCCGAAGAGGCCGCTCCTGCCAAAAGCGACTACGACAAGCTCGTTGACGGCGCTCCTTATGTTTCCAAGGGCCTTTTCAACGTCATCCGTCAAGGCGAAGATTATTACTTCGAAATACCCAAAGCCTATCTCGGCAAGCCCATGCTGGCCGTCAATAAGTTTGTCAAGGTGCCCTCTGAGCTCAATGACGCAAGCGTCAACCGCGGCACGAACTATGCCAACCAGCTCGTGAGCTTTGAGCTTGACACCGTGGCCAACAAGGTGCGTGTGCGTCAGTATCGCCCGATGCCCGATGTTGACAAGGCCGACGCCATCGCTCCGTCGGTAGAGCAGAACTATCTGTCGCCCATCATCGCGTCGTTTAAGATCGAGGCCTACAACAATGACTCGACCGCCGTGGTGATCCGCGTAAATGACATCTATGACGGCACAAAGTCGAGCTTCAACAATGTCTTCAACGACATCAATATCGGCACATCGCCTAACACTGACCTCTCTAAGATCAACTCCATCAAAGCCTTTGACAACAACATATATGTGCTCTCAGAGTTGACCACAAAAGTGTCAGAGCCGGGCGGCACAATCTATGTCACCGTTGAAGTCGGCTGCACTCTGGTGCTTCTTCCCGAAGATCCGATGCCGCGCCGATATGCGTCGCCGCGCATCGGCTACTTCACCGAGTCGGCCCTCAAGTATGCCGACGACCAGCAGCGCGTCAGCAACCGCAACTATATCACCCGCTGGCGTCTCGAGCCCAAGCCCGAGGATGAGGCCGACTACCTGGCCGGCCGTCTCGTCGAGCCCGCCAAGCCTATCGTGTTCTGGCTCGACAGCTCGACGCCTTACATCTGGCGTAAATATCTCAAGCAGGGCATCGAAGACTGGAATTCGGCCTTTGAGCTCGCCGGCTTCAAAAATGCCATCAGGGTTGAGCAGATTCCTGACTCGGCGTCAGTCGACGGCATCGACCGTGATGACATCAACTACTCCGTGCTGACCTACGCCGCTTCGCCCAAGTCTAACGCTATGGGGCCGTCGATCACCGATCCCCGCACGGGCGAGATCATCGAAGCCGACATCATGTGGTGGCACAATGTCATTGACCTCGTCCACGACTGGCTCGTGATCCAGACCGGAGCTGTCGACCCCCGCGTGCGTCAGCTCGAATTGCCCGAAGACCTCATCGGCGACGCCATGCGTTTTGTAGCCTGCCACGAAGTGGGCCACTCGCTCGGCCTGCGTCACAATATGATTGCCTCGGCAGCCATACCGACCGACTCGCTCCGCTCCCCGGCCTACATCGACCAGCTCGGTGGCACAAGCTCGTCGATCATGGACTATGCCCGTTTCAACTACGTGGCTCAGCCCGGCGACGGCGTCAAGAGCCTTTCGCCCCAGATCGGCCCCTACGACCGTCTGGCCATCGAATACGGCTACCGCTGGTTTGGCCATATCACTCCCGAGGAGGAATATGAGCGCCTGCAAGAGCTCATCGACAACCACATCGGCAACCTTTACCGCTACAGCGAGGCTCAGGACTCTCGCGCGGCGATCGACCCGCGCGCGCTCAGCGAGGATCTTGGCGACGACCCAGTCAAGGCCGCTAAATATGGCATCGCCAACCTCAAGCGCATCGTGCCCAACATCGTCGAGTGGACCACCAACGGCCAGCGGGGCCAGGACTACGACGAGGCGTCGCGCCTCTATTACTCGGCAGTCGGACAGTGGCAGCTCTATGTCTACCACGTGTTGGCCAACATCGGCGGCATCTATGTCGACAACACCACCGTCGGCGACGGCAAGCAGACCTACCGCTTTGTCGAGACTCCCCGCCAGCGCGAGGCCGTGAAGTTTGTCATCGACGAGGCCCTCACCCAGCCGTCGTGGCTCTTTGACGCCGATGTGTCAAACTACACCTTCCTCGTCAACAACACTCCTTTTGGCCGTATCGAGAATTCGCCCAACTACATACTGAAGAATGCTCAGAGCTACATCCTCTGGGACCTCCTCTCTGACAACCGCATCATCAGAATGTATGAAAACGAGGCGATGAACGGCCGCGAAGCGTTCATGCCCTCTGAAATGATGGATATGCTCCACAACAGCATATTTGCCAAGACGATCAAGGGTGCGACCCCCGACGTGCGTGAGCGCTCGATGCAGAAAAACTTTGTCGACGCGCTCATCATCGCCGCAAGCGAGAATCAGGGCGTTAAGTCAGGCGTGACCCGCTCCCTCGACGCTGACCCGGCGGCGATGCTGCTTGTCAATCCGAGCGAACACAGCTGCTTCGGCTGTCCGCTTCACCCCCACGACCGCAGCGCCAACGAAATAGGTGAGCATGCGCCTGACCGCCGACACCTTAACTTCTATGGCAGTCAGGGCAACCGAGTCTCTGACGCAATATCGCTCAAGCGCGGCGAACTGATGCGCATCCGCACCCTGCTGATTTCGCGCATGCCCTCAGCCTCTCGCGATGCCCGCTATCACTACGAAGACCTCGTGATGCGCATCAACACCGCCCTCGGCATCGCTCAGCTCAAAAATTGATAATCCTCATTTTTCTCATCCTCCTCTCTCTCAAACTCACAAACTCATTCTTCTCTCTCTTATTTATTTTTACAGATTTGTCTATTCCTATTATAACTAACCACACAGTGCGATGAAACAGTTATTCAAAAACCTGATGGCCATCTTGTTGTTCGCGGCCATTCTCCCTGCCAACGCTGTCTTGGCACAGCGCACAGTCAGCGGAGTGATCTTTTCATCTGAAGACCAGGAACCGCTTCCCGGCGCATCTGTCGCTGTGTCTGAAACACAGCTCAAAAAAGCCGGAAGCACTGCAAAAAATCTTGGCACCGTCACCAACATCGACGGTGAATTCACTATCACGCTCCCTAATGGTGTGACCGAGATCGAGTGTCGAAGCATCGGTTACAACCCCCGAACCATAGTGCTCGTCGACGGCGTAAACCATTATGACATAGTCCTCGATCCGTCGTCGGTCGTGCTCAGCGACGTCGTCGTCACCGGTTATCAGGCCATCGAGCGCCGCAAGCTCACCGCGTCGATCACCAAGATGGAGGTCGACGACAGCAAGATCGGCGCTATCATGAACATCGACCAGGCTCTCGCAGGTCAGGTCGCCGGTCTTTCGGCGATCCAGAGCAGCGGTTCGCCCGGCGCACCCCTGAAAATCCGCATCCGTGGTACATCTTCGCTCCAAGGCACCCAGGACCCTCTGTGGGTGATCGACGGTGTGCCGATGAACGGCACCGAGATGCCCTCGACCGATGAACTTAAGGACATCGACAACCTCTATCAGTCATCGATCGCCGGTCTCAACCCTGCCGACATCGAGAGCATCACCGTCCTCAAGGACGCAGCCGCAACGGCGATCTACGGTACCCGCGCCGCCAACGGCGTCATCGTCATCACCACCAAAAACGGCAAGCAGGGCAAGGCTCAGGTGTCGTTCTCGACCCGACTATCTTATTCGCCCAAGCCCGACATCGACCGCCTCAACCTCTTGAACTCTGATGAGAAGGTCAACCTCGAGCTCGACCTGCTCGGCTCCAACTTCACCTATCGCGAAAACAAGGGCGCCGTGTCGCGCATCCTTCAGGCTGCCGGTCAGCTCGAAGCCTTCAAGCTCGGCGGCTGGTCAGCCCTCACCCCCGACGTTCAGGCTCAGATCAATGCGCTCCGGGGCGTCTACACCGATTGGAACGACATCCTCTTCCGCGACACTTTCAGCCAGGAATATAACCTCAGCGTCTCAGGCGGCGGCGACAAGGCCACTTATTATACTTCGCTCGGCTATCAGGACGAGAAAGGCAATGTGCCCGGCGTGTCAATGGACCGCTTCAACATCGTCCTCAAGACCAACTATCGTCTCAGCGAGAAATTTAAGGTCGGTGCTTCGGTCTTCGCCAACCGTCGCAAGAAAGACTCTTATCTTACCGACAACGACGGCTTCACAAACCCCGTCTACTACTCGCGCCGGGCCAATCCTTACCAGCAGCCCTATGACCTCTATGGCAACTATATCTACGACACCGACATTCAGGGCCGCGAGGACAGCGACCTGAAGTTTAACGTCTTCGAGGAGCGCAACAACACCGCTTACTCTCAGGAGACCACCGGCGTCACTGCCTTGCTCGACGCTGACCTCCGTTTCACCGACTATCTCAAGGCCGTAACCCAGATCGGCTTCCAGTATGATCAGGTCGACACCCAGTCATTTGCCGGCAAAGAGACCTACGCCATGCGCAAAGAGTTCTACCGCACCGAGGTGATGGGCGCCGACGGTGTCCGCCGCACCTTCCTGCCCGACGGCGGTCGTCACATTCAGAGCAAATCAACCAATAAGCAGATCAACTGGAAGGCCCAGGTCGAATTCAGCAAACGTCTCGCCCCCGACCACGAGCTCGAAGCTATGGTCGGCACCGAAATCCGCAAGACCTGGTATGACTACTTCTCATCGACCGCTTACGGCTACGACCGCAAGACTTTGACCAACAAACCTGTCATCTTCCCCAACGAATCTTGGGCGCGCACCTTCCCGCTCCACACCGAGAGCGTCGTCGAAAACGCTTACGCTTCGTTCTACGCCACGGCCTCTTACTCGCTGATGCGACGCTACACCTTCGGAGCCTCAGTCCGCTTCGACGGTAGTGACCTCTTTGGTGTCGACAAGAAGTACCGCTTCCTGCCCCTCTACTCGTTCAGCGGCCTTTGGCGCATCTCTGACGAAGCCTTCCTGCGCGACGTCACTGCGGTCAACAATCTCGCCGTGCGTCTCAGCTACGGCATCCAGGGCAACATCGACAAGTCGACCTCATCGTTTGTTATGGGCGACTACAACAACGCCTCGATCCTCCCCGGAGTCAGCGAAGACGTCATCGTGCTCGGCACTCCTCCCAACCGACGTCTGCGCTGGGAGAAGACCCACACGGCCAATGCCGGTATCGACATCGGCCTCTTTGACAACATCCTCAACCTCTCGGCTGATGCATATTACCGTAAGGGCAACGACCTCATCGCCCTCAAGATGCTCCCCCTCGAGACCGGCTTCACCTCTACTATGGTCAACTGGGCCAGCATGCGCAACCGCGGCGTCGAGTTTGCACTTTCTACCCGCAACATCTCTAACAAGGACTTCCGCTGGACCACCAACCTCAACATCGCTTACAACGAGAACACCGTCCTCCAGGAGACCGTGCCCTTCAACCAGACCACCCCGTCGCGCGAAGGCTACCCGGTCAATGCGATCTTCGCTTACCGCACGGCCGGCCTCGACTCTGACGGCTACCCCCTCTTCCTGACCAAAGACGGTCAGAAGGTGACGGCCAAAGAGTTCCTGCGCCTCAATGTTGCCGGCGCCAGCACCCTCACCGCCGAGGAGCAGCGCAACCTCTACACCTATATCGGCTCGGGCGACCCGCTCTGGACCGGCGGTTTCATCAATAACTTCTACTATCGCGACTTTGACTTCACCGTCAACTTCGCCTTCAACCTCGACATGTACACCCGCATCCAGCCCTCATATAGCAGTGTCTGGTTTGACCGTGGCATGAACACCAACCGCGACATCCTCGACCGCTGGACGCCCTCCAACACCGACACCAACCTGCCGGCCCTCATGCCCGATGGTTATCGCAC
>CAYRFB010000058.1:0-12237 GCA_964423485.1 uncultured Bacteroides sp.
CTTACGCTCCTGGCTCTTCATCGATGGGTCGCCGATCATGCTGGTTGCACCGCCTACGAGGGCGATGGGCTTGTGGCCGGCGCGCTGGAAGTGCTTAAGCATCATCACGCCTACGAGGTGGCCGATATGGAGGGAGTCGGCAGTGGGGTCAATGCCGAGGTAAGCCGTTGTCATCTCTTTCTTGAGCTGTTCTTCTGTGCCGGGCATAACGGTGTGGATCATGCCGCGCCAGGTAAGTTCGTCTATAAAGTCCATTGGTTGAGTCTGATTAAATTAATGCGCAAATTTACAAAATATTCGCGAGAGATAATATTTTAAATGGGATAGATGCAATTTTTCTCGGAAAGATTGCTGAGTGTCTGGTCGAGGTAGCGGCGTGCGACGGCGCGGGCGGCGGGGAGGTCGTTGAAGGTGTAGTTGCCGCAGTCGCGGGCGGTTGCTCCGGGTATCTCACCCTCGAAACCGGCGATAAACTCAAACATATCGGTGAGCAGGCCGGCGATGTCGCGCGGCTCTAACTCGCCTTGCATCAATAGATAAGAGCCCGTGCAGCAACCCATTGGTCCCCAATAGACAATTTTATCGCCCCACAGTTTGTCATTTCGGAGGTAGGTTGCTGCAAGGTGCTCTATAGTGTGAAGAGCTTCAGGGCTCACAGCCGGCTCGCGGTTAGGGGCCGTAAGGCGTATGTCAAATGTCGTGATTGTGTCGCCCGCCGGGGTATGGTCGCGGCGCGACACATAGACTCCGGGCAAGAGCCGCTCGTGGTCAATTGTAAAGCTTGCGATTTTTTTCATTTGTTCAAATTTTACGCCCGGCATCGCGGTCGGCGTTGTCGGGCGTTAGAGGGATAATGTCAGTCGAGAAGATTATTTCTCTGCAGGAGTATAACGCGCGTTGAGGCCTTCGATGATTTCGCCGGTGATGTCGAGCGCGGGGTTGAAGTAGAGACCCGAAGCGCGATAGACTATCGCGTCATAATGGCGGGTGGCGTTATATTCTTTGATGAAGTTTTGAATCGAGTCAGTCAGCTGACGGTTAAACTCGGCTAACTGTTTCTGTAATTTTTCCTGATGGGCGCCGAGTATGTTTTGAGCCTCATTTTGCTTGCGCTGAGCGTTTTGGATGTCAGCTTCATATGATGCCTGGCTGAGGTAGCCGTTGCTCTGGGCTTTTTGCTGAATCTGAGCGGCGAGGTTCTGGAGCTCATTGTTCTTCTGGTTTTCCAGGCGCTGGTAGTCGAGCATAAGTTTGCGGCCTTGTTCGTCGATTTCTTTCGATAGGGTGTAAGTCGCCATCACTGAGTCAATGTCGACGTAACGGATTGTGAGGGCCGGTGTGGCAGCTGAGTCGGTTGAAGTCTCGGGAGCGCTTGCTGCGGCGCTGTCTTTGTTTTCACCGTTTGCACAGCTGATCATGCCGGCGGCGAGAAGAGCAATCAACGATTTTGCTGCAATTGAATTTTTCTTCATTAGGTTGTCTATTATACGGTTTATTGTTTCTTGTTAATCTTTGTCATCGTCATCGTGAGCACACGTTATGCCTTTCTTGCGCAGGGCTGCTGACTGGCCGATGTGCGACGAAGGGAAACGGCCGCCTTTAACAAACAGCACTTTCACGCCCAACAGCACCACCGACACGCCTATTATAGCTATGCTTAAAAGAAGCAATTTCATAGTTCTCGATGACTTTTGGAGTGCAAATATAGGAAAGCTCGCGAAAATATTTGCAGATTAACAATTTTATTTTGTAACTTAGGGGTCGAATAATGTGGTTTTTAACGTTATTTGTCAAAACTAAATTTTTATTAAGCCGCTTGGCGGCACATTAAACTCTATTATAACTTTATACAATGACAATCAAAGACCTCAAACCGGCGCTCGTATTTCAGATCTTCGACGAGATCACCAAAGTGCCCCGTCCCTCAAAGAAGGAGGAAAAGATCCGTCAGTTCCTGCTCGATTTTGCAGCCAAGCACAATCTGGCTGCCAAGACCGACGCTATCGGCAACGTTGTAATCACCAAGCCTGCAACTCCCGGCAAGGAAGACGCCCCGACCGTTATCATGCAGTCACACATGGATATGGTTTGCGAATCTAATGACAAATCATTTGACTTCGACAACTCGCCCATCACCACCGTCGTCGACGGTGACTGGCTCCGCGCTGAAGGCACAACTCTTGGCGCCGACAACGGCATCGGCATGGCAGGTGCGCTCGCTGCACTCGTCGACGATTCGCTCGTCCACGGTCCGCTTGAGGCTCTCTTCACTGTCGACGAAGAGACCGGTCTCACCGGCGCCAACAATCTTGGCGACGGCATGATCTCAGGCAACATCCTCCTCAACCTCGACTCTGAGGACGACGCCGAGATCTTCATCGGTTGTGCAGGCGGCGTTGACACTGTCTGCACCTTCACCTACCACCGCTCGGTGGCTCCGACCGATTTCCATTACTTCAAGTTTGACATCGCCAACGGCCTCGGCGGTCACTCAGGCGGCGACATCCACCTGGGCCGTGCCAACGCCAACAAACTCCTCGCGCGTTTCCTCTGGACCCTCTCTTGCAAGCACGGCGTCTCTCTGTCAGAGATCGACGGCGGCAACCTCCGCAACGCCATCCCCCGCGCCGCTCACGCTGTCTTTGGCGTCGAAGCAGCCAAGAAAGAAGAGATCCGCGTGGCCTTCAACCGCTTTGTAGCCGACGTTGAGGCCGAGTACAAGGGCCTTGAACCCACCATTAAGTTTGAGCTCGAGAGCGTTGACCGTCCCGAGTTCTGCGTCGACTCCGACACCACCTCGCGCCTGATCAAGTCGCTCTACTGCGCTCCTCACGGAGTCATCTCCATGAGCCGCGACCTCGAAGGCCTCGTCGAGACCTCGACTAACCTTGCCTCTGTCAAGATGAAAGACGGCAACCAGATCATCGTCACCACCAGCCAGCGCTCGTCAGTCGAGTCTCGCAAATGGGACATCGCCCATCAGGTCGAAGCCCTCTTCACCCTTGCCGGAGCCGAAGTCGCTCACGGCGACGGCTATCCCGGCTGGGCGCCCAATATGGACTCTCAGATCATGAAGATCGCCTCTGACGCTTACGAGGAGCTCTACGGCGTCCGTCCTGCCATCAAGGCGATCCACGCCGGCCTTGAGTGTGGTCTCTTCCTTGAGAAATATCCTCACCTCGACATGGTCTCTTTCGGTCCGACCCTCCAGGGCGTCCACTCTCCGTCAGAGCGCATGTATATCCCCGCCGTCGAGCGTTACTGGGGCCAGTTGACCCGTATCCTCGCCAAGGTCGCCGACCTTAAGAAATAACACATTATTATATATAGCGGGTGTGTCATGATTGGTGATCATCAATTGCGATACACCCGCTTTTATCCTTAACTCTCATGAAACGCATTCTCCCGACAGCCATCGCCGCAGCCGTGGTTTGCGCGTCAGCCTCAGGCAAAGACGAGACGCACAAGCCCCTCGACCGGCACTTTGCCGCGCCGGCCTTCCCCGACTACTCAGCCGAGGGAGACCTCAAGCTATGGGAGCTCTTCGGGCCGCCCGCACAGACAGACTATATCGTCGTCGGTGGCGACACCCTGCGTTTCGACTACTCCGCTGCCGTCCGCGGCCAGATCCTAACCGAAAGCGACTATGATGACGTGGCCCGCGAGTTAGGGGTAGAGGTAGCAGCCATCAAGGCCATCGTCGACATCGAGACAGGTCACATCCACCGCGGTTTCAACCCCGACGACAGCCCGGTGATCAATTTTGACCTCGGCGTGTTCCGCACTATGGCCGCCCGTCGCAAGATACCGCTTTCTAACTACGTCAAGACTCACCCGCTCGTCTTCGAGCGTCCCGATGCCCGCCGTTTCGGCTCCCAGCAGGCGGCCCAGCATCAGCGCCTGCTCCAGGCTATGGACATCGACACCATCGCCGCTATCCAGGGCACGTTCTGGGGAATGTTTCAGATCGGCGGATTCAACTGGAAGCGCTGCGGCGCATCCTCGCCTCAGGAATTTGCCGAACTCATGAGCCGCAACGAGCGCGACCAGCTCAACCTCTTTGCCGAGTTTATCCGCAACAGCGGACTGCTCCCACATCTCGCATCAAAAAATTGGAGCGCTTTTGCGCGCGGTTACAACGGGCCGGCCTACGCCAGCCATGGCTATCACACCCGTCTGGCGCGCGCATACAAGAAATATTCTGTTAACTGATGTTAACACGGGGGGGGGGTAAACTACCCTATATTGCAAAAAAGATTTAAATCGTAGCAAAAAGTTAGCAAAACTGTTTTCCACCTCCAGAAATATGCTTACTTTTGCATGTGTGTTTTTCATAGTATTAGATTAAGATAAAGGTTTAAGGAAAAGAGTTGTCGTGAGACAACTCTTTTTTATTTGATAAAAATGAGACTTTGCGATCACCAAAAAGTGACCCTCTGACCCGTCCGACCCGTCTGACAAGTCGGACTCCAGATAACTGGCTATGGATATTAAAAATTGGCGTTTTAAATTTATTTAACAAAATCTTCGCCGTGCATTTTTGCCATTAACGGTATATTTACACGTTTTTTAACGGATTTGCTATGACCGTTAAGAAAAATTGTGAGTAACAACCTTAATTTTTATTATCCAAAAACAACTTTAACCAACTAATTATGAGTAGTATCAGAAAATTGGTGATGACGCTTGGAGTCCTCTTCGCTTCATCATCGTTGCTGGTCAGCTGTAGTGATGATGACTATCCTAATATGGGAGCTATAGTTGTCAACTCTCTGCAGACCACGTCTAACAGCGCCACAGCCTACTGGACTGTTGTTTCTAACGGTTCGTGTGACGGCTACAAAGTTGTGATTAACGAAGGTACCCGCGAGCAAATGGGTGCTGAAGTGGTGAATCAGACTTTCAAACCCAAGGAGTATACTGCTACCTTCAAAGGTCTGAAACCCAACACAACTTACGTTATCACAACCCAAGGTATTCCTTCTGCTTCAAGTGGCCGCGACCAGGCCGACACTTATGAGTTGCAGTTTATGACTGCTCCCTTGGTGTCAGGTATAGCATTCGGCGAAATTACGTACACTGATGTGACTGTTACCGAGAATGGCGTCCCAGTTACTTATAAGAAAGGTACCACAACCATCACTTGGAATGAGATAGCATCTAATAATTGTGGAGGTTATACTGCTGATTTGCAGTTGGGTACTCTCGACAGTAATAACCAATATGCTTGGTCTAATGTAACGTCTATCACACTTGGTAGTTCAAATGAAGTTTCGGCAAAATTCACTGAGTATATTGATCCTGAAAAAACTTATCGTGTACGCGTGCGTCCCAATCCGCGAAATGGTTGCTGGTATGCATCGGGCGAATACACCATTTCTAACGAGGTGACCGCTCCCGCAGCACAGTAATTGAAAATGTGTAATCGTAACTAACATGTGTAAATATATGACTAATACCAATATAAAGTCTTGGTGCCTCGCCCTGGCTCTCGTAGCTTCAGCTCCCGCAGTGGCATTTGCCGCACCAAGCGAAACTCCGGCTTCTGCTGCTCAGACTGCTCAGACTACCGGCGCGTGCACAGGTACCGTTTTCGATTCAGAAGGCGAAGCTTTGACAGGCGTTTCTGTTAAAGTTGACGGTGCCAACATCGCAACTGTAACTGACATCGACGGTAACTTCGTGCTCAAAGGTGTTACCAAAGGCGCAAAGATTACCTTCTCATTCGTTGGATGCAAGCCCCAGACTGTTGTTTGGAACGGCCAACCCATCACCGTCACTCTTGCCGACGACACCAACACTCTCGACGAGGTTGTGATCATGGGTTATGGCGTTGAGCAGAAACGCGCCAACGTCACCAACTCTATTGCCAAGGTGAGCGAGAAAGCGCTTACTATCGGTACTAACGCCAACCCTGCTCAGGCTCTCGTCGGCGCTGTGTCAGGTGTGCGCGTTAAAGTGACTTCAGGTAGCCCGTCTGCCACTCCTTCTATCACAGTGCGTGGTGGAGGTAACTTCGACGGCGGCTCTAACGAACCTCTTATCGTGGTCGACGGTCAGATCCGTTCAAGCCTCTCTGATATCAACCCCAACGATATCGAAGACATGCAGATCCTCAAGGACGCCGGTGCAACCGCCCTCTACGGTGCCCGTGCAGGTAACGGCGTTGTGCTCATCACTACCAAGCATGGTAAGACTGGCACAGGCAAGGTGACCTTCTCTGGCAAGTGGGGTCTCAACTCTTACAAGGATCCCGGCTATGACATCTGCTCTGATGAAGACTTCCTCTACTACTTCCGTACAGGTAAGACCAACTCTCAGTGGGCTCTTCCCGGCGGCGGTTATCCCGCTCAGGCCGCCGGCCTTATGACCGGTGCAAACGGCCCCGGCGATATCGGTCGTACCAAATATGATGCCACTCAAAATTACAACATCATGACTATGACAGATGATAACGCTTACCTGCTCGATCGCGGCTGGCATCAGATGGCCGACCCCTTGAGCGACCGCACTATCATCTACAAGCCGACTGACATCCTCGACTACAACCTCAACAGCCCGGCTCTCACTCAGGACTATAACCTTAACTTCTCAGGCGGCAACGATCGCGGCAACTACTATGCCGCTCTCGGTTACTACGACGCTCAGGGCGCTGTTAAGGACACTTTCTACAAGCGTTACAACTTCGCCTTCACCGGCTCTTATAAGCTCACAAGCTGGTTGACCTCTAACTCAGTGTTTAACTACACTCGTGCTAACTGGCTTAATGACAACCCCCAGATCGGTACGGCTTATATGATGAACCGTGGTATCATGTGGAAGTTTATCAACTTCGAGGATCTTGACGGCAACCAGATGTATGGTAACAACGGTCCGGTCAACGTCAACGTTAACAAAGGCAAGTTTAACCGCAACAACCAGAGCGACAAGTTCCAGATGACTCAGAGCTTCACTGCTCAGATCATCGAAGGCCTTTCTCTTAAGGGCACAATGAGCTGGTTCTATAACGAGCAGCTTACCAATTGGTCAAACCTCGAATATGCCACTAACAATACCGGTGCTTATAATATGGCCAACAATAGCGGTTCAGGTGGTATCAACCGACAGTTTGCCACTGGTAATTCATTCTATCGTTACTTCGACCAGACTTATAACCTTGTGGCTAATTTCAACCGCACTTTTGCTGAAAAGCATGCAGTCAATGTGATGCTCGGTACTGAGTTCTACAAACGTAAATACATCGACTTCAGTGCTGAAGGTAATGGAGCTCCTCTCCAGGGTTATCCTGACCTCTCCCTGACCTCTCAGGACTCACGCAGCATCGACTCTCAGCACCTCAACGAGGCTCTTATCTCTTACTTCGGTCGCGCTGAGTATAACTATGATGGCCGTTATCTCATCGCTGCAACATTCCGTGAGGACGGTTACTCTCGCCTGGTCAACAACCGTTGGGGCTTCTTCCCCGGTGTGTCTGCAGGCTGGGTAATGTCAAATGAAAGCTTCTGGAAAGAAAATCCAAGCCTCAACTTCCTCAACTATGCTAAGATCCGCGCTTCATTTGGTATGAACGCAACCATCAACAGCAACAAGCTCGGTTACTATACCCTCCGCGGTTCTTACGGCTCTTGGATGTATGACGGCAACACAGGTTACCGCATGGGGTCACTCCCCAATCCTGAACTGAAGTGGGAACGCACCCGCACCGCTGAAGTTGGTCTTACATTAGGTTTCCTTCAGAACCGCTTCAACCTCGACCTTACTTACTACAACCGTCTGACTATGGACAAGTATGCCAGCAAGTCTCTTCCCCAGACCACCGGCTTCTCGTCAATCACTGACAACAACGGTTCGTATGAAAACCAGGGTCTTGAAATCGACCTCAACGCTACTCTCATCCGCACCCGTGACTTCCAGTGGACTCTCGGCGCCAACCTCACTTACAACACCAACCGCATCAAGAAACTCCCCTATAGCGGTCTTGAAAACAACCGTGTGATCAACACCGGTGTTGAGGTTTACACAGGCAACGGCAACGAAACTCACTATATCGGCGGTTATCAGGAAGGTCAGAACCCCTATCAGCAGGTAGGTTACGGCGTAAGTCACATGGTCCGCAACCAGGCTGAAATCGATGCTCTCGGTGACTACATCGACGTAGTCAACGGTCAGAAGGTCTATGCAACCGAGGCCGGTCGTCAGCGCCTTATTGCTATGGGCGTCTCTACATCTAACATGATCCGTCTTATGCCCGGTAGCTTCGTTTACGAAGATATCAACGGTGACAATATGATCGACAACAAAGACCAGAAGATCATCGGTCACTCTGACGTTCACTGGAGCGGCGGTTTCAATACCTCACTCTCTTGGAAGGGCTTGACTCTCTATGCTCGCTTCGATATGGGCTTCGGCTTCCAGGTTTACGACTCAAACCTCTCATTCTGGCTCGCAGAAGGTCAGGGCGCAATGGCGTTCCCCAAGCAGGTGACCGACACTTGGACTCCTGACAACCCCGGCGCTAAATATCCCCGCGTCGTTTGGGCTGACCAGTATGGCTCTGACAGCTATGTCCGCACCAACAGCTTCTTTGCTCAGAACGGTAACTATCTCGCTTGCCGCGAACTCTCGCTCAGCTATATGCTCCCCGAAAGCATCTGCCGCAAGTTTGCTTGCCAGGGTCTCACCCTGTCAGTGACAGGCCAGAACCTCGGCTACATAAAGAGCTGTACAATTCCTCTGCCCGACAACACCACTTACTGGTCTGGTAACACAGCAGGTAACGGCGGTACTTACAACCTCCCGCGCACGGTGATTTTCGGTGTTAACGTAACCTTCTAATAACAACCTTAGAGAGACAATCAATATGAAAAAAATATTTAGCAAAATAGCCTTATGCACTGTGGTTGCGTCTATGGGACTTGGAGCTGTGTCTTGTAATGACGAGCTTGACCAGTATCCCATTGACTACCCTTATGGCGGAAATTATTGGCATAATGAGATGGAATTTACGGGCAATATTTATGCCCTTGCAGCTCAGTTCCGTAGCAATTATCCGGCAAATATCCTCTTCTGGGCTGGTGAGCTTCGCGCCGGTACTCTGACCATTGACCTTATCAACGGTTCGGGTGCGCTCAACGTTGACTATGTTCAGAATCTCTATGATGCAAGCCACGCTCAGTTTAGCACTTTCGGCGGCTACTATGGCTTTATCGCCAACCTCAACGAGCTTATCGAACGCTCAAATGAAGCTGAAGAAAGCATTCTCCCCGAAAAGACAAAAAATGGCCTTCTCGCTATGGCTCATGGCTGGCGTGCATTCGCTTACTTCCAGATGTACCGTATGTACGGTGGTGTTCCTCTGCGCTCTAAACCAGACGTTGTCAATGGTATCACTAACCCTGACAACCTATATATGAAGCGTTCGACTGCTGAAGCTACTCTTAAGTTCATTAAAGAGGATATCCAAAAGTCTTTGGAGTACTTTGAAGCAAGTGCTGGTTGGTCAATCAGCTCTCACAAGGCTTATTACTGGAGCAAGGCTGCAACTGAAATGCTCGCAGGTGAGGTTTATCTCTGGAGCGGCAAGGTGAGCACCGGTGATCACACCGCTAACGCTGCCGACGTTCAGACCGCCAAGACCTACTTCGATAATGTAGTCAACAACTATGGCTACAAGATGCTCGACAACTACTTCGACGTTTGGACCACTCCGCTCAACAGCGAGACTATCTACTCTGTTTGCTACAGCAACTCAGACGATGTTTACTACGATAGCAACAACAACCCTGTTCACTATCAGTTCAACGGTTACCAGGGTCAGATGATCTGGTCAAAGAGCGCAGGTGCGGGCACAAATGCTTGGTCTGTTCAGGATGAGACCGGTCTCGGTATCCGTAAAGACGGTGGCGCAAGCCGCTTTGGTTACTTCACCGCTGCTCCTGATGCAATGCAGGTTGCATATACTTGCTGGACTAACATGAATCCGAGTCCTAACCGTTATATGTACAAAAATGCAATGTACTTCCAGTTTAACGAGCAGGACACCCGTCGCGACATGTTCTTCCCTCAGTGGAATATCAAACCTTGGGAGGAGAGCTTGACTTACATTGCAAACTTCAATCCTAAAGAGCATGATATGCAGGGCTCATTCATCCTGAAGTTCCGTCCTTCCATCGGTGTATCTTGGTCGACGAGCTATGTTTGGGATAACGACATGCCGATCTATCGTCTACCCCTCGCCTATATGTACCTCGCCGAAATCGCCAACTATAGCGGCAACAATGCTGACGTTGAGAAGTACATCAACCTCGTTCGCCAGCGTGCTTACGGCAACAACTGGGACGAAGCAGTCCACGGCTACAAGGCCGGCAGCTTCCGCGAAAACGAAAACGCCATCCTCCGCGAGAAAGACAAAGAGTTTATTATGGAAGGCCAGCGCTGGTGGGACATCCGTCGTCTGACTGCTGTTAAGGGCGGTTCTGACACTGACCACTTTGTGTTCCAGCCCGAAAGTTGTGCAGGTTACGGTCTTGACGTTGTTAACAACACTTGGTTCGTTGACAATGGCGGTGCTCCCGTTGAAACAATGAAGCCCGTGCTCACTACTGCTGAGGCTTACAAGGTTCTCTGGCCGGTTGACCAGACCCTTCTTGGCTCTGACCCGGAAGTTGAGCAGAACCCCGGCTACGGCGGCAACTAATAATCCCGTCAACAGACATCCACCTCTATACTCTCAGGAGCTGCACCCCAAAGGTGCAGCTCCTGCTGCATTCTCCCCCGTCAGACTAAAAAAATCCCTCATTGAGGGACAAAATCCCCCAAAATCATCCCTCATTGAGGGATTTTTTTTATCGACACAAAAAAAAGCATCTCGTGTGAGATGCTTTTTTTGTGATCCGGATGCGACTCGAACGCATGACCGTCTGCTTAGAAGGCAGATGCTCTATCCAGCTGAGCTACCGGACCGACCTTTTGCGACTGCAAAGTTACGGAGTATTTTTCGGTTTGGCAATAGCACGGCGATTTTTATCGTCCTTTTTATCGGGCGCTCTAAACAATTGCACTCACATCAGCGTTAGAATTACAAACGATAAAAAAGTAACAAATAAAACAAAAAACGATATGAGTGATTTTAATGATTTGATTAAAGAAGAGAAACCGACATTGGTCGACTTCTATGCAACATGGTGTGGTCCCTGTAAGATGCAGGCACCGATTATCGAACAGGTCAAAGAGACCGTCGGCGATGATGCCAATGTCTTGAAAATCGATATTGACAAGAACGAGGCTGTAGCTCGTCGCTACAACGTTCAGTCAATCCCGACTCTTATCCTCTTTAAGTGTGGCGAGCCCGTGTGGCGCGCAGTCGGTCTCCAGCAGGCTGACGTGCTGGTCGACAAGATCCGCGATTACAAGCAGACCAAGAGCGATGAGCGCTTCGACCAGTAATTCTCATTCTCCTATATAATCTCCTCAATCCTGTCGATGGCCTCGCGGCCAAAGACAACGAAATTAAAAGATGTTCGATTTCAGCCGCTCGGCGGCGAATCGAACATCTTTCGTTCTATCTATATATGTATGTTATGACTTATGCCAGACAGAGTATCAGCGCCTGAGCCGCTACGACGCGGAGGAACATCGTCAGAGGGTAGACCGTAGAGTAGGCCACGGCGGGCGCATCGTTGCCGGTCGAGTTGTTGGCGTAGGCGAGGGCGGGGGGATCAGTGCAGCCACCAGAGAATAGACCCATAATGGTCAGGAAGTTGATCTTGTCGCGACCGCGGGCGATGAGACCTACTATTATCAGAGGCACGACGGTGATGACAAAGCCCCAGATGACCCACCACATGCCGGTGGTGTTGAACACTGCGTCGGCAAATCCCTTGCCGGCTGAGATGCCGACCGAGGCGAGGAAGAGGCAGATGCCGAGCTCGCGCAGCAGCAGCGAGGCCGATGACGAGGTGTAGGTGACGAGCTTGGCTTTATAACCGAAGCGGCTGAGAAGGATTGCCACCACGAGCGGGCCGCCGGCGAGACCGAGCTTCATGCCGAAGCCGAGGTTGACCGAGCCGAGGATAATGCCGAGGATGATGCCGACAAAGATGGTGATGAGGTTAGGCTGGTTGAGGCGTTTCATCGAGTTGCCAAGGCGGCCGGCCAGACGGTCGATGTCCTCGAGGTTGCCGACCACTGTGAGGCGGTCGCCCATCTGCAGGCGAAGGTTGGGGGAGGCAAGCAGGT
>CAYRFB010000059.1:0-11806 GCA_964423485.1 uncultured Bacteroides sp.
AGAAAGTCAGCGAAGGCAAGGGTGACTTCGGTTACAATGCCCGCACCGACACTTACGAGAACCTTCTCGCAGCCGGCGTCATCGACCCTGCCAAGGTGACCCGCGTAGCTCTTGAAAACGCCGCTTCTATCGCCGGCATGTTCCTCACCACCGAGTGTGTGATCGCCGACAAGAAAGAAGAGAACGCCGGTCCCGCAATGCCCGCAGGCGGCATGGGCGGCATGGGCGGCATGATGTAATTACCCGAAATCAACGATTTCCCCAAAATATACCGACAGGGTGTGCAAGCAATTGCCCACCCTGTTTTTTTGTCGATAGGCCATTATTGCATAACTTTGCGCAATGTTACGGTTAATTTTAATATTGAGTGCAATCGCAATGACCTTCGCGGCCTCTGCGAGGGAGGTGTCGGTTGCTGACTTCGGCGCAAAACCCGATGACGGCATAAACGACCGCGAGGCTATCCAAGCTGCATGTACTTTCTGCCGCCATAACCCCGGCACTACGCTTATAATCCCGCGCGGCTGCTACGAGATCTGCGACACCGCCGCCCTGAGGATAGAGCGCGAAGCCATCAGCGGAGCTTACGGCGAGCGTGTGCAGCAGACTCTCTTTCATCCCGGCGCGCCTTACGTCAAAGCCTTCGACCTGACTGGATGTCGCGACATCACGATCAAAGCCGACAGCGCAGTCTTCGTGATGAACGGTTGGTATGAAGTCATCACCTTAGCCAACGCTGACAATATTTGCATCGAAGGCCTGACTATAGCCTATAAGCGTCCACCCAACACTGTCGGCACGGTGATCCGAACTGACAACGCAGCATTTGACATCAGCTTTGATCGGCAAATCTATAATTACATCGACAGCGCAGTCACTGGCCGCGTGCATTTCTACGACCACATCACCGAGCGGCTTTACACCGGCCGCGTCACCTCAAAAAAACTTCTCGACCCGTTGACCATCCGAATGGCTTCCGACTGCCAACCGGCCATAGGAGACAAAGTCATCATCAGGCACGGCGGACACTATCGACCGGCCATAATGATCAAAGAGTCAGCCAATATCTCACTCAAGGATGTCACAATCCACAGCCAGCCCGGCATGGGCATAGTCGGCCACCTCTCATCTGACATATGCATCGATGGCCTGAGCGTCGTGCCACAAGGCGACCAGGTGATCTCGACCAATACCGATGCCACCCATTTCACCTCCTGCTCCGGCAAACTGACAATAAAAAATTCAACATTTGCCGGGCAAGGCGACGACTGCGCCAACGTTCACAACTACTATTACCGCTTTATCCCCCGCGACTCAGCGACTGCCGAAATCCGCGTCGAGAACGCCGATCTCCACGCCCAATCGCTCGACTATCCCATCGTCGGCGACACTATGATTATCGTTAACCGCCGCAACCTCGCCGACCGCGGCCACTATGCCGTCACCCAGGTGGATACGTCTGAAATCCGTCGTGAAGTCATCATAACGCTCGACCGCCATCTTCCCTCGGGCGACCTTACAGACCTCGTCATGACCAATCTCACACGGCGTCCTGAGGTCGAAATCACCGGTAACAAGGTCAGCAGCCATCTCGCCAGGGCCTTCCTGATCAAAAGCCCTAACGCAGTCATCGCCCGCAACCATATTGATGGCAGCTGCGAAACCGCCATAAAACTCGGCACCGAGCTTGGCTGGAACGAAAGCGGCCCGGTCTACAATATGCTTATCGAAGACAATGTCATAGAAAATTGCGGACACTGCGGCCATGCCTCACAGCCGACCTGCATTCTTGTCAACACCGACGCGCCGGAGCAACCCGAGTGCGTCAACCACGACATCATCATCCGCAACAACAAACTGTCGTCCGACCGTCGCCCCGCCATCCTGCTCAAAGACACGCGCAACGTGACTCTCACCGGCAACACCGTCGACATCAATGATTATCTAACCCTTGACAACTGTCAAAACATCATAACACAATAATATACAACCCATAAGACAATCATTTTCAATGAAAAAATTTTTATTTTTTGCCGCAACCGCAGCTCTCCTAACTATATCTGCTTGCACCAAGACTCCAAACAGCCAGCAAGTCGGCGAGAAAATTCTTTCGGTCGAACATCTTGAAATCGATTCATTAATAATTAACGCCGATTCAACCCACATGCGCGGCAACTTTGTCATTATGGATTCGTGTCTCGTTTTTGTCGATAGGTCGCTTTGTAAGATTTTCGCTTACTCGTTAGAGAATGGAGAATTAATTAACACATATTCTCAACGGGGTCAAGGCCCCGGTGATATGGTCGGGATATTGTATGGCTCCGTAATCGAGCCTGACGCGACAAAGATGCTGCTTATTAATTCATCGGCATACGTTTATGAGTTTGACAAATCGTCAGGCGAAGTAAAGCCGGCCGGACGTATGGAAATCCATCAGAATGTGTCTGAAAAAGACCTCTATGATTCCCCCTCAAGCTACTTTTTGCTTGAAATGGATAATTTTGGAGTAACAATGACTGCGATTGATGACTCTACAGTGATTGTTCCTCTCTCCCTTAACAATAGATCGCTATCTGAGATCAACCCTGCGCGCTACGAAAAAGGGCATATACTGGGTCTTCTTGACACAAGGACTATGAAAATAACTGATGTCAAGGGCAAGCTTCCCGAGTGGTACAAAGATAATCCAATGCCTGCATTTGAATTTTTCGATTATGCCATAGATCCTGAAGAAGGTATAATATACGTCAACCACGCCCCTGACTCTCTAATTTACCGTTATGATAAAGACTTCAAGCTTATCAACACCTTCGGCTTCGAGCCACAGGGAATAGACCGCGGTTATACACGCGGGTTCGACAAGTATTATGAGAATTTCCGTGAAGACATCAAGCACGTCGGGTCAAACACAGGCCTTTACTACGATCCTATCGACAAGATTCTTTTTCGAACTGCCCTTGCCGACTTCGCTTCCGGCCGCGTTGTGCTCCAGGCATATAGCGGCAACGACCTGATAATGGAGCAAGAGATGCCGGCTTATTTCAAAGTGCTTGGCCGCTACGACGACCGTTACTATGGAGTTAGATTCATGCCGGCCGAAGACGATGACAGCCTATATTTCTCCCTTTACAGCTTCAAGCTATAGCATATCAATACGGTATCTTATCTGACTTGTCGGCCCACTTGATAAACGCTTTTTGGGCGGCCTTGCGCATAAAGTGCTCACACTTGATCGAGCGGTCCTCGTAAGCCAAGTCGAGCTGGTCATAGATAAACGAATCATCGAAATCGATAGCCTTGGCATCATCCTTGGTATTGCCGTAACAGAGGCGCTTGATGCCGGCCCAATATATTGCGCTAAGACACATCGGGCACGGCTCGCAAGAGCTGTAGATCGTACATCCCTCGAGCTGAAATGTCTGTAGTGCCTGACAAGCATTACGGATTGCCGACACTTCGGCGTGGGCCGTAGGGTCGTTATTGGCTACGACTCTGTTGACACCCGTAGCGACTACTTCGCCGCCACGCACGATAACAGCGCCAAACGGGCCGCCGCCGTTATCAACATTTTCAACCGACAGGTCGATTGCCATGCGCATATATTTTGCATCTTCGTGAGAGTAATGCCTCGTTTCGTCGAGACTCTTTTTTATATCTTCGCTGGCCATATAAGTCTTTTTTGATTGCATTGATATACTTATAACAAGCTTGACCCAACATTTATTTGCTCAGGTGAGCATTTTTACGTTTCTTTGCCGTCGCTAATCACAATTGATAATCCATTATGCAGACCGAACTGATTCTGATCAACATTTCCGGCTTTGACCGCCCGGGCGTAACATCATCGCTCACCGAGATACTCGCGCGCTATGACGCTCAGATCCTTGACATTGGCCAGGCCGACATCCATCATACCCTTTCTTTAGGCATCCTGTTCAAGACTACCTCCAACGTCTCGGGCGACCTTATGAAAGACCTGCTTTTCAAAGCCTACGAACTCAACGTCCAGATCCGTTTCAACCCCATCACCGTCGACGCCTACGAAGAGTGGGTATCGCTGCAGGGCAAAGACCGCTGGATCATCACAGTGCTTGGCCGACGCCTCAGTGCCCGCCATATCGCCCTCGTGTCAAAAGAGATAGCCAACCAGGGCCTCAACATCGACAGCATCCGCCGTCTCACAGGCCGTATGCCACTCGACGAAGACAAAGAGCCCCTGTCGAAGCAGTGCATCGAGTTTTCGGTGCGCGGCAATCCTGTCGACACAGCTGAGATGCAAAGCCACTTTCTCAGCATATCGTCAAAGGAGGGCTTCGACATCTCGCTCCAGGAGGACAATGTCTATCGCCGCTGCCGTCGCCTGGTGTGCTTCGATATGGACTCTACCCTGATCGAAACCGAGGTAATCGACGAGCTCGCCGTGCGCGCCGGCGTCGGCGACAAGGTCAAGGCCATCACCGAGAGGGCCATGCGCGGCGAGATAGATTTCCGCGAGAGCTTCACCGAGCGCGTCGCCTTACTAAAAGGCCTCGACGAAAGCGTGATGCGCGAGATAGCCGAAAATCTCCCGATCACCGAAGGCGTCGGCCGACTGATGCAGGTGCTGAAACGCACCGGCTACAAGACCGCCATCCTTTCGGGCGGCTTCACCTACTTCGGCAACTACCTCAAGCAGCTCTACGGCTTTGACTTCGTCTATGCCAACGAGCTCGAGATCGTCGACGGCAAACTCACCGGCCGCTATGTCGGTGACGTTGTCGACGGCAAGCGAAAGGCCGAGCTGCTTCGCATCATTGCCCAGGTCGAAAACATCGACATCAAGCAGACCATCGCCGTCGGCGACGGCGCCAACGACCTGCCGATGCTCGCCACCGCCGGTCTCGGCATCGCCTTCCACGCCAAGCCTAAAGTGAAGCAAACCGCCTCACAATCACTGTCGTCCATCGGCCTCGATGGCGTGCTTTACTTCCTTGGCTTCAAAGATTCGTTCATAACTGACAGCGTCGATAAAACTATTTGACCTCTCCGTTTGTTGTCTTTTCATATTTCAACTATTTATTCACCACATTAGAGAGATGCGGACTGATCGCTCCGCAGGGACATAGACAACAATGAGACGCTATCTTACTTTTCTCATTCTCCTCCTCCAATTAGTATCGGGTCGGGCGGCTACGCCCGACTCCATTAACTCTGTCCACCAGTCGGTAGGACTCGTGCTTAGTGGTGGCGGCGCTAAAGGCATCGCCCATATCGGTGTCATTCGCGCACTCGAAGACAACAACATACCGATCGACTATATCACCGGCACCTCGATGGGCTCGATCATCGGAGGCCTTTATGCCTGCGGCTACACAACCCAAGAGATGCTCGACCTCATCCTCTCCGAAGGCTTCAGCTACTGGTCGACCGGCACTATGGATCCGCGACTGAGCTTCTATCTCAATCGCGCTCGCCAGACCCCGGCGATGTTTGACCTCCCGATATCTTTCGGCAAATCTGAGGCATCAACGGTGCCTCAGAGCCTCATATCACCCCTGCCGATGAACTTCGCCTTTATGGAGCTCTTCTCACCGTTCACAGCCCAGACCGGCGGAGACTTCAACAAGCTCATGGTGCCCTATCGCTGCGTGGCTTCTGACGTGGCCGCTCGCCACAAGATGGTGCTCTCATCTGGCTCTATCGGCGACGCTATCCGCGCATCGATGAGCTTCCCCGCTGTGTTCCAGGCCACCGAGGTCAACGGCGCCCTGCTCTATGACGGCGGCATCTATGACAACTTCCCCGTCGATGTCATGCGCTCAGCCTTCGCGCCCTCGATAATGATCGGTGTCGACGTTTCGACCGAAGAGACAGGTCCCCAGACCTCGATCCTCGATCAGCTCACCAACCTAATCATCCAGAACAACGACTATTCGCTCCCCGCCGACGAGGGCATCAAGATCAAGATCGACCTCAACGAGTTCAGCCTCCTCGACTTCCCCAAGGCCCGCCGCATCTATGCCATCGGCTATGAGCACGGCATGGCGATGATCGACTCTATCAAGACCCGCATCCACACCCGCACAGACTCGACCGCGCGCAATCTCAGCCGCGATGTGTTCAAATCTCAGACCCCATACCTGCGTTTCGGAAGCGTCTCGGTCGAAGGCGCTTCGCTAAGCCAGAACGATTTCATCCATCATCTGTTCAAACGCCAATTCCACCACGACACCCTGTCGCTCGAAGGCGCGCGCCGCGCTTACTACACAGCCCTGTCGACCGACAAACTCACCGACCTCGGCATCCAGGCTCACTACAACGACACCACCGACCTCTTTGACCTCAAGCTCAAGGCCACTGTCAAAAACAATTTCAAGGCTGCGTTCGGAGGTTACCTCACATCGTCTAACAACAGCTACCTCTTCTTCTCAGCCGGATATTCGACCCTGAGCTTCAACTCAATCTCGGCCAACGCCAACGTTTGGCTCGGCCAAAGCGATATGGCAGCTATGGTCAACGGCAGCATCTATCTCCGCACCCCGATGGCTTCGCGCCTCAACATCCAGGCTGTCGCTTCGCGCCGCAAGTTCTACGACGATGACTATATGTTCTACGAGACCCGCGTGCCGACCTTCATTATCGGCCATCAGTACTACGGTCGCCTCAGCTGGTCGGCCGAGGCAGGCTACTTGGGCAAGATCGAAATCGGCGCAGGCATCGGCCGTCTCCACGATTCTTATTACCGCGACACCAATGCCAACAGCCGCATGTACAGCTTCGGCCGATACCACTCCTATCAGAAACTCGGTCAGGTCTTTGCCTCTTACCAGACCAGCACCCTCGACGACATCAACTTCCCGACCAAGGGCACAAGTTATAACTTCACCGCCATGGGCTTTATCGGCGATGCCTGGATAAACAATGCCGACGGCGAGACCCTGTCGAAAAATCATCCCTACTGGCTCCAGGCCGAAGCGCGCACACGCAACTATTTCCCGATTGGCCGCCATTGGTCATTTGGCGTCGAAGGCGATGTCATGCTGTCGACTCGCAAACTCTACGGCAGCTATAATTCTGCCATCATCAGCGCTCCCAACTTTGCGCCGACACCTGCGTCAAACAATACGTTCAAGCCCGCATTCCGCTCCAACAGCTTCGTGGCCGCCGGCGCTGTGCCGGTCTATCGCTACAACGACAACCTTTCGGCCCGCCTCCTTTGCTCTGCCTTTATGCCTCTGCGCAAGATAATGGAGCGGCCCAATGGCTCTGCCTACTACGGCAACTGGCTCTCAAAGCCTGAGTTCTACGGCGAGGCTGACATAACTTACAAGTTCCCCTTCGCCACGCTTGCTGCCTACGTTAACTACGCCACCTACCCGGCCCACGACTGGAACGTCGGCCTATCGTTTGGCATCTACCTTCACGCCCCAAATTTCTTGAGATAGCGGCACGATGGACATAGGTCCTAAAGGCTCAATTCGAAAATCGCAGGATTGGCATTCTCATCACCCGTAACATCGATCATCTGATTGTCGCTCACAACAAAGAAGAAACTGTTGCCCTTAACTAACAGCGGACGGCCATAAAGGGTGTTGCCCTCATAGTCAAATCCCAGACCAGGCGTATCAACGCTATAATCATTTGATAACTCGACAATTGGTGAGTCGTTGTTATACTTATAAATACTCATCGCGGCCTTTTGATTGTGGACATACCAGACCAGCACATAGTCTTTGCCGAAAAGATAACTGGGAATGATATATTTAGTTCCCCAGTCCGGATCTAAAGGCTCACCTGGCTTGGTGGGTAAAGCGTTATTGATGTGCGGCACCACTGCAAAAGCAACCGGCGCTCTATGGGGATCGGTGATATCATACACGGTGTCGTTTCGCATGATAAACGCCTGATCACCGATGCTTTGTACATAGTCCGGCAAACCGGTCGTCCCGCCTTCTACCGGAAACATCCTGTGCTTGAACGGCGTCGCCAGCGAATCAACGAGATTGAGCTCGCTGTCAAGATAATACAGCGTCAGATCTATATCGACAAAGCCACTGTTTGTGGCAATCCAGCCATCATTCAGCGGCTGAAGATTATCAGCCGAGATAAACTCTTTTGTGCCTAAGAAATCGCCATTCTGCGAATAACGTTTTAAAATTGGCCGGCCATTTTTACCCATCACCAACCAGTCACACGTCTTTGGGTCAACCACAGCTCCTGCCCACATCGCATACTCTTCTGGACCTGCACCGACATGATTGAATGAACTGAGGCATCTGCCATCCCTGTCAAAACTCATCAAGTTATCTGACTGGATAAAAATCTTGCCATCAAAGACATCGACCAGATTCACCCAGCGCCCTATAAGCGAGCTGTCAGTAACCGCAGGCTGAATATATAATTTTATTTCTCCTTTACTACCGGCACTATCTGCGCTTGCCTCCTTTTCTGCACTCTTACTGCCGCAAGCTCCACAGACAAAAAGCATTAACGTCGCTGCCGCGAAAGTTAGCGTTCTTGAAATCATTCTGTTCCCGCCGAAAAAATTATTGCTTGACATACTCATAACTTTTAGCGATTTAATTTTAGATCTATCTAATAGAAAAATGTTATGTTTGCAAAGTTATATTAAATATCCAAAAGCAACAAACCCACAAAACCCTTGCCGCCCATAAAATATTTGCAAAAATGAAATTTTATTTATACTTTTGTAATTATTGCAAACTCCATTATGAGAATTATCACCGAAGAACCACTAAAACAATACATTATCCGACACCCCGACACAAAGACTGCATTACAAGAATGGGTCAAGATTGTTAAGGATGCTGATTGGAAAAACTTTGCCGATGTCAAAAGAAGTTTCAACAGCGTTGACAACGTTGGGAACCAACACTATGTATTTAACATCAAAGGCAACCAACATCGTCTCGTCGTAGTTATTAAATTTACTATAAAATGGGTTTATATTCGCTTTATCGGAACGCATAGCGAATATAACAAAATTGATTGTTCAACAATATAATAAATCGGTATGTTATGACACGGATAGAAAACGAAAACCAATATAGATGGGCTCTCCAACGCGTTGAAGAGTTATTACCATTAGTTACTGATGAAACTCCGCTTACTGATCCTAACAGCATAGAGCTCGAGCTCCTCTCAGGCTTAGTCGCCGACTACTCTGACGAACATTACGCTATTGGCGAACCGACGCTTATTGACATCATAAAGCTCCGTATGTATGAAATGGGGCTCACTCAATCAGCTTTATCCAAGCTACTGGGCATTAACCCCTCCAGAATCTGCGAATATCTATCAGGCAAGAGAGAACCGACGCTTAAACAAGCGCGTGTCATTAGCAAAAAGCTGAATATCGACCCTGCGATTGTATTGGGGGTTTGAAAGCCGTATTCTATTACGCAAGTAAAAATTCCGGAGTTTTTTTCTTGAAATCTCTTGCATATCAGCGAGCAAATGACTAATTTTGTGCGCTAATTTTCCGCAATAGGCCTTAACTAAGTAAGCAAGCACCGTTTAGCAAGCTTCGCCTCAGCGGGTTAACTCATTATTTTTATAACAACAAAATGTACGTTATCGTAGAAATTCAGGGACAGCAGTTCAAGGCCGAAGCAGGCAAGTTCTTGTATGTTCACTACCTCGGAGAGCAAGTTAAAGAAGGTGACAAGGTTGAGTTCGACCGCGTTCTCCTCGCTGATACCGATGGTGCCGTGAAAGTCGGTGCTCCCCTCGTTGAAGGAGCAAAAGTTGTTTGCGAGGTTGAAAAGCCCCTCGTCAAAGGTGATAAAGTGATCGTTTTCAAGAAAAAACGTCGCAAAGGCTATCGTCGCAAAAACGGCCATCGCCAGTATTTCACCAAAATCGTGATTAAAGACATTGTCGCTTAACCTTTTAAAATTTATCGAAAATGGCACATAAAAAAGGTGTTGGTAGTTCTAAGAACGGCCGTGAGTCAGAAAGCAAACGACTCGGCGTCAAAATATTCGGTGGCCAGTTTGCAAAAGCAGGCAACATCATCAAGCGTCAGCGTGGCACAGTTCACCACCCCGGCTTGAACGTTGGCATGGGTAAAGATCACACTCTTTACGCCCTCATCGACGGCACAGTAGCTTTCACCGAAGGCAAGGGTGGTCGCAAGTTCATCAACGTTACTCCTATCGTCGTTGAAGTTGCCGAGGCATAACGCCCCACCACTTAACTAAAGAAACTCCAATCTCACTCTATTATGCCCACCTATCGTAAGACTGGTGGGCATTATCTTTTTTTTAAATTAACATCTGACCATCCGCATCACAGGCCACACAGCCTCACCAACCTCATCATGAAAAAATCTCTGATTTCATCTTTGCTGTTCACCCTCATAAGCCTAAGCGCATTTGCCTGGGGACAGAAGGGACATGACGTCACCGCCTACATCGCCGAGCAGCACCTCACTCCTGCCACCAAGGCAGCCATCGACTCGATTTTCGACGGCAAATCAATCGTCTACTGGTCAAACTGGCTTGACAACGCAAGCCACCAGCGCGACTATGCCTACACCAAAACCTGGCATTACAAAAACATTGACGAGGGCGTCCGCTACGAAGAAGCGCCCGCCAACCCGGCCGGCGACGCCGTGACAGCCATCAAGTCGCGCATCGAGATCCTCACCGATCCCCAATCGTCATCCGACGACCGTGTGCTCGCCCTCAAAATCCTCGTCCACGTTGTCGGCGACCTCCATATGCCGCTCCATATGGGCCACGCCACTGATCTCGGAGGCAACCGCGTCAAAGTCAAATACTTCAACCGAGACAACAACCTACACTCCGTCTGGGATTCATCCATCCCCGAGTCTGCCCACAAATGGAGCTACACCGAGTGGCAGCAGCAGATCGACCGCGCAACTCCGGCCGAAGAAGCAGCCATCATCAGCGGCTCTATTGATGATTGGGCCAAAGAGACCGTTGCCATCGCCTCTGACGTCTACACATACTTCCAGCCCGAAACCAACATCTCATACGACGAAGTCGCCTACTGGACGCCCACAGTCGAGCAGCAGTTCCTCCGCGGCGGCCTCCGCCTCGCCCACCTCCTCAACTCAATCTTCGACCCCGCTTACTCCGCGCCGCAATAATTTTTATCAAAAATCGCCATAAAAAGTTTGCAAATAGCGCGTTAAATTCGTACCTTTGCAGTCCGATTATGTCCAAATCAATCACTGACAGTCGTCTTGCGAAGCGCTTTTGGCCGAGCGCGAGCTTGACTGCGGTCAAATTTATTTAACTATTAATCAAACATTTAAAAGTGGATACTTTAAGCTACAGAACCGTAACTCCAAACGCTCAGCAGGTTGACCGCGAATGGGTGATCATCGATGCTACAGACCAGCATCTCGGTCGTCTTTGCTCTAAAGTCGCAAAAATTTTGCGCGGCAAAAACAAACCCTGCTACACTCCTTTTGTTGAATGTGGCGACTACGTTATCATCGTTAACGCCGACAAAGTCGTGCTCACAGGCAAAAAGCTGACTGACAAAATCTATCTCAACTACACCGGCTATCCCGGCGGTCAGCGCGAGCTCACTCCCGAAGTGCTCATCAAGAAATCTTACAACAAGCACCTCAAACCCGGCATGCACCCCCTCTTCCTCCGCGTTATGAAGGGCATGCTCCCCAAAAACCGTCTTGGCCGTGCGCTCATCAAGAACCTCCACGTCTACAACGGCCCGAGCCATCCCCACGAAGCTCAGAATCCCAAAGTTCTCGACATTAACAAAATTAAATAATTGAAGCATGGAAACAGTTAACGCAGTTGGCCGTCGTAAA
>CAYRFB010000060.1:0-11628 GCA_964423485.1 uncultured Bacteroides sp.
AATCCCACCAAATTTTTTACCCAATTTTTATGTTATAAAACATATTTTTCTAACATAATTTTTGCCCATATCTGACAATCAACGAATTGCAAGAACCAAATTTTTACTCTCCAAGGCCGAGCAGTTGTCGCAAGGTGTCGCAAATTTTGCGTTATATACACATAATTTATGTTTTGATTTGCGTGACTTATCAGAAATAAGTAATTTTGCACACATAATTAATAAATTAACAACGATTAAAAAGACAATAAAACTATGGCAACTTCAAAAGGACGCATTCTGGTCACTGGCGGAACCGGTTATATCGGATCTCACACTACAGTCGAACTCCTCGCTGCAGGCTTCGATGTGGTCATCATCGACAACCTCAGCAACAGTAACATCAACGTGCTTGACGGCATCGAGGCTATCGCCGGCCGCCGTCCCGACTTCGTGGAAGCCGACTGCACTGACAAAGCCGCCCTTGAGAAGCTCTTCAAAGATTATCCCGGCATAGTCGGCATCATCAACTTCGCCGCGTCAAAGGCCGTCGGCGAATCTGTCCAGAAGCCCCTCCTATATTATCGCAACAACCTCAACACGCTCATCAACCTGCTCGAACTCTCAAAGCAGTATGGCGTGAAGGGCTTCGTGTTCTCTTCATCATGCACAGTCTACGGCGAGCCCGACGTCAACCCCGTCACCGAAGAATCGCCCATCAAGCCTGCCACCTCACCCTATGGCAACACCAAGCAGATCTGCGAAGAGATCATCTGCGACGACATTGCTTCGGGCGCAAGCTACCGCAGCATCATCCTGCGCTATTTCAACCCTGTCGGCTCACATCCGTCAGCGCTCATCGGCGAGCTGCCCAACGGTGTGCCCCAGAACCTCATCCCTTATCTCACCCAGACAGCCATCGGCATCCGCAAGGAGCTCAGCGTCTTCGGTGACGATTACAACACACCCGACGGCTCTTGCATCCGTGACTACATCGACGTTGTTGACCTTGCAAAGGCCCATGTCATTGCCGTCGAGCGTCTCGTCGAAGGCAAGACCGAAGCCCCCGTCGAAATCTTCAACCTCGGCACAGGCAACGGTGTGTCAGTGCTCGAGCTCATCAACGAGTTTGAGAAAGCCACCGGCGTGAAGGTGCCCCACCGCATCGCTCCCCGCCGCGAAGGCGACATCGAAAAAGTATGGGCCAACCCGCGTCGCGCCAATGAGGTGTTGGGCTGGGTCGCAGCCACTCCGCTCGCCGACACCCTGCGCTCGGCCTGGAAATGGCAGGTAGCCCTCCGCGAGCGCGGCATCATGTAAAGAGCTGCCGTGAGTTTCCATCCCCCAAAAAGCTCCTAACCCTATTTAAAGATGACTACCAACGACAACCAGAACTCCAACACTCCCCAAAATACCCAGCCGCAGAAGTCAAAGCGCCCGCTCATCATAGCGGGCGCCTGCTGCGCTGCCGTGCTACTGATTGTAGCCGGATGGATGGTCTACTCCACCAACCGCGCGCTCGAGCAAGTCAAGAACGAAAAAGAGCAGATGCAACTCGACTACGAGCAGCAACAGCTCACTCAGGACGCCGAAAACCTCGACCGCGAATTTGCCGTGTTTGAAAATTCGCGTCAGCTCATCATGGACGACTCGGTCAAACGTGACCTCACCGAAAAATATGAGAACGCCCGCCTGCAGGTCGAAGCCCTGCAGTCTGAACTGAAAAATCAGAAGAACAAGAGCGCGGCCGAAATCAAAAAACTCAAGAATGAGATCGAGACCCTGCGCGCCCTGCTGCGTCACTATGTAGAGGAGATCAACCGCCTCAACCAGGAGAACGAAGCCCTGCGCAACGAAAATGCCCAGATCAAAGAGCAAAACACCAAGCTCAACAACAGGGTTGTCGCAACCTCGCGCGAAAACGAACAGCTCAGCAAGCGCATGACCCTCGCCGAAAAGCTCAACGTGACAGGCCTCAGCCTCACGCCGCTCAACAAAAAGGGCAAAAAGGAGAAGAAAGTGCAGAAGGCTGCCCAGCTGATGGTGACATTCACCATCCCGCAGAACAATTCGACTCCCGTCGGCGAAAAGACCATCTATCTGCGCATCGTCTCGCCGACAGGCCAGCTGCTCGGCAATGGTGGCACATTCAAGTTTGAGGGCGGCTCCGTTGAGTGCTCGGCCAAGAAAATCGTCGAATATGCGGGCGAAGAGCTCAGTGGCGTGACCATCTACTGGGACGTCAACACGGCCCTGACTGCCGGCGACTACACCGTCGAACTTTTCGCCGACAACTACCGTCTCGCCAGCCGAACCTTCAACCTCAACTAAACTGACGATGCCATCTTTCACCGATATATGGGGTTACGCCTATGAGTCGATCAACTCCATTGACGTCAACAGCATCAACTCCATCTTCAGGCTGGTGCTAAGCCTACTGTTGGGCAGCATAGTCGGATATGAACGCAAACGCAAAGGCCAGACAGCCGGAGTGCGCACATTTTCGCTCATCGCCATGGGCGCCACGCTCGCCATGCTGCTGTCGATCTACATCCCGCAGGAATATCTCGGGCTGAAGAACGGCGACCCTGGCCGAGTGGCGGCTCAGGTCGTCACCGGCGTCGGCTTCCTCGGCGCAGGCGCGATCATCCAGATGAAGGGCTCAGTGAGAGGACTAACAACGGCCGCGGGCATCTGGATGGTGGCCACGATCGGCATGGCCGCCGGCGTCGGCATGTACTGGGTCTCTATCGCAGCTACAGCGTTGATACTCTTTATACTCGTGCAGCTCGAGCGCATCGAGCACCGCATCAGCCTCGGCTCTGAGTCGCGCGTCATAAGGCTCACTGCCGCGACAATCATCCGCGACATCAAGCCCTATAATGATATAATGAGCAAACGACGCATGCACCTGAGCAACTTCTATATCGAATATGACTTCGCCGCTCACGAGACCCACCTCAACCTGATCGTGCTCGTGCGCGAAAACACCGACTATCTGACCCTCTTCCAGGAGCTTGAGGCTGTCTATCCCACCAAAAACATAGCATTAACCAATCAAATAGCTATCTAATGAACATCGAAGGCCTTATCTCCGATTTAGCATTCATACTGCTCTTGGGAGCGGTAGTCACCATACTCTTCAAGTGGATCAAGCAGCCTGTCGTCTTGGGCTATATCGTAGCAGGATTCCTTGCCAGCCCTCACTTCGAGTATCTGCCGTCGGTCACCACCGAAGAAAATATCGACTTCTGGGCTCAGATAGGCATCATCGTGTTGCTGTTCTCGTTAGGATTGGAATTCAGCTTCAAGAAGCTCGTCAACTCGGGCGGCTCGGCTGTGGTCACTGCTCTGATCATCGTAACAGGCATGATGGCCGCCGGATTCTCGATCGGCCATTTGCTCAATTTCAACTTCATCAACAGCCTCTTCCTCGGAGGCATGCTGTCGATGTCGTCCACCACTATTATCATTAAGGCCCTCACCGATCTGGGCCTCAGGCAGCAGAAGTTTGCCACTCAGGTGCTCGCCGTGCTGATCGTCGAAGACCTTTTTGCGGTGGTGATGATGGTGATCCTGTCATCAATCGCGATCAACAACACCGTCGAGGGCTCGGAGATGCTCATGAGCGTCGGCAAGCTGATGTTCTTCCTCGTAATCTGGTTTCTTGTCGGCGTCTATGTGCTGCCGACAGTCCTCAACAAATGGCGCCGCTTCCTAAATCAGGAGACACTCTTGGTTGTGTCGATGGGACTCTGCCTCGGCATGTCGGTCTTCTCGGTCTACTGCGGCTTCTCGCTTGCGTTGGGAGCCTTCGTGATGGGCTCGGTGCTCGCCGGCACCAGCTATGCCGAGCGCATCGAGCATGTGGTCACCCCGGTCAAGGACCTCTTTGGCGCCGTCTTCTTCATCTCGGTCGGCATGATGGTGCGCCCCGACATTCTCGCCGAGTATTGGGCGCCGATCCTCCTGCTGTCGGTGGTCGTCATCGTCGGCATGATCATCTTCGGCACCTTCGGCATGCTTGTCACCGGTCAGACCCTCAAAGTCGCCATCCAGTCAGGTTTCTCTCTCACTCAGATCGGCGAATTTGCATTCATTATCGCCACTCTGGGCACAAGCCTCGGCGTGCTCGAGTCAACCCTCTATCCGATCGTTGTGGCGGTGTCAGTGATCACTACCTTCACCACGCCCTACTTCATCAAGATGTCGATCCCCTTCTATAATTATATAGAGCGTCACCTGCCCTCGCGCCTCAACTTCCTTATCAACCGCTACCAGAAAGAGGCCGGAGTCGAAAACGCCCGAGGCAACGCCTGGGCTGCTGTGCTCAAGCGCTATGTGTGGCGCACTGCCGTCTACTCAGTTGTGCTCATCGCCATCATCGCTCTCAGCCAGCGGCTGCTTGATCCTTGGCTCAACGAGCTGTTTAACCCCTCGACCGCTAAGATCATTTCGGTTTCGGTCACGCTCCTGGTGATGGGACCCTTTCTGTTGGCGCTGATGATGCCCGTATCGCGCAAAGACTTCCGCACGGCTTCGAGCGCCAACTCAGCCGGCAGCATACCGTGCATCGTCCTCACCATCTTCCGCTTCCTTATCGCTCTCGGCTTTGTTATCTACGTCATCAGCCAGGCCTACTCCGCCCGCGCCGGCCTCCTTGCCGCCGTCGCTGTCTTGCTGCTGATAGCGTTTTTCTTCTCTCATCGCCTGCGTCAGCGCATGACGACTATCGAGTCAAAATTTCTTGACAACCTCAACGAGCGCGAGCTGCGCAAGAGCGGCAAAAACAATAAAGTCGTCAACGACCTCCACCAGGCCTTCATGACCGTCGGGCCCGGCTGCGAATTTGTCGGCCAGAAACTTATGGACTCCAATCTGCGCCAGCGCTACGGCGTAAACCTTGTCAGCATCAACCGCGACTCGCGCATCATCCCCATTCCCGGCGGCAACGCCCGCCTCTTTCCCGGCGACGTCATTGGCGTCATCGGCACCGACGAGCAGCTCAAGGCCCTCCTGCCGGCAGTCGAAGTCGAGCTGCCCGAGGCTGCCAAATCTTTCAGCCTTGATGACGTCAAGCTGACCAACGTCATGCTCTCGGAGTCATCGCCCCTAATCGGCAAGACGCCGCTTTCATCAGGTCTCCGCGAGAATTATGAGGCCATCGTGGTCGCTGTCCACCGAGGCGATGAATACATTGACTCTAACCCCAACTTAGAGTTCCGTCAGGGCGACATACTCTGGCTCGTCGGCAACCAAAAGAAACTCAACAAACTGAAATAAACCCAACCAACATTATCAATATGAGTGACCAGCGCTACATGCTCCGAGGCGTCTCTGCCTCAAAAGAAGACGTTCACAACGCCATTAAAAATGTAGATAAAGGAATTTTCCCCAACGCATTCTGCAAGATCATCCCCGACATCCTCGGCGGTGATGACCAATATTGTAATATCATGCATGCCGACGGTGCAGGCACAAAATCATCGCTCGCCTACGCCTACTGGCGTGAGACCGGCGACCTGTCAGTGTGGAAAGGCATCGCTCAGGATGCTCTGATCATGAACATCGACGACCTGCTTTGCGTGGGCGCCACTGACCGCATCCTCCTGTCATCGACCATCGGCCGCAACAAAAACCTCATCCCCGGCGAAGTAATCTCGGCCATCATCAACGGCACCGAAGAGCTCCTCGCCGACCTCCGCGCCCTCGGCGTCAACATCTACTCGACCGGCGGCGAAACCGCTGACGTTGGCGACCTCGTGCGCACGATTATCGTTGACAGCACGGTCACTTGCCGCATGCGCCGCGATGAGGTCATCGATAATGCCAACATCCGTCCCGGCGACGTCATCGTCGGCCTCGCCTCTTACGGTCAGGCCACCTATGAGTCGCGCTACAACGGCGGCATGGGCAGCAACGGCCTGACCTCTGCCCGTCACGACGTTTTTGCAAAATATCTCGCCGAGAAGTATCCCGAGACCTTTGATGCAGCCGTGCCCGACGAACTCGTCTACTCAGGCGCTTGCCATCTCACCGATCCCGTCGAAGGCACAGGTCTCGACGCCGGCTTGCTCGTGCTCTCTCCCACCCGCACTTATGCTCCGGTCATCAAGGCGATCCTTGATGTCATGCGCCGCGAGATCCACGGCATGGTCCACTGCTCGGGAGGCGCTCAGACCAAGGTCTTGAACTTCGTGGGCGATGTTCACGTTATTAAAGACAACATGTTCACTGTTCCGCCTCTGTTTGAACTCATTCAGAAGCAATCAGGGACAGATTGGAAAGAAATGTATAAGGTCTTCAATATGGGACATCGCATGGAAATATTCGTTGCTCCTGACTCAGCTCAGCGCGTGATCGACATTGCCCGGTCGTTTGGCATCGAGGCTCAGATCGTCGGTCGCGTCGATGCTGATGACCACAAGCATCTCACTATCATCTCTGACAAAGGCACTTTTGAATATTGAAACTCTTTCGGTCACATATTACCCGCCGCCTCGTCTGGCTCATCGCTGCCGCCGCTGCCCTCATCCCTGGCAGTTGCAAGCGCGCGCAGTCTCCGCAGTCGTCCGGTTCCATGCCGCCAATGATTGTCGCCGACAATGACTCAACCGGCGAAATCCTGACCGATACACTTTATGCCGTGACCCTCTACGGCCCGACCTCATATTTTATATATAAGGGCGAGCCGATGGGTTATGACTATACCCTGCTCAAAGAGTTTGCGGCCTATAGCCATAAAGCCCTGAAGCTTAACATTGCCTCGTCGCTCTCAGCCGCCATCGAGATGCTCAGCGACGGCACAGCTGAGCTATTGGCTTATAACGTGCCGATCACGGCCCAGTATCGCGACTTGGTGCTCCACTGCGGCCCCGAAAACTATTCGACCCAGGTCCTTGTCCAGCCTAAAGTCAAAGGTGAGCCCGGTGTGGCCGACGTGACGGAGCTCGTCGGCAAAGACGTCTATGTCATAGATGATTCGAAGTATCTCCACCGTCTTCACAACCTCAGCGAAGAGCTTGCCGCCGACATTGCCATCCACACTGTCAGCCCCGACTCTGCAACTGCCGAAGATCTCATCAGCCTTGTGTCGCAGGGAGCAATACCGTTGACGGTCGTCGACAGCGACATCGCCCAGCTCAACGAGACATACTTCCACGACCTCGACATCTCGGTAGCGCTCAGCACACCCCAGAGAGCGTCGTGGGCCGTAGCGCCGCGCAACACCGCCTTGGCCGCTCAGGTCGACCGTTGGTTTGACACCGAGGAGCAGTCTTCCGAAAACACTGACCTGCTCAAACGCTACTTCGAGATGAGCAAGTCTGAGCCTTACGGCACCTTTGACTTCTCGAAAGGCTACATCTCAAAATATGACAACCTGTTTAAACGCTACTCAGAGTCAATCGATTGGGACTGGCGACTGCTGGCAGCCCAGGCCTACGCCGAGAGTATGTTCAATCCCAAGGCACGCTCGTGGGTCGGCGCACGCGGTCTTATGCAGGTCATGCCACGCACTGGTCGTGGCTACGGTGCCAGCGTCGGTTCGCTCAACGACCCCGACGTGAGTGTGCGCGTCGCCACCCGACTGATAGCCGACCTTGACCGCTACCTGATGAATTTCGTCCCCAACGACAAGGAGCGACGCAAATTTATCATAGCCGCCTACAACTGTGGCATCGCCCATATCTACGACGCCATTGCCCTGGCCAAGAAGCAAGGTCTTGACCCCCAGAAATGGGATGACAATGTCGAGAAAGCCCTCCTCCTGAAGATGAATCCTCAATACTACAACGACCCAGTCGTCAAATATGGCTATGCACGAGGCTCCGAAACGTCGGCTTACGTCAAGCGCATCATGGAATTCTACGACAACGCCGTCCGCGAAATAGACAAATAAATTCAATCCACTCTTTACCACTCTTATCCTTATGAAAAAAACTTATCTTTCAGTCGCAGTGGTCTGCGCTCTTTGCTTCTCTCTCACGCTCAACTCTTGCATCGGCAACTTCTCGCTGACAAACAAACTGCTCAGCTGGAACAAACAGATTTCCGATAAATTTGTCAACGAACTTGTGTTCTTTGCCTTTTGGGTGCTCCCGGTTTATGAAGTAGCCGCCCTGGCCGATATTCTGGTGCTCAACAGCGTTGAGTTCTGGAGCGGCGAAAATCCCATCGCCTCAGGCACAAAAGTCATTCAGGGCAACGACGGCAAATATCTTGTCAAGTGTGACCGCAACGGATACACTATCACAAGCGAAAACGACGGCTCAATCGTGCGTCTCGACTTCAACAAAGACGACCGCAGCTGGAGCTACTCAGTGCCCGGCGGCGAGAAGCACACCATCTTTACCTTTGTCGACGACACTCACGTCAGCCTTCCCACCTCTGACGGCTCAGAGACCATCATCGAGCTCTCACAGGCTGGCCTCTACGCTTACCAGAACATCGTGACTTCATCAAACTTCGCAATGAACTGACCCATTTATTTTGCCGATTGCAATAAATTGGTTACCTTTGTGGCGAAATAACGAAGACAGTGGACAGATTTGCCTGCTTGCAACCACTTGAAAAAATGCTAAAATCGATTCGGCCTTGCGCGCTAAGCGCGAGCTCGCATACTCTTAAGATTTTATCATCGGTTTTATAATGTGGTGGGACGCAAGCTATGCGATGCGTCCCACTCATCTTATTGACCAACAGTTGTAAAAACAGTTTAAAAATCTTTAGGTATATGAACTATCTCTTCACTTCCGAATCAGTTTCTGAAGGTCACCCCGACAAAGTCGCTGACCAGATCTCAGATGCCATCCTCGACGAATTTCTCGCTCGCGACCCCGAGTCAAAAGTGGCTTGTGAAACCCTCGTGACCACAGGCCAGGTCGTCATCGCCGGCGAAATCAACAGCGAGGCCTACGTCGACCTTCAAGGCCTGACGCGCGACGTTATCAGAAACATCGGTTACAACAAAAGCGAACTCAAATTTGACTGCGAGTCATGCGGTGTGCTCTCTGCGGTCCATGAGCAGAGCCCCGACATTAACCGTGGCGTCGAGCGCGCAAAAAAGAAAGAGCAAGGCGCCGGCGACCAAAGCATGATGTTTGGATATGCCACCGATGAGACTCCCCTCTATATACCCCTTACACTCGCCCTCAGCCACGCCCTTGTCAAAGAGCTCGCAGCCATTCGCCGCGAAGGCAAGGAGATGACCTATCTTCGCCCTGACTCAAAAAGCCAGGTCACAGTTGAGTATGACGAGAACAACCGTCCAGTACGTGTCCACACCATCGTCGTGTCGACCCAGCACGACGAGTTCATCATCCCCGAGGGCAAGATGACCCAGGAAGAGGCCGACAAAAAAATGCTCGACCGAATCTACGACGACGTTAAAAACATCCTCATACCCCGCGTCAAATCTCAGTTGCCCGCCGAAGTTCAAGCCATATTCGATGACGATATCAAGCTCCACGTCAATCCTACCGGCAAATTTGTTATCGGTGGCCCCAACGGCGATACCGGCCTCACCGGCCGCAAGATAATCGTCGACACCTATGGCGGTCGCGGTGCCCACGGCGGCGGCGCCTTCTCCGGCAAAGACCCATCCAAGGTCGATCGCTCGGCCGCTTATGCAGCCCGCCACATCGCAAAAAATCTCGTTGCAGCCGGTGTCGCCGAGCGCGCTTTGGTCCAGATCGCCTATGCCATCGGCGTCGCTGAGCCCGTCAGCCTTTTTGTCAACACCTTCGGCACAGCCAAAGTCAACCTCTCTGACGCCGAAATCTCAAAGATCGTCGAAAAAATCTTTGATCTCCGCCCCAACGCCATCGAGCGTCGGCTCGGTCTGCGCAAACCCATCTATCGTGAGACCGCATCTTACGGCCACGTCGGTCGCACCCCTCGCAAAGTCCGCAAGACCTTCATCCATAGCGGATCAAAGCCTCTCGAAATGGAAGTCGAGCTCTTCACCTGGGAAAAACTCGACAAAGTCGACGAAATCCAAAAGAAATTCAAAAAGCATTTCAAAAAGACAGCCGACAAATAATCGACATTTCATTTTGTCAAAGAATTAGTTCATAGAAACAGTTTTTGATATGAATATTTGGGTTGACAATATATTTTGTTTACCTTTGCTGCTATTCAGACAATATTCATCTCAAAAACTGTTTCTATGAAGAAAATTCTACCCCTATTTGCCATTCTGACTGCAGGCACTGCCCTGGCTCAGATTCCCGATGATGCAATCAATCTTTCAGCCGACGGCACTGCTAACTGCTATATCGTTACACCCGGCACAACCGCATATTTCGACGCCACCCACAAAGGAAATTCCGAGACTGAAACAACGGGCGACATTGCAGCCGCCAAGCTCGTATGGCAATCTGCCAAGTCTCTTGTTACGCGTCTCGAGCTTGACATGACCACCGGCTCTATCTGCGCCTGGACCTCAGAAACTCCCGGCAACGCCCTCGTAGCCGCCACCGACAGCGAAGGCAAGATACTCTGGAGCTGGCATCTTTGGATTACCGACTATGATCCCGCCAACGACTACACCACCGAGCCAAATGCCTCCGGCACGACCTGGACATTCATGGACCGCAACCTCGGAGCCGTCTCCACTGAGCGCGGATCGTTTGATAACTTCGGCATGATCTATCAGTGGGGCCGCAAAGACCCCTTCCCCGGGGCGGCTACGTTCACCGTGATGAACGATGACTACACCTACGAGGTTGACGGCGAACCCACCCTCTATGACATCGACAACAATGAGTTGCCAAAAGTCTCCTCTAAAACAGCTTATCACGGCACCATCGACCTCTCGATCGAGAATCCCGACGTTTTCTACGCCATGACCTATAATTACACCGGCGAGTTAGACGAATATGGGCAGGAAATCGTGCTCAACGACTATCGCACAGGCGACTGGGTCGATGAGTCAAACGATGACTACTGGGGTGGCGAAACTATGGAAAAATCCATCTACGACCCCTCACCCGTAGGTTACAAAGTGCCCGTTTGCGATGCTGACGGCAACACTCCCTACGACTGGTTGAAATATGCATCTATGACCTGGGACTCAACCAATAACGGCGCCGAGCAGGACGGCCAGTGGTTCCCTGCCACCGGTACACGCGTTTACGCATCAGGCACCATCGACTATCCCGAAGGCGGTAACCCCTATAGCGGTCTGTGGATCGGCACAAAAGGCAAGACCTCAGCCAACCTCGAAGAGAACCCTGACCTCTACGGACAGTATATGTTTATCATCAACGGCAAGCGCACATTCAAGGTCAGCAAAGACAAGCGCTCTCAAGGCATGTCGCTCCGCTGCGTGCGCGAAGACTCAAATCAGACCACTGCCGTCAAAGACGTCGCCGTTGAGGATTGCAACACTTCGGCTCCCGTCTATAACCTCCAGGGCATGATTGTATTGACTAACGCATCATCAGCCGACGTCAACACTCTCGTGCCCGGCGTTTACATCTACAAGTCTCGCAAAATCGCCGTCATCCGCTAATATCGCACTCATAACGCTCATCACAAGCCCAAGCGCCGGCTCCATGCCCCCGCTTGGGCTTGTTGGCTAAGTGTCGGGACCGTCCCAGAAGGGGGAGTAGCTGTCGGGATGGCGGTACCAGTTGAGTTCGCTTT